>NZ_JACDCW010000081.1 GCF_013817345.1 Methylibium sp.
CCAGCACCAGCGCGATCGCCAGGAACTCCGCCTGCAGCAGCATCCACACGCACGCGGCAGTGAAGAAGGCCAGCACCAGATACAGCGCCGCATAGACCGTGCTGCGCGCGGTGATCACGCGGAACGCAGCGAACAGCAGGATCGCCGAGAAGACGTAGAACAGTGCAGTTTCTATGGTCATGGTTGTCGTCCGCCGGCCTCGCAGCACGCGGGCCGTTGCTTACCGGTAGGCCGCATCGGCCTGCCGCGCGGCGGCAATGTCTTTTTCGTAGCGGTCCCCCACGGCCAGCAGCATGTCCTTGGTGAAATAAAGGTCGCCGCGTTTTTCGCCGTGGTATTCAAGGATGTGCGTCTCGACGATCGAATCGACCGGGCAGCTCTCTTCGCAGAACCCGCAGAAGATGCACTTGGTGAGGTCGATGTCGTAGCGCGTCGTGCGGCGCGAGCCGTCTTCGCGCACTTCGGATTCGATGGTGATGGCCAGCGCCGGGCAGACCGCCTCGCACAGCTTGCAGGCAATGCAGCGCTCCTCGCCGTTCTCGTACCGGCGCAGCGCGTGCAGGCCGCGAAAGCGCGGGCTGAGCGGCGTCTTTTCTTCCGGAAACTGGATCGTCATTTTGCGCTGCAGCGCATGGCGGCCCGTGAGCTTCATGCCCTTGAGCAGCTCGATGAGCAGAAAGGTGTTGAAGAACTCTTTGATGGAAGCGACGGCTGACATAAACGGCTCAATTCCAGATGTTCCACGGCGACTGGATCCACAGCCCCACGACGACCAGCCAGATCAGCGTGATCGGTATGAAGATCTTCCAGCCCAGCCGCATGATCTGGTCGTAGCGGAAGCGCGGGAAGGTGGCGCGTACCCACAGGAACATCGTCACGACGACGAAGGTTTTCAGGCCCAGCCAGATCCAGCCGGGAATCCAGTTCAGCACCGGGGCGTCGATGGGCGGCAGCCAGCCGCCGAGGAACATCACCGCGCCGAGCGTGGACACGAGCAGCATGTTGGCGTACTCGGCCAGGAAGAACATGGCGAAGCTCATGCCCGAGTACTCGACCATGTGCCCTGCGACGATCTCGGATTCGCCCTCGACCACGTCGAACGGGTGGCGGTTGGTCTCGGCGATGCCGGCGATCACGTAGACGATGAAGATCGGGAACAGCGGCAACCAGTTCCAGCTCAGGAAGTTGAGGCCCAGGCCGGCGAAGTAGCCCTCGTCCTGGCCGAGCACGATCTGGCTCATGTTCATGGAGCCGGAGACCATCAGCACGACCACCAGCGCGAAGCCCATCGCGATCTCGTAGCTGACCATCTGCGCCGAGGCGCGCAGCGCACCGAGGAAGGCGTACTTCGAGTTGGAGGCCCAGCCGGCGATGATGACGCCGTAGACCTCCATCGACATGATGGCCATGATGAACAGCAGGCCGGCGTTGATGTTGGCCAGCGCCACTTCGGGGCCGAAGGGGATCACCACCCAGGCGGCGAGCGCCGGCATGATGGTCATCACCGGGCCGAGGAAGAACAGCCGCTTGTTGGCGGCGGTCGGCACGATGATCTCCTTGAAGATCAGCTTGACCGCGTCGGCGATCGGCTGCAGCAGCCCGAGCGGGCCGACGCGGTTGGGGCCGATGCGGATCTGCGACCAGCCGATGGCCTTGCGCTCCCACAAGGTCAGGTAGGCCACGGCGATCATCAGCGGGAGCACCAGGCCGACGATCTTGATCAGGGTCCACACGACGGGCCAGGCCCCGCCGAGCAGGCCGCCGCCGAACTGATTGAAGCTGTCGATCATGTCGGCGGCCTCAGGCTTTCTCGACCGCGATGGCGCCGAACATCGGGCCGAGCACGGCGGTGGCCGGATGGCCGGCCGGCACGCGCACGCAGTTCGGGGCGAGGCTGGCGTCGTGATAGGCGGCGAGCTTCACGGAAGCGGTGCCCTGCTGAACGTGAACTGCCGCGCCTTCGGCAAGGCCGAGGTGCTGCCACAACGCGCTCGGCAGACCGGCCCGCGGCGGCCGCGCATCGGCCGTGGCCTGGAGCGGCGGAGAGCGGCGCAGGATCGCATCGGCGCTGTAGATCGGCACGTCGGCGATGCGCTCGAGCACGACCGGCTCGCGCGGGGTCTGCGCGCCGCCAGCGTCGACCCTCACCCCGGCCCTCTCCCGCAAGCGGGAGAGGGAGAGGGAAAGCGAGGACTCGCCGTCTGGCTCCCTCTCCCTTGTACTCGGGGGAGAGGGCTGGGTTGAGGGGGCGCCGGCCAAGCGAGCCGCAACCCCTGCCTCGTCGCCCAAGGCCTGCGCCTTGACCTCTTCCGATGTCTCGAAACCGAAACTCTCTAGCCCGAGCATCGTGCCCAGCACGCGCAGCACTTTCCAGGCCGGACGCGCATCGCCGCGCGGCTTGACCACGCCGTGGAAACTCTGCACCCTGCCCTCGGCATTGACGAAGGTGCCCGAGGTTTCGGTGAACGGTGCGATCGGCAGCAGCACGTCGGCGTGCTCGAAGTTCGCGGTCTTGAAGGCAGTCATCGCCACCACCATCTGCGCGCCGGCCAGGGCGGCGGCGGCCTGCGACGGATCGGCCGCGTCGAGCAGCGGCTCGGCGTTCAGCAGCACATAGGCCTTGAGCGGCTCGGCGAGCATCTGCGCAGCCGTCAGGCCGCCCTGCAGCGGCAGCGCGCCCACCAGTTGCGCGCCCACGCTGTTGGCCGCTTCGCCCAGGTAGCCGCAAGTTGCTCCGGTGTGCTCGGCAATGAAGCCGGCCAGCGCCAGCAGAGTCTCGGCCTCGGGGTGCTGCGCGGCGGCGTTGCCGATCAGCACCGCCTTGCGCTGACCGCCGAGCAGCGAGGCGGCAATGGCGCGCGCTTCTTCGCTGGTTTCAGATTCCATCGGCGCCGGCACTCGTTTGCCCGCCGCGACGGCGGCAGCCACACCGGCCAACGCGGCGACCCACTCGCTCGGCGCGGCGGTGACGTGCGCTGCCACCGGCATCAGCCAGTCGTCGGCCAGCGCATGCAGGCTGGTGATCTGCGCGCCGCGCTTGGTCGCCTGGCGCAGGCGCTGCGCGAAGAGCGGATGGTCCTTGCGCAGGAAGGAGCCGATCACGAAGGCGCGGTCCAGGGTGGAAAGCGACGCGATCGAAGTGCCGAGCCAGCGCACCGAGCCGGTACCCGTCGTGGACGGCTCGAGCGACGCATGACGAAGCCGGTGGTCGACGTTGTCCGAACCCAGCCCGCGCACCAACTTGCCGAGCAGGTGCAACTCCTCGACCGTGCTGTGCGCCGTGCCCAGCGCTCCAATGCTCTGCGGCCCGTGCTCGGCCACGATCTGCTTCAGGCCATTGGCGACGTACTCGAGCGCCGTCGTCCAGTCGCACTCCTGCCAGCGATTGCCCTGCTTGACCATCGGCGTGGTCAGGCGCTCGTCGGTGTTGAGCCCCTCGTAGGAGAAGCGGTCGCTGTCGGCGAGCCAGCATTCGTTGACCGCCTCGTTCTCCATCGGCAGCACCCGCATCACGCGCCCACCCTTGACCTGCACGATCAGGTTGCTGCCGGTGCTGTCGTGCGGGCTGATGCTCTTGCGGCGTGACAGCTCCCAGGTGCGGGCGCTGTAGCGAAAGGGCTTGCTGGTCAGCGCGCCGACCGGGCACAGGTCGATCATGTTGCCGGAGAGTTCGGAGTCGATGGTTTCGCCGCTCACCACCGTGATCTCGGCGTGCTCGCCGCGGTGGAGCATGCCGAGCTCCATCACGCCCGCGACTTCCTGGCCGAAGCGAACGCAGCGCGTGCAGTGGATGCAGCGCGTCATCTCCTCCATGCCGATCAGCGGGCCGACGTTCTTGCTCAGCACCACGCGCTTTTCTTCCTCGTAGCGCGAGGCCGACTTGCCGTAGCCGACCGCCAGATCCTGTAGCTGGCACTCGCCGCCCTGGTCGCAGATGGGGCAGTCGAGCGGGTGGTTGATGAGCAGGAACTCCATCACCGACTGCTGCGCCTTGAGCGCCTTCTCGCTCTGGGTGCGCACGATCATGCCCTGCGTCACCGGCGTGGCGCAGGCCGGCATGGGCTTGGGCGCCTTCTCGATATCGACCAGGCACATGCGGCAGTTGGCCGCGATGCTGAGTTTCTTGTGATAGCAGAAGTGCGGGATGTAGGTGCCCGCCTTGTCGGCGGCATGCATCACCATGCTGCCCTCAAGCACCTCGACCTTGCGGCCGTCGAGTTCGATTTCAACCATGGATGTTCTCCCTCTCCCTCTGGGAGAGGGTCGGGGTGAGGGCTGCGCCCGGTCCGACCAAACAGCGCTTGTGCTCGATGTGATGCACGAACTCCGCCCGAAAGTGCTTGATCATCGCCCGCACCGGCATCGCCGCCGCGTCGCCCAGCGCGCAGATGGTGCGGCCCTGGATGTTGTCGGCCACTGAATTGAGCAGGTCGATGTCTTCCATGCGACCCTTGCCATGCTCGATGCGATCGACCATGCGCCACAGCCAGCCGGTGCCTTCACGGCAGGGTGTGCATTGCCCGCAGCTTTCGTGCTGATAAAAGTAGGACAGGCGCAGCAGGCTCTTCACCATGCAACGTGTCTCGTCCATCACGATCACCGCGCCGGAACCTAGCATCGAGCCGGCCTTGGCGATGGCGTCGTAGTCCATCGTGGTGTCCATCATGACGGCCCCCGGCAGCACCGGGGCTGACGAGCCGCCGGGGATCACCGCCTTGAGGCCACGTCCGCCACGCACGCCGCCGGCCCGCTCGAGCAGCTTGGAGAACGGCGTGCCCATCGGCACCTCGTAGTTGCCCGGCCGCTCCACGTCGCCCACCATCGAGAACAGCTTGGTGCCGCCGTTGTTCGGCTTGCCGCACTCCAGGTAGGCCTGCCCGCCGTTGCGGATGAGCCAGGGCACCGCGGCGAAGGTTTCGGTGTTGTTGATCGTGGTCGGTTTGCCGTACAGGCCGTAGCTCGCGGGAAACGGCGGCTTGAAGCGCGGCTGGCCCTTCTTGCCTTCGAGCGATTCGAGCAGCGCGGTTTCTTCGCCGCAGATGTAGGCGCCGAAGCCGTGAAAGGCATGCAACTGGAAGCTGTGAGCCGAGCCCAGGATGTTCGCGCCCAGGTAGCCAGCCGCGCGCGCCTCGTCCAGGGCATCCTCGAAACGCTCGTACAAGCCGAAGATCTCGCCGTGGATGTAGTTGTAGCCGACCGTGATGCCCATCGCGTGAGCGGCGATGATCATTCCTTCGATGACGATGTGCGGGTTGTAGGCGAGGATGTCGCGGTCCTTGCAGGTGCCTGGCTCGCCTTCGTCGGAGTTGCACACCAGGTACTTCTGGCCGGGAAACTGGCGCGGCATGAAGCTCCACTTCAGACCGGTCGGAAAACCCGCACCACCGCGGCCGCGCAGGCCGGAGTTCTTGACCTCCGCGATCACCTGCTCGGGCGTCATCGGCGCGGCGCCGTCCCCGCCTTGCAGAATCTTCTTCAGCGCCTGATAGCCGCCGCGGGATTCGTAGTCCTTCAATCGCCAGTTGCTGCCGTCGAGGCCGGCGACGATCTGCGCGCCGATGTGGCGGCCGTGAAAGCAGGTTTCCCGCCCGTTGGCCTGGAACTTCGAGAGGTCGAGCATCGGTTGCGTCCTCACTTCGCAGACGCCTTCAGCGTGTCGAGCAGCTCGTCGAGCCGTGCCTCGCTCATGAAGCTGAGCATCTGCCGGTCGTTGACCAGCAGCACCGGGGCATCGGCGCAGGCGCCCAGGCACTCGCTCGGCTGCACCGTGAACACGCCGTCGGCCGTAGTCCCGTATGGCTCGACCCCGAGCCGGCCGCACACGTGGTCGAGTGCGGTCTGCCCGTCGCGCAACTGGCACGGCAGGTTGGTGCAGACGTTGAGCTTGAACTGCCCGACCGGCTGCTGGTTGTACATGTTGTAGAAGGTGGTGACCTCGTGCACTGCGATCGGCGCCATGCCCAGGTATGCAGCCACCGCGCGTTCGGCGTCCGCTGAGACGAAGCCCTGCTCCTGTTGCACGATCGACAGGCAGGCCATCACAGCAGACTGCTTCTGATCGGCCGGGTACTTGGCGACCTCGCGGGCGAAGCGCGCCGCCGTCTGTTCGCTCAGCATGAAATCAGTTGCGCTCATGGGTTGCGCGCTCATCGGTCAATCTCGCCGAAAACGATGTCCATCGTGCCGATCACTGCCACCGCGTCGGCAATCATGTGGCCGCGCGCCATCTCGTCGAGAGCCGCAAGGTGCGGGAAACCGGCCGCGCGGATCTTCAACCGGTAAGGCTTGTTGGCGCCGTCGCTGACGATGTAGATGCCGAACTCGCCTTTCGGATGCTCGACGGCCGCATAGGCCTCGCCTTCGGGAACGTGGAATCCCTCGGTAAAGAGCTTGAAGTGGTGGATCAGCTCTTCCATGTTGGACTTCATGTCCACACGACCGGGCGAGGCCACCTTGTGGTTGTCGGTGATCACCGGGCCCGGGTTGTCGCGCAGCCAGGCGATGCACTGCTGCACGATGCGGTTGGCCTGACGCATCTCCTCGATGCGCACCAGGTAGCGGTCGTAGGTGTCGCCGTTGACGCCGACCGGCACGTCGAAATCAATGCGGTCGTAGACCTCGTAGGGCTGGGTCTTGCGCAGGTCCCACGCCAGACCCGAGCCGCGCAGCATCGGACCGCTGAAGCCGAGGTTGAGCGCCCGCTCGGGCGTGACCACGCCGATGCCGACCGTGCGCTGTTTCCAGATGCGGTTGTCCGTGAGCAGCGTCTCGTACTCGTCGACGTACTTCGGAAAGCGCGCGCTGAAGTCGGCAATGAAGTCGAGCAGCGAACCCTGGCGGTTCTCGTTGAGCTGCGACATGACCCGCGCGTTGCGGACCTTCGACGGCTTGTACTGCGGCATGCTGTCGGGCAGGTCACGGTAAACGCCGCCGGGGCGGAAATAGGCGGCGTGCATGCGCGCACCGGAAACCGCCTCGTACATGTCGAACAGGTCTTCGCGCTCGCGGAAGCAGTAGATGAAGATGTTCATCGCGCCGCAATCCAGCCCGTGCGCGCCCAGCCACAGCAGGTGGTTGAGCAGGCGGGTCAGCTCGCTGAACATCACGCGGATGTACTGCGCGCGGATCGGCACCTCGATGCCCATGAGCTTTTCGATCGCCAGGCAGTAGGCGTGCTCGTTGCACATCATCGACACGTAGTCGAGCCGGTCCATGTAGGGCAGCGACTGGATGTAGGTGCGCGTCTCGGCGAGCTTTTCGGTTGCGCGGTGCAAGAGGCCGATGTGCGGGTCGGCGCGCTGGATCACTTCGCCGTCGAGCTCCAGGATCAGCCGCAACACCCCGTGTGCCGCGGGATGCTGGGGGCCGAAGTTCAGCGTGTAGTTCTTGATTTCGGCCATGACTACTGGAGACCACCGTAGTGGTCTTCACGAATGATGCGCGGGGTGATCTCGCGCGGCTCGATGGTCACCGGCTGGTAGATCACGCGCTTCTGTTCGGGGTCGTAGCGCATCTCGACATGGCCCGACACCGGAAAGTCCTTGCGGAAGGGGTGTCCGATGAAGCCGTAGTCGGTGAGGATGCGGCGCAGGTCGGCGTGGCCCTCGAAGACGATGCCGAACAGGTCGAACGCCTCGCGCTCGAACCAGTTCGCCGCGGCCCAAACGCCGTTCACCGACGCCACGATCGGCAGGTCGTCGTCGGGGCAAAACACCTTGACCCGCAGACGCCAGTTCTTGCTGACGGACAGCAGATGCAGCGCCACGCAATAGCGCGGGCCTTCGGCGTAGATCGAGGCGCCGCCGTCGCGGTAGGCGGAGTAGTCGAGGCCGCACACGTCCATCAGCTGCTCGAAAGCGAGCGCCGGATGGTCGCGCAACTGGGTACAGACCTCCAGGTAGTCGGCGGCCTTCACGGTAATGGTGATTTCGCCGTGATCGCGCACCAGCGAGTGGATGCGCGAGCTCAGCGCGGCCTCGAGCGCCGGCTGCAGCACGTCGAGCTTGTAGTCCAGAGGATTCGTCATCGGGATGCCGCTCAGCGTGCGATGGTGTGTTCGCGGCGAATCTTCGACTGCAGCTGCAGCACACCGTAGAGCAGCGCCTCGGCTGTCGGCGGACAGCCGGGCACGTACACGTCAACCGGCACGATGCGGTCGCAGCCCCTCACCACCGAATAGCTGTAGTGGTAGTAGCCGCCACCGTTGGCGCAGGAACCCATTGAAAGAACCCAGCGCGGCTCGGCCATCTGGTCATAGACCCGGCGCAGCGCCGGCGCCATCTTGTTGCACAAGGTGCCGGCCACGATCATCAGGTCGCTCTGGCGCGGGCTGGGACGAAAAAGCATGCCGAAGCGATCGATGTCGTAGCGCGCGGCACCGGCGTGCATCATTTCGACCGCGCAGCACGCCAGACCGAAGGTCATGGGCCACAGCGAGCCGGTCTTCGACCAGTTGATCAGCTTGTCGGCAGAGGTGGTGATGAACCCCTCCTTCAGAACGCCTTCGATGCCCATGTCAGTCCCCGTCCGTCATTCCCAGTCGAGCGCACCCTTTTTCCACTCGTAGACGAAGCCCACGACGAGGATGCCCAGAAAGATCATCATGGCCCAGAAGCCTGTGGGGCCGATCTCCTCCAGGGCGACAGCCCACGGGAAGAGAAAGGCGATTTCCAGGTCGAACAGGATGAACAGAATCGCGACCAGGTAATAGCGCACGTCGAACTGCATGCGGGCGTCTTCGAACGCCTCGAAGCCGCACTCGTAGGGCGCGTTCTTCGCCGCATCCGGACGGCGCGGGCCGAGGAGGAACCCAAGCACCTGCGGGGCGACTCCGACGGCCACACCGACGAGGATGAACAGGATCACCGGCAGGTAGGACTCGAGGTTCATGCTTTGATGGCAGTGGTTCGACAAGGCCGCGTGCAATGTGCAGGCGGCGTCGCTGGCAGCCGGCACCGGCCCGCCTGCATAAGCTGCGGCACACCCGCTTGCTTCGCATTGCTGTGAGGCGCTCGGTCTTGCCATGAGGCCGGACCGGCTCGCGCGAACGTTTGAGCTTGCTTGGTGCCGTCGGCGAGACTCGAACTCGCACAGCTTTCGCCACTACCCCCTCAAGATAGCGTGTCTACCAATTTCACCACGACGGCACTGCTGACTAATACTGACCTTCGCACCGACGAATCGATGCGCTTTGCTGTCCGGATTGCATGAGGTTTGGCTCACTGGACAGCCTGAAATTCTAGCTCGAAATACCGTGCGGGCCGGCATGCAAGCCACAGCGGTTTGCTGCTCGGCGGCGGTAAACGCCGACACACCGCTCTTGCGCGCCGCACAGCACGCGAGCGGCGCCTCACCGAGTGGGAATCTGCGCCGCGCCCGAGGCGGCAGAAGCCGGAACCTCCGGGACCGGCGACTCTGCCGACGCGGGAGCCGCAGGTGACGGAACGTCACTCGGTGCTACGCCGGGAATACCAGCCCCCGGAATGCTGGCACCGGCGCCCCCGGGCGCTGCTCGCTCGAGGATGCTGCCGCCTTGGCTGCCGCCGACAACGCCCGGAAGGTTGCCGAAATAGGCCAAGGCCAAGGTGCAGCAGAAGAACAAGGCAGCACAGACCGCCGTCGAGCGCGACAGAAAGTTTGCGCTGCCTGTGGCGCCGAAGAGGCTGCCCGAAGCGCCGCTGCCGAACGATGCGCCCATGTCCGCGCCCTTGCCGTGTTGGATCAGAACCAGGCCGATCATCACCAGCGCGGTGAGCATCTGCATCACCACCACGATCGTCAAAACCAATTGCATGTCGTCGACTCCGGAAAACTCGAGGTGCCAGGCGAGCCGCGCTTCAGCGCTGCGCCGCCCGGCAGATGGCTAGAAAATCAATTGCCTTCAGCGACGCGCCGCCGATCAGGCCGCCGTCGATATCGGGCTGTGCGAACAAGCTGGCTGCGTTGTCAGGCTTGACGCTGCCGCCGTAGAGCAGCTTCATGCTTGCCGCGTGTTCGGTGGCCGCATGGAGTTGCGCGCGCAACAGCGCGTGCACGGCCTGTGCCTGTTCGGGCGTCGCGGTCAGTCCGGTGCCGATGGCCCACACCGGCTCGTAGGCGACCATCATCTCGCTGGCGCAATGCGCGAGCGTGTGAATCACCGCCGAGAGCTGGCGCTTGACAACGGCGTCGGTCTGGCCCGCATCGCGCTCGGCCAAGGTTTCGCCGACGCAGACGATGGGCGTCACACCGCGCGCCAGCGCAGCCTGCGCCTTGTCGGCGACAAGCTGGTCGCTTTCGGCGTGCAACGCACGGCGTTCCGAGTGACCGACGATCGCGTAGCGGCAGCCGAAATCGGCCAACATCGCTGCCGATACCTCGCCGGTGTAGGCGCCCTGCTCGTGGGCCGAGCAGTCCTGAGCGCCCCAGGAGATGGCGCTGCGGGCGAGCCGCTCGGCCGTCTGCGCGAGATAGGGAAACGGTGCACAGACCGCCGCGTTGCAGGGCAGCGGGCCGGCCGACTTCAGGGCCTCGAGAAGTGCTTCGTTGACAGCGTGGCTGCCATGCATCTTCCAGTTGCCGACGACGAGCTGGCGGTGGGACTGTGGGTCGCTCATGAGCAATCGTCTTTCATCACCAGGTCAGCACGATCTTGCCGATGTGGCGGCTCGACTCCATCAGCGCATGGGCCTCGGCGGCCTGGGCTGCGGGAAAGGTCTTGAAGACGGTCGGCTTGATGCGGCCGGCTTCGAGCAGCGGCCAGACGTGCTTTCGCAGCGCTGCGGCGACGCTCGCCTTGTAGGCCGAGGTTCGCGGGCGCAGGGTCGAGCCGGTAATGGTCAGGCGCCGTCGGAGCACGGCGCCGGCGTCGATCTCGCCCTTCGTTCCGCCCTGCAACGCGATGATCGACAGCCGGCCGTCATCGGCCAGGCATTTCAGTTCGCGCGCCACGTAGGGGCCGGCCACCATGTCGAGAATCACATTGACGCCGCGGCCGTCCGTCAGGCGCTTGACCTCGGCAATGAAGTCCTGCGTCTTGTAGTTGATGGCGTGATCGGCGCCGAGCTTCACGCAGGCTGCGGCCTTCTCGTCGTCGCCAACGGTGACGATCACCGACGCGCCGAGCGCCTTGGCGATCTGGATCGCGGCAACACCAATGCCGCTGGAGCCGCCCTGCACCAGCAAGGTCTCGCCGGGCTGCAGTTGCGCACGGTCGAAGACGTTGATCCAGACGGTGAAGAAAGTTTCCGGCAGGCTCGCCGCCTCGATGTCGGATAAGCCCGAAGGCACCGGCAGACACTGCCCGATCGACGCTACACAGCGCTCGGCATAGCCGCCGCCGTGGGTGAGTGCGCAGACGCGGTCGCCCAGCGCGAGGCCTGCCGCCCGCAGCGCGTTGGCGTCACCGCCGACGATGCTTCCTGCCACCTCCAGCCCCGGAAGATCCGAAGCGCCAGGCGGCGGTGGATAGGCGCCGGAGCGTTGCAGCACGTCGGGTCGGTTCACACCCGATGCGGTCACCGCAATCAGCAGTTCGTCCGGGCCGGGCTGCGGCTCGGGGCGCTCGACCAGGCGCAGCACCTCAGGCCCGCCGGGCTCGGAAATCTCAATGGCTTGCATGGCGCGTCCTCCCTGGCTGCCGCACGGCTCGCGCCGCGTGGAGCGCAAAAAACTTCACTCGGAGAGGGGTCCGTTGCCGCCTTCGGACACCGGCGCGGTTTCGCCGCGCGGCTCGCCTTGCGGCTCGCTGCGGGGTTCGCGACGCGGGCGATCCCCACGCTCGCCACCTCGGCCGCCGCGATCGCGGTCACCGAAGTCACGGCGCGGCGGCCGGTCGTCCCGCTCGGGCATGCCTTCGGGCCGCTCGAGCAGCGCCTTCATCGACAGCTTGATGCGGCCCTTCTCGTCGGTCTCCAGCACCTTGACTTTCACCACCTGGCCTTCGCTCAGGAAATCGGTGACGTTCTCGACCCGCTCGTGGGCGATCTGGCTGATGTGCAGCAGGCCGTCCTTGCCGGGCAGGATGTTGACCAGCGCGCCGAAGTCCAAGATCTTGGTGATCGCGCCTTCGTAGACCCTGCCGATCTCGGCCTCGGCCGTGATCTCCTCGATGCGCTTCTTGGCCGCCATCGCCTTGTCGCCGTCGATCGACGCGATGGTGATGGTGCCGTCTTCCTCAATGTTGATTTGCGTGCCGGTTTCCTCGGTCAGCGCGCGGATGGTCGCACCGCCCTTGCCGATCACGTCGCGGATCTTCTCGGGGTTGATTTTCATGATGTACAGGCGCGGCGCGAATTCCGAGACCTCGGTCTTCGCACCCTGCACCACCTCGACCATCGCGCCCAGGATGTGCAGCCGCGCTTCCTTGGCCTGCGCCAGGGCGACCTGCATGATCTCCTTGGTGATGCCCTGGATCTTGATGTCCATCTGCAGCGCGGTGATGCCGGTCGTGGTGCCCGCCACCTTGAAGTCCATGTCGCCCAGATGATCCTCGTCGCCGAGGATGTCGGTCAGCACCGCGAAGCGGTTGCCGTCCTTGATCAGGCCCATGGCGATGCCGGCCACGTGCGCCTTGAGCGGCACGCCGGCGTCCATGAGAGCCAGGCAGCCGCCGCACACCGAGGCCATCGACGAGGAACCGTTGGACTCGGTGATCTCCGAGACGACGCGGATCGCGTAGGCGAACTCGTCCTTCTTCGGCAGCACCGGAATCAGCGCGCGCTTGGCGAGTCGCCCGTGGCCGATCTCGCGGCGCTTGGGCGTGCCGACGCGGCCGGTCTCGCCGGTCGCGAAGGGGGGCATGTTGTAGTGAAACATGAAGCGGTCTTCGAACTCGCCGGCCAGCGCGTCGATGCGCTGCGCGTCGCGCTCCGTGCCGAGCGTGGCCACCACCAGCGCCTGGGTCTCGCCGCGGGTGAACAGCGCCGAGCCGTGGGTGCGCGGCAGCAGGCCGGTGCGGATCTCGATCGGGCGCACGGTGCGCGTGTCGCGGCCGTCGATGCGCGGCTCGCCGCCGAGGATCTGGCTGCGGACGATCTTGGCTTCGATGTCGAATAGCAGGTTCTCGACCTTGACTTTGTCGACCGCCGAGCCTTCAGAAGCCAGCGCGGCCAGCACTTCGGCATAGGCGGCGCGGGTGGCTTGCGTGCGGTCCTGCTTGGAGCGGATCTGGTAGGCGGCGCGGATCTTCTCTTCGGCCAAGCCGTTCACCCGGGCGATGAAGGGCTCGTCCTTGGCCGGCGCTTCCCACTGCCACTCGGGCTTGCCGGCTTCGCGCACCAGCTCGTTGATGGCGCGCACTGCGATGTTGCCCTGCTCATGGCCGAACACCACGCCGCCGAGCATCACGTCTTCGGGCAACTGGTCCGCTTCGGACTCGACCATCAGCACGGCGGCTTCGGTGCCGGCGACGATGAGGTCGAGCTTGGACTCGGTCATCTGCGTCTTGGTCGGGTTGAGCACGTACTTGCCGTTGATGTAGCCCACCCGCGCGGCGCCGATCGGGCCGTTGAACGGGATGCCCGAGATCGCCAGCGCGGCGCTCGAAGCGATCAGCGCGGCGATGTCAGCCTGCACCTCGGGGTTGAGCGAGAGCACGTGCACGACGATCTGCACCTCGTTGTAGAAGCCCTCGGGGAACAGCGGACGCACCGGCCGGTCGATCAGGCGACAAGTCAGCGTCTCGAGCTCGCTCGGGCGGCCTTCGCGCTTGAAGAAGCTGCCCGGAATCTTGCCCGCGGCATAGGTCTTCTCGATGTAGTCCACCGTGAGCGGGAAGAAGTCCTGCCCCGGCTTGGCGTTCTTGGCGGCCACCACGGTGGCAAGCACCACGGTGTCGTCGATGTCGACCAGCACCGCGCCGCCCGACTGGCGGGCAATTTCGCCGGTTTCCATGGTGACCTGGTGCTGGCCCCATTGGAAGGTCTTGGTGATCTTGTTGAAGATGCTCATGGTGTCTCCTGGATGCGTCGGGCGCCGTGGGTCGCGCCTGTCACCGGGAGCGGCAGCCTTCGAGCCGGATGCCATTCCAGCGAGACTGCAAACCAGCCCCTTTGGAATGACACATCGCAGCCGCTGCTCGCTCCCCCTTGCTTTCGCTCAGCCGAAACGACAAGAGCCTGCGCTGGACATCCCAGACAGGCTCTTCCCGCAACATGCCGGCCTACTTGCGCAGGCCGAGCTTCTGGATCAACGCCGTGTAGCGATCGGCGTCCTTGGCCTTCAGATAGTCGAGCAGCTTGCGACGGCGGCTCACCATGCGCAGCAGGCCGCGACGACCGTGATGGTCCTTGGCGTGGGTCTTGAAGTGGGGGGTGAGTTCGTTGATGCGCGCGGTGAGCAGCGCCACTTGAACTTCGGGAGAGCCGGTGTCCGCGGGGCCGCGGGCATTGGACTGGACGATCTCTGCGGTATTGGCGAGGGCCATTGCGTTTCCTGATTGCGATGAAACCGCTGGCGTTCGCAAAAAAGAATGGCGTGCCGCGGTTTCGGTTTTCACTTGCGGTCACGGGTGAAACCGACCCATGCCGTGCTTGACTTCCGAGCCTGCATACAGGCGCAGAAGCTGCGGATTATAGGGTGTGGTGCTTGCCCGCCCCAGGGTTCCCGGGCAGCCCCGCCAAGCCGCTTGTCCGCACTCGCGCGGCCATGCCGCGGATTGCGTCTGTCCTTCTCATCAGGCCGCCATCGCCCCCGCCGTCGCGAGCGGCCAGCGGGGTTGCACGTCGAAGACGTAATCGCTGCGCGCGGTTTCGATGCCGGCGTCGAGCCGCATTGCGGCAGCCAGGGCGATCATCGCGCCGTTGTCGGTGCACAGTGCCAGCTCGGGGTAGTGCACGCGCAAGCCGCGCCTGGCACAGGCGGCGTCGAGCTGCTCGCGCAGCAGGGCGTTGGCGCCGACGCCGCCGGCGACCACCAGCCGCTCCAACCCGGTCGCCTTCAAGGCGGCCAGCGATTTCTTCACCAGCACTTCGACGATGGCCGCCTGCGTGGCTGCGGCGAGATCGGCCTTCCACTGATCGCAGGGGCTGTCGGCCAGCTTCAAGGCCCGGGTGCGCACGGCAGTCTTGAGGCCGGCAAAGGAAAAATCGAGGTTGCCGCTGTGCAGCAGCGGCCGCGGCAGCACATGGGCGTCGGCATCGCCGAACTCGGCCAAGCGCGCGAGCGCCGGCCCGCCCGGATAGCCCAGGCCGAGCAGCTTGGCCGACTTGTCGAAGGCCTCGCCGGCCGCGTCGTCGATGGTCTCGCCGAGCAAGCAGTAGTCGCCGACGCCGTCCACGCGCATGAGCTGCGTGTGGCCGCCCGACACCAGCAGCGCGACGAATGGAAACGCCGGCGGGTCGGCCGAGAGAAAGGGCGAAAGCAGATGCCCCTCCAGGTGATGCACACCGAGCACCGGCTTGCCGAGCGCCGCAGCCAGCGAACAGGCAACCGCACTGCCCACGAGCAACGCGCCGGCCAAGCCCGGCCCGCGGGTGTAGGCCACCACATCGATGTCGGCGAGCTCTCGCCCTGCTTCAGTCAGCACCTGTCGCGTCAAGGGCAGCGCGCGGCGGATGTGATCGCGCGAGGCCAGCTCGGGCACGACGCCGCCGTAGGCAGCATGCATCGCCACCTGGCTGTGCAGCGCGTGCGACAGCAGGCGCGGTGTCGCGGTGGCGCCGGTTTCGACCAGGGCCACGCCGGTTTCGTCGCAAGAGGATTCGAAGCCGAGGATGAGCATGCGGCCAGTGTAGTGAGCGACCGCTCGTGGCCTTGCGGCGCGTGCTTTCATGAGCTCAGGGCCCGGCCATGCATCTGCTGACGCACGCAGTGTGGTGAATTTCACGAATCGCGGGCCAGCCCGACTTGGACTTGTCGCGTGGCCTCGTTACCCTGAACCTAAGCGGCAGTCAAGCCGCGCACCACACGTTGGGACCATGAAACAGTACAAGCTTTGCGCTTGGCCGGATCTGTCGGCGCCGTTCCACCGCACCGCCTACCGCCGCATGCTGCACCAGATGTCGCAGCGCTATGTGTCGGTGCCGCAGCTCATGCACGAAAGCGGGCTGGCGCGCAGCGCGGTGGTGCAGTTCCTCGAATCGCTGGCTGAACGCGCCCTGCTCGTCGATCGCGAGCATGGCGCCCCCGACTCCATGTTCGGCAACCTCCGCCCGATCGCCTGGCTGCGTCGCACTTTCAGCGCCGAAGACCGGCTCTGAGCGGCTGACCCGCTGTCCGCGAAGCCCGCCGTGCGCGGGCTTTTTCATGCCCGCATCAAACGCTGGCGCGCTCCTTGCACCGGTTGCGGCATGTCGTCCCCCGAGTCGCTGCGCATCGTCGTCGTCGCCCCGCCCACGCTCCACCCCGGATCGCCAGACGCCGCCGCGCTCGACGAGGCTGAGCGCTCGCGCAACCTGCGCATCGGCCTGCTGGCCAGCGGCCACAACATCGTCGCGGTGCTGCCGGCGGACGGTTTCCTGCCGGAGCGCATCGCGCAAATCCAGCCCGACATGATCATCGTCGACGCGCAGAGCGAGTCGCGCGACACGCTCGAGCATGTGGTGATGTCCACCCGCGACCAGCGCCGCGCCATCGTCCTGTTCACCGACGACGCTGACACCAGCGGTGTCGGCGATGCCATTGCGGCCGGCGTGAGCGCCTATGTGGTGGCCGGCTTGGCGCCGGAGCGCATCAAACCGGTGCTCGACGTGGCGATGGCGCGCTTTCGCCATGAACAGGTGCTGCGCAGCGAACTCGCCGACGCGCGCAGCCAGCTCAGCGATCGCAAGCTGATAGAACGCGCCAAGGGGCTGTTGATGTCGCGTCAGGGCCTGAGCGAGGACGAGGCCTACGCACGGCTGCGCCGCAGCGCGATGGATCGCGGCCTGCGCCTGGGCGAAGTGGCACAGCGCCTGCTCGACGTGGCCGACATGCTGGCCTGAACTCGCCCGTGCTGCGGGCCGCAGCAACTATTGACGACACAGGCAGCTGGGAGCGGCGATCTTTGCGGCATAGGTCTTCCAGCGCGCGTTACGCGCGGCAACTTCGTGCCGCGTCGCAAACGCATCGCGAAACGGTCGCATTGGCACGCGCCTTGCGGAAGAGTGGCCGGGGATCAACGGCGATCCCCGTCGCGGTGCGCAACGAGCGCGCGCCGCACCAGACGATGGCGTCTTCACTGTCCTGCGCTTTTGGCGTGGGCCCGTGACGGCGCCTTTTTCTTTGCCTGTTCTCTTTTTTCAAGACTGCGTACTGCCATGCCCAACCACCCTTGCACCCCCACCGATCCACGCGGTCTGCTCCGCCGCCGCACCGTCCTGAAGGCCGCCGCCGGCGCCAGCCTGCCCGGCCTCTCCACAGCAGTGTGGGCCGCCGGCTCCGACAAGCCCGAGAAGGAGGAAGTGCGCATCGGCTTCATCCCGCTGACCGACTGCGCCTCCGTCGTGATGGCCTCGGTGCTCGGCTTCGACAAGAAGTACGGCGTGAAGATCATCCCGACCAAGGAAGCCTCCTGGGCCGGTGTGCGCGACAAGCTGGTCAACGGCGAGCTCGACATGGCGCACGTGCTCTACGGCCTGATCTATGGCGTGCATCTGGGCGTCGGCGGCCCGAAGAAGGACATGGCCGTTCTGATGAGCCTGAACAACAACGGCCAGGCGATCACGCTGTCGAAGGCGTTGGCCGACAAGGGTGCGGTCGACGGACCGTCGCTCGCCAAGCAGATGGCGAAAGACAAGCGCGAGTACACCTTCGCCGGCACCTTTCCCACCGGCACGCACGCAATGTGGCTGTATTACTGGCTGGCTGCATCAGGAATCGATCCGTTCAAGGACGCCAAGGTCATCACCGTGCCGCCGCCGCAGATGGTGGCGAACATGCGGGTGGGCAACATGGACGGGTTTTGCGTGGGCGAGCCCTGGGGCCACCGTGCGATCGTCGACGGCATCGGCGTCACCGCGATCACCACGCAAGACATCTGGCGCGACCACCCCGAGAAGACGCTCGGCACCACCGGCGAGTTCGTCAAGAACCACCCGAACACCTGCCGCGCCGTGATGATGGCCATCCTGGAGGCCGGCCGGTGGATCGATGCGAGCCTGCAGAACAAGGTCAAGATGGCCGAGACGGTGGCGCAGAAGTCCTACATCAACACCGGCGTGGACGCGATCAACCAGCGCATCCTCGGGCGCTACCAGAACGGCATGGGCAAGAGCTGGGACGACCCGAACCACATGAAGTTCTTCAACGACGGCGCGGTGAACTTTCCCTACCTCAGCGACGGCATGTGGTTCCTGACCCAGCACAAGCGCTGGGGTCTGCTCAAGGAACACCC
>NZ_JACDCW010000082.1 GCF_013817345.1 Methylibium sp.
GTGCGCCGTGTTGCGTGTGGTTTCGCTCAACCTCAACGGCATTCGCTCGGCCGCGAACAAGGGCTGGGTCGAGTGGGCCGAACAGGCGGAAATCGATTGTATGGGCGTGCAGGAGCTCAAGGCCCAGGCGGGCGACATGGGCGAGCGCTTCGACACGGTGGCCGGCCTGGACGGGCGTTTTCACTGCGCCGAGAAGAAGGGCTACTCCGGCGTCGGCCTGTACGCGCGCAAGGCGCCGAGCGAGGTGCGCATCGGCTTCGACGGCGGCGAGTTCGATGCCGAAGGCCGCTATGTGGAGGCGCGCTTCGACACGCCGCAGCGCAAGCTTTCCCTCATTAGCTGCTACTTCCCGAGCGGCTCCAGCTCCGAGGAACGCCAGCAGGCGAAGTTCCGATTCCTTGCGGTGTTCTATCCGCACTTGCAAAGGCTCAAGGCCGAGCGCCAATTCATCCTCATCGGTGACGTGAACATCGCGCACCGCGAGATCGACTTGAAGAACTGGAAGAGCAATCAGAAGAACAGCGGCTTTCTGCCGGAGGAGCGCGCCTGGATCACGCGCGTGATCGACGAGCTGGGCCTGGTCGATGTGCACCGCACGCTGCGCCCCGACGACACCGGCGAGGCCTACACCTGGTGGAGCAACCGCGGCCAAGCCAGGGCCAAGAACGTCGGCTGGCGCCTCGACTATCAACTGGCCACCCCAGCACTGGCGCAGGCAGCGCGCACCGTGTCGGTTTACAAGACCCAGCGGTTCTCGGACCATGCACCGCTGATCATCGACTACGACCTCGAACTCTGAAACGGAGCCGCCTTGCGCACGCCCAGCCTCAGCCTTGTCCTGCTTCTCATCGATGGCTTGATCTTCGCACCCAAGGCACTTGCCGCATGAAGACCCACCGGCTCAACGAACTGCCGGCTTGGCAGGCCGCAGCGCTGCTGCAGCGGCGCGAGCTGCGAGCGGAAGACCTGCTGCGGGCCTGCCTGGAGCGCATCGAGGCTCGCGAACCCGACGTGCAAGCGTTCGCCGTTCTCGATGCCGACGCCGCGTTGGCCGAGGCGCGCTCGCTCGATGCCGGCGCATTGCGCGGCCCGCTGCACGGCCTGCCGCTGGGCGTGAAAGACCTGTTCGACACGGCCGACCTGCCGACCGCCTACGGCACCCCGATCTACGCCGGCCACCGCCCCGCCGCCGATGCCGCCGCCGTGGCGCTGTGCCGCGAGGCCGGCGCCGTGCTGCTCGGCAAGACGGTGAGCACCGAACTGGCGACGATGCAGCCCGGACCGACGCGCAACCCGCACGATCTGGCGCACACGCCGGGCGGCTCGTCGAGCGGCTCGGTCGCGGCAGTGGCCGACTTCATGCTGCCGCTCGCGCTCGGCACACAGACGGCCGGCTCGATCATTCGCCCCGCCGCTTATTGCGGCGTGGTCGGCTACAAGCCCAGCCTGGGCCGCGTGCCGCGCGCCGGCATCAAGCTGCAGTCGGAATCCTGTGACACGGCCGGCGGCTTCGGGCGCAGCGTGCGCGATGTCGCCCTGCTCGGCGCGGCGCTGCTCGGCGATCCGCGCCTGAACGATGCTCGGGCGTCGGAGGCGCCGCGAATGGGTCTGGCGCCGACGCCCCAGTGGCCGCAGGCCGACGCCGACACGCAGCGCGTGTGGGCCGAAGCCGTGCGCGCCATGGCCCCACTGGCAGCGGACTGCCGCGACGCGGCGCTGCCCGAAGGCTTCGAGGCGCTGGTGGCGCTGCAAAAGGCCGTCATGTGCTTCGAGGCGGCGCGCTCATTGACGCATGAGCGCGTGCTCCACCGCGAGCGCCTCAGTCCGGCGCTGCGCACCATGCTTGACGAAGGGCTGGCGATCGACGGCGTGCGCCATGCGGGCCACCTTCGAAGCGTGGCGCAGTGGCGCCTGCGCATCGATGCACTGTTCGAGCGTCACGACGTGCTGCTCACGCCGAGCACCATCGGCACGGCCCCGTTGTTCGAGTCCACCGGCGACCCGGTGTTCTGCCGCGCCTGGTCGCTGCTTGGTCTGCCGTGCATTCACCTGCCCTTCGGCCGCGGCGCCAACGGTTTGCCCGTGGGCCTGCAGTTGATCGGCCGCCAAGGCGACGATCACCGGCTGCTCGCCGCAGCGCAGTGGGTGCACGAGCGACTGGGGGGCTGATACGAAATTGCGTTCATACGCATCGAATTGAAGCCGTCGGAGAGGCGTAGCGGGCTTCGGTTCGTGTTCGGAATGCCGACTGTGCAAGCTCAGCGCGCGAGCGCTGCGCCGGGTCGCTGTGTTGCGTTCATGTCCCCCGGGCTGGGCTCACGCCCAGCCCTCCTCCTTGACTTCACTCCACACAGCAACCCGTCACAGCGCTCCTGCCACCACCGTAGATGCTCGGTTCTGCAGTCGCCCGACGCCCTCGGCAGCTGCGCTGCAGCACCAGCATTGATGCGTTTGAATGCGGCTTGGTATGAAGGGCGGCGCGCGCTCAGTTCAACACACGCAACAGCCAGCGGTTGAGGTCGGCGACCTCCTGCGGGCAGACCGAGTGCGGCATTGCGTACTCGTGCCATTCGACCGGATAGCCCAGCGCGAGCAAGGCGTCGCGCGATGCCGCGCCGCGCGCCAGCGGAATCACCGGGTCGCTGCGGCCGTGGGCCAGGAAGATCGGCAGGTCGTGCGTCGCCGGGTTGCGCTCGGCGGCGGTCTTGGCGGCCAGCGGCAGGTAGCCGGACAGCCCCGCCAGCCCGGCCAGACGCTCGCCGTGGCGCAAGCCGGCCAGCAGGGTCATGGCGCAGCCCTGCGAAAAGCCCGCCAGAACGATGCGCGACGCCGGAATGCCGCGCGCGCATTCGCCCGCGATCAGCGCCTCGATGGCGGCCAGCGAAGTGCGCAGGCCGGGTTCGTCCTCGAGCCGGTCGAGTTCGGTGCCGAGCAGGTCGTACCACGCGCGCATGGCGTAGCCGCCGTTGATCGTCACCGGGCGCACCGGCGCGTGGGGAAACACGAAGCGCACAGGGCCCACGGCGTCGAGCTGCAGTTGCTCGCAGATCGGCACGAAGTCGTTGCCGTCGGCGCCCAGGCCGTGCAGCACGATCACGCTGGCGCGCGGGTCCGGCGCGGTTTCGATTTCGATGGTTTCGAGCGGCGAATGCGGCATGGCAGTCAGGCAGATGAACAAGCGGGTGGGACGAACATGCCGCGTCGCCCGGTAGCCGGAACTGCGCGGCGCATGCGGAGGATTGTCATCGCCGTGGTCGCGGCCGGGTCGGTCACGCCAGAGCGGGCTCGCGCTCGTTGCCTCGCTCGGACCTCACAACAGGGATGTGCGATGCGTGGAAAGCGCGCCAACGCTAGCCGAAGCCGGCCCGACGCCGCACCCGCACCTCGGCGGTCATGCCGAGGTAAGCGCCGGCCGGGCCGAACCAGCTGCCGGAGATCGGCGCGGCGTGCGAGGGGTCGCGCGCGACGCCCACGCGGATGAGCTGGTGGTCCCCGTACAGGTTGTTGGTGGGATCGAACGGCACCCACCCCGCGCCCGGCAGGTAGGCCTGCAGCCAGGCATGGGTCGCACCGGCGCCGGTGACGGTATCTCCCGAGGCGGCGCCCTCGTCGTCGAGCGAGGGGTCGTACAGGTAGCCCGAAACGAAGCGGGTCGCCACGCCGAGGCGGCGCGCCGCTTCCATCATGAGCAGCGCGAAGTCGCGGCAGCTGCCGCTTTGCAGGGCCAGCGTCTGCAGCGGCGTTTGCGTGCCTTCCTCGTCGCGCGACAGGTAGGCCAGCGTGCTGCGGATGTGCTGGTTCATCTGCATGAGCACGTCGCGCGTGCCGGTGGGGCCGTCGGTGCGGATGAACTGGCGCGCCCAGGCGGTCAGCAGCCCCTTGGGGTCGTCGTGGTGCGGGCGCAGGTACTGCTCGAGGTCGAAGCGGTCCTCGACCGAATAGGCGAAGGGGAAGTGTTCGGCCGAAGGCGAGAGCGGGAGTTGAAGATGGTCGCGAGGCGCATGCTCGATGGTGAAGGAGCACACGATCTTCAGCGTGTCGGCGGCGCCCCGCGGCTGCACCAGCGCGACCGAGTTCGAGTGCGGATCCTGGATCATGCGCACCTGCGCTTCGGGGCTCACGTCGAGGTCGGTTGCGAGCACGCGCAGGTCGTGGCTGTCGCGCGGGCGGAACATCACGCGGTGCTCGCCGAAGCCGACCGGCTCGCGGTAGCGGTACACCGTGGTGTGGGTGATGTCGTAGCGGATCGGCATGGTCCGGCGCGCTTCAGCGCGCCTGCTCGCGCGTGGGCGTGCGCGGCGTGGTGGCGCGGCGCTCGGTCATCGGCTCGAAGCGCTGCGCCGGCTTGGGCGCACGGGCGTACAGCGGCTGCACCTTGGGCAGATTGGACTGGATCACGCTGATGCGGCTGCTGTTGGACGGGTGGGTCGAGAGCCACTGCGGCGGTGCGCCCTGCGAGGCCCTGGCCATCTTCTCCCACAAGCGCACAGCCGCTTGCGGGTCGTAGCCCGCGCGCGCGGCGAGTTCCAGGCCCACGAGGTCGGCCTCGGTTTCGTCTTCGCGGCCGAAGCGCATGGTCAACAGTTGCGTGCCGATGTTCGCGGCGATATCGCCGATCGAGCCCAACCCCAACAGCTGGGCGCCGAGCGACAGGCCGATGCTGGTGGCGCTGCCCTTGCCGATGCGCTCGCGCGCATGCTCGCGCAGGGCGTGCGCCATTTCGTGGCCCATGATGCTGGCGACTTCGGCGTCGTCGAGCTGCAGGCGCGACAGGATGCCGCTGTAGAAGGCGATCTTGCCGCCCGGCATGCAAAAGGCGTTGATCTGCGTGGAGCCGAGCATATTGACCTCCCAGCGCCATTGGTCCGCGCGGTCGTTCCATTCGTCGGTGAAGGGAATGATGCGCTTGGAGATCGAACGCAGCCGCTGCACCTGCGGGTGCGACTCGGGCGCCAGCGCTTTCTTGCTGCTGGCCTCGGCCATCATCTGCGTGTATTGCTGGGTCGCGGCCTGCTCGACCTGTTCGGCCGAGACCAGCTTGCTGAAGCTCGATTGGCGACCCACATCGACACCCTCGCGAGCCCAGGCCGGCAACGCCGCCGTTGCGCCGGCGGCGAACAGGGCCGCGCCGAAGCGGCGCCGTTGCGGCTGCTGCGGGGTATCGGCACTTGCCGGGGACGCATTGAACGCGGCGAGCGCCGAACACAGGCCGCAGTGATACCGGGTCGGGAAAGGGGCAAGGTTCATCGCGGTCTGATTCAGGGAGTGGCTTCGCGTTCCAGCATCCGTCGTACCTGCGGCAGCAGCAGATAGGCCGGAAACGCGAGCCAGAAAGTCAGGAAGAAGTAGACCGCATAACCGAGCTCCTGCGCGCCGATGCCGCCGGCCCAGCCGGCCACCGCGCGGCTGAACGCGAAGATGCTCGACAGGATGGCGTATTCGGTGGTCGCGCGCGCCTTGCTGGTGATGCCCATCAGGAAGGCCAGGAAGGCCCCGGTGCCCAGCCCGCCGGTGAAGCTTTCCAGCGCACTGGCGGCATAGACGATCGCCTGGTGCACCGGCTCGACGCCGATCGTGGCGGCCGCCCCCGGCGTCAGCAGCGGCACCCAATGCGCCGCGCCGGCATAGCCCAGGTTGGACAGGGCCTGCCACAAGCCCAGCACCCACAGGCCGCGGTAGATGCCACGCTTGTCCACGTACCAGCCGCCGATCAGGCCGCCGGCGATCGACAGCGCCAAGCCGATGTTCACGCTGACGAAGCCGATCTGCCCTGCTGTGAAGCCCGCGTCGACCCAGAACGGCTTGACCATGAAGCCCATGGCCGCGTCGCCCAGCTTGAAGGTCAGCACGAACAGCAGCACCGCCAGCATGCCGGGGCGCAGCAGCAGCTCGACCCAGGCGCCAAACACCGGCCCGTCGCGCAGAGCCAGCGCCTGCGGGCCGCGGGCCGCGTTCACGAGCAGGCCGGCGCCCAGGAACATGAGCCCGACCGGCAGCAGCCCGCGGAACCACCATGTGCCCGCCACCTCTTGCACGGCGCCCCACTCGAAACTGCGCGCCAGCGGCCCGAGCGCCGGCCACAGAAGGCCGAGCAGGACCAGGCCGAGCGCGACGAGGAACATCGGCTGCTGCCGCAGCAGCTTCAATTCGCTGGCCACGCTGCTCGGCGGCGGGCCGGTGCGCGGTTTCTCCAGTGGCGCAAACAGCGCCATGCAGGCGTTGAACACGAAGGCGGCGGCGCCGAACGCATAGGCCGCGCTCCAGCCCAGCCAGCCGGACACCATCAGCAGCACGCCCGCCGTGAGCATGCCGGCGCGGTAAAAGCCGATGCGAAATCCGTTGGCCAGGCCGTATTCGCGCTGATCGAGCAGCTCGATCGTGTAGCCGTCGGTGGCGATGTCGTTGGTCGCCGACAGCACGGTGAACGCGCCGATGGCCAGCCAGACCCAAGGGCCGAGCGCAGTGCCGGCCAATGCGAAGGCGATCATCACGCCGGCCATGCCGACGTTGGCGGCGGCCACCCAGCGACGGTGGTGGCGCGCCCAATCGACCACCGGCGCCCACAGGAACTTGACGGTCCAGGCCAGGCCAAGCAGCGACAGCAGGCCGATGTCGGCCAGGTTCATGCCCTGCTGCCGAAAGTGAACCGGGAAGATGTCGTAGAAGACGCCGAGCGGCAGGCCTTCGCTGAAGTACAGCAGCGCGACCCAGAACAGCTTGCGACGGTAGGCCGGCACAGGAACCGGGGCGAGCGCAGCGGGCGGGGCGGTCATCGAGCCGATTCTAGGGAGGCCCTTGCTGCGGTAGGCGGCACGAAAGCACGCCACAACCCCGGCGCACGCGGGGCATCTCTGCTCGCTACAGTGCCTTGCACCGCGCTGCGCGCACCCCGACAAGGCCTTTGCATGAAGCTCTACTACGCGCCCGGCGCCTGCTCGCTGTCACCGCACATCGCCCTGCTCGAAGCCGGCCTGCCCTTCACCGCGGTGTCGGTCAACCTGAAGACCCACCATCTCGCCGACGGCGGCGACTTCCATGCCGTCAACGACAAAGGCTCCGTGCCGGTGCTCGAACTGGACGACGGCAGCCGCCTCACCGAAGGCCCGGCCATCGTGCAGTACATCGCCGATCAGGCGCCCGACAAGCAGCTCGCACCCGCCAACGGCACGATGGCCCGCTACCGGCTGCAGGAGTGGCTGAACTTCATCACCAGCGAGCTGCACAAGGGCTTCTCGCCCCTCTTCACCGCGGCGATGCCCGAAGAGGCCAAGGCGCTGCACCGCGCCAAGCTCGGCGAGCGGTTCGGGTGGGTCGATGGCCAGCTGTCCGGCAAGAGCTTCCTGACCGGCGAGACGTTCACGGTGGCCGACGGCTATCTGTTCGTCGTCGCCCGTTGGGGCAAGGGAGTCGGCGTCGATCTGGCGCCGTACAAGAACGTGGAAGCCTTCATGCAGCGCGTCGCTGCAAGGCCGGCGGTGCAGGCGGCGATGAAGGCCGAAGGCCTGCTCAAGTGAGGCGCTGAAGCATTGGTGGGCGGCCGGTGCACAGCCTGCCGAACGGCTACCGGGCGCTCGTGCTGGGCGCGAGCGGCGCGATCGGCGGTGCCTTCGTCGAGGCACTGCAAGGCGACCCGCGCTGCGCCGAAGTGCTCGGCCTGAGCCGGCGCAGCGAGCCCGCGATCGATCTGCTCGACGAGGCCAGCCTGATCGCCGCGGCCGCCAGCCTGCAGGCCCGCACACCGATCCACCTGATCGTCGTGGCCACCGGCGCGCTGCACCAGCAGGTCGACGGCCGCACGGTCGGGCCGGAGAAGCGGCTGGCCGAGCTCGACCCCGCCGTGCTGGCCCACACCATGGCGCTCAACGCCATCGGCCCGGCGCTGGTCGCCAAGCATTTTCATGCGCTGCTGCCGCTCAATGTGCGCAGCATCTTCGCGGTGCTCAGTGCGCGGGTCGGCAGCATCGGTGACAACCGCAAGGGCGGCTGGTACGGCTACCGCGCGAGCAAGGCCGCACTGAACCAGCTGTGGCGCACGGCGGCCATCGAGATCGCGAGGCGCCGGCCCGAGGCGGTGCTCGTTGCACTGCAGCCGGGCACCGTGCGCAGCGCGCTGACCGCGCCGGTGATCGGCGCCGAGGCGGCGGACGCCCTTGCTCCGGACGAAGCGGTGCAGCGCCTGCTGGCGGTGCTCGACGGAGTCGGTCCCGACGACACCGGCGGCTTCTTCGCGAACGACGGCGCGCGGGTTCCCTGGTGAGGGCGCGAGGTCAGGGGGGCGACCTTGCCGGAGTCCGAGGGCACCTCGTCGGTCGTCGCCATGCGCGCGGCTTCAGGCGCGACGCCGGTTAACGCGGCAGCGCCAGCCCGGCCCGCGCGGCAAGTGCCGCTCCGCGCACATGGCAGCCGTCGAGGTGATCGTTGACCAGCCCCATCGCCTGCATGAATGCATAAACAGTGGTGGGGCCGACGAAGCTCCAGCCGCGCCGCTTCAGATCCTTGCTCATCTCGATGGATTGCGGTGAACGGTTGATCGCACGCAGCACCTCGTGCGTGAACACGGGCGGGCGCGACGCAGGCGCCGGCTCGAAGCCCCAGGCATAGGCGGCGAGCGAGCCGAACTCGGCGCGCAACTCGAGCACGCGCCGCGCGTTGTTGATCGCCGAGACGATCTTGCCGCGATGGCGCACGATGCCGGCGTCGCCGAGCAGGCGGGCCACGTCGGCCTCGGTGTAGCGCGCCAGCCGCTCGGCGTCGAAGCCGGCGAAAGCGGCGCGGAAGGCCTCGCGCTTGTTGAGGATGGTGAGCCAGCTCAGGCCGGCCTGAAAACCTTCGAGACAGAGTTTTTCGAACAGGCGCCGGTCGTCGGTGACGGGCCGGCCCCATTCGGTGTCGTGGTAATGAATGTAGGCAGGCGTCGCGGCGCACCAGCGACACCGCAGCAGGCCATCGGCCGCGGCGAAGAGGCCGTCAGGCAAGCTGGAGGTTTGCACGAGCGGAAGCCGGCGCCAGGGGTAGGACGACCCTGCGCGTCGCACACATTGCGCCGATGGCGGGACCGTTCAGTGCAGCCACAGCGCCACCGCGATTTCGAGCGTGTCGCCGTGCCGGCTGTGGTGTTCGACCACCGTCAACCCCTTGCGCAGCGCCTGGCTCGATTCGAACCAGCCGCCGGTGCCCGGCTCGACCCGCTCCGGCGCCGGCTCGCCCTGCGCGCGAGCGGCGCAGCGCTCGCGCGCCAGGGCGGCAATCGACGGTGCGCGCGTCGCGTTGTCGTAGAAACGGTGTGCGGCTAGAACGAGCATGGCGACCTCCTGTGAATCGATGGCCGCATGGTCCGCTTGGGGCCGCCGCCACGCCATCGCTCGCAGGAAGGGATCGGCGCCCTTGCCATAGGGAGCCCGAAAGAGGGAGCCCCTTGCCGGCTCGGCGCCCGTCATGGCCGCGATCCTTGCTTGGCCCGGGCTCTCAGCCGATCGGCCGCACGCCGATCAGCGCCTCGTGTGCCCAGAAAGCGAACACCGCCCAGGCCACCGCTCCCGCCACCACGGCACCGGTCGTGCCGGCGACGGTGCCGGGCGGGTAGCTGACCGCCGAAGCGCGGTCGCGTCGGCGCGCCGCACGGAAGTTGACCACCGCCCAGACCAGGAAACTGCCGAACAGAAGCACGTCGGCCAGCGTGCCGTTGGCCAGCAGGTGCGCCAGTGCCCAGACCTTCACGCCGAGCACCATCGGGTGATGCAGGCGCGCTTTCAGGCCGTTGCGCGGCACGTAGGTGGCAGCGAGCAGCACGAAGGACACGAGCACCAGCAAAGCGGCGAGGTGCCGCGTCGCCGCCGGCGGCGTCCACAACACGACCGGCTGCTGGCGCGCCAGGCCGTAGCCCCAGACGATAAGCACGAAACCGGCGATCGACGCTACCGCGTACAGGCCCTTCCACGCGCCCTCGCCGAGGCGCAGCTGCATGCGCGTGCGCCAGTCGTCGGCGACGATGCGCACCGAGTGGACGCCGAGGAAAAGCACGAGGCCGAGAACGAGCAGGGTCATGACGCAGCTCCGGAAGCTGCGCGATTGTGGCGCCGCCGCGTGGCGTCCCAAAGCGAGAGGCATCTGCTAGCACCGCTGCCGCGCCCGCAGCCGCCTGTTGAAGCCATCAGCCATCGCACCGCGTGCCTTTGCTACGTCTGAGCGCCGCCGCGCGGAGCGCTCACTCGCGAGGCCTGCCCCCGCCGACCCGCAAAGCCGCGAAATGCGACGGGCGACGGTTCGACCTGTATATTCATCCAGCTTTCCTTCCACCCGCCATGAACCTCGACCGCAAACTGGCCATCCTCGCCGACGCCGCCAAGTACGACGCCTCGTGCGCTTCGAGCGGCGGCGAGCGGCGCGACTCGCTGGGCGGGCGCGGCATCGGCTCGACCGACGGGGGCGCGGGCATCTGCCACAGCTATGCGCCCGACGGGCGCTGCATCTCGCTGCTCAAGATCCTGCTGACCAACTTCTGCACCTACGAGTGCCTGTACTGCGTCAACCGCGCCTCCAGCAACGTGCCGCGCGCGCGTTTCTCGGTAGACGAAGTGGTGCAGCTCACGCTCGACTTCTACCGCCGCAATTGCATCGAGGGCCTGTTCCTCAGCTCCGGGATCATCCAGAGCCCCGACTACACGATGGAGCAGGTGGTCGAAGTGGCGCGGGTGCTGCGTGAGGAGCACGACTTTCGCGGCTATATCCACCTCAAGACGATTCCCGAGGCCAGCGCCGAGTTGCTGGCGCGCGCCGGCCGCTATGCCGACCGGCTGAGCATCAACGTCGAGCTGCCCTCGCAGGCCGGCCTGGACGCGTTGGCGCCCGAGAAGAACGCCGCCGCCATCCGCCGTTCGATGGCGCGGCTGCGGGTGCATATCGACGATGCGAAGGACGCGGCCAAGCCGGCGGCGCCCACGGCACAACCGGGGCTGCCGCCGCGTCGCGCCCCGGCGCCGCGCTTCGCGCCGGCAGGGCAAAGCACGCAGATGATCATCGGCGCCGATGCCAGCGATGACCGCACCCTCCTGACTGTGAGCGCCGGCCTGTACGGCGCCTACCGCCTGCGTCGCGTCTACTACTCCGCCTTCAGCCCCATCCCCGATGCGGCACGTGCCTTGCCGCTCAAGGCGCCACCGCTGGTACGCGAGCACCGGCTCTACCAAGCCGACTGGCTGATGCGCTATTACGGGTTCGAACACGATGAGATCGTGCCGGCAGGAGGCGAGCATGCCGGCATGCTCTCGCTCGACGTCGACCCCAAGCTGGCCTGGGCGCTGGCCCATCCGGAGCGTTTTCCGATCGACCTGAACCGCGCACCGCGCGAGTTGCTGCTGCGCGTGCCGGGGCTCGGCGTGAAATCGGTCGATCGGCTGCTGGCCGCGCGCCGGGTGCGCCGTCTGCGCCACGCCGATCTGGCGGCGCTGCGGCTGCCGCTGAAGAAGATCCTGCCCTTCGTGCTGCTGGCCGATCACCGCCCGCACCGCTCGCTCGACGCCGCCAGCGGTCTTACGCAGCACTTGCGGCCCGTGCCGACGCAGGGCTCGCTCTTCGCCGAGGTTTAGCGTGGCTTCATGGTCATGCGGCTTGCCGGCGGTTACCCCTTGGAAGCTGGGCGAGCGAGGCTGGGAATGACGACCGCAGCGCAACGCCGCATCGTGCTGGCCGGCGAAACCGACCTCGATGGCTTTCGGCAAGCCGCACGCGATCTGCTGAGGGACGACGTGGCGCCGGAGCGGGTGAGCTGGAGCACGCAGGACGGCGCCCGCATGTTCGACTGGAGCGAGCCGCAGGTTGAAGATTCAAGTTCGGATTCAGGTGCGGGTCCGAATTCCGGTGCGGATGCGGATGCGGGTGCGGGTGCGGGTGCGGGTGCGGGTGCGGGTGCGGGTGCGAGTGCGAGTGCGAGTGCGAGTGCGGATGCGGATGCGGATGCGGGCAACGGTGCAGGCACAGGCACAGGCGCCGATGCAAGTGCAAGCGCAAAGGCCGGTTCGGCCAGCGGCGGCGTCGCAGCCGGCCCGCTCAAGGTGCCTGCCGCCTTTGTCGAGCTGTGCCGAAGCGCCATCCTGCACCGCCACCCGCAGCGCTTCGGCTTGCTCTACCGGCTGCTGTGGCGGCTGCTGCACGAGCCCGGCCTGCGCCACGACCCGCTGGATGCCGACATGATCGCCGTGCGCGCCCTCGCTCAGGCGGTGCGCCGCGACCTGCACAAGATGAAAGCCTTCGTGCGCTTTCGCGAACTGCGCGGCGAGAGCCCGACGGCCGCGGCCGGGATGAGCGCAGGCTCGCCCGGCCCTGTCCCCGATGCGCAGGCTGCTGCCAGCCGCTCAGGGAGCGGTGCGGCGGGTGCGGCGACTCGGGCGGGCGAGGCAGGGCCCGTGGGTGCGATGCAGGCTCCGAGCGCGACGATCAGCCACATCGCCTGGTTCGAGCCCGAGCACCACATCGTCGAAGCCGTCGCGCCTTTCTTCGCAAGCCGCTTCGCCACCCTGCGCTGGGCGATCCTCACCCCCGAGCGCAGCGTGCGTTGGGACGGTGAGCGCCTCGCCTTCGGCCCCGGCGCGCGGCGCGAAGACGCACCGCCGGCCGATGCCGGCGAGCGGCTCTGGCTCACCTACTACGAGCACATCTTCAATCCGGCCCGGCTCAAGCTCGCCGCCATGCAAAAGGAGATGCCACGCCGCTACTGGCCCAACCTGCCGGAGGCGCGGCTCATCGAACCGCTGGCGGCGCGGGCGGCGGTGCGCAGCGAGGCGATGGTGGCGCGTGAGGCCGCGCTGCCGCGCCGGCGGTTGCCGCAGACGAGTGTTCAACCCCACGGCCCTGCGATGTCGGCCGATGCAGACGATGGGGCCGGTTCCGGCAAGTCGGCCGATGCGGGCGACGGAGCCGGTCCCTGCAAGTCTTCCGACGCGGGCGACGGGGCCGATACCGGCAAGGCGGCAGCAGCGGGCGATACCGACAACGCGTGCGGAGCAGGCAACGCGAGCGGCACGGCCGGTGGCGCTGCCGGTGCCGCCCGCGCGCTGGCCGCGCTGCGCACCGCGACCGACCGCTGCCGCGAATGCCCGATCGGCGAACACGCCACGCAGTCGGTGACGGGCGAAGGCCCGCCGGGCGCTCGGTTGATGCTGGTCGGCGAGCAACCCGGCGACCAGGAAGACCTGCGCGGGCGCCCCTTCGTCGGCCCGGCCGGGCACCTGCTCGACCGCGCGCTGGCCGAACTCGGCTGGCCGCGCGACGCGCTCTATGTCACCAATGCGGTCAAGCACTTCAAGTTCGAACTGCGCGGCACGCGCCGCATCCACAAGACCCCCGGGCAGCGCGAGGCTGCGGCGTGCCTGCACTGGCTGGAAAGCGAGATCGAGCAGGTGCGGCCACAGGCCTTCGTGGCGCTCGGCGCCACTGCGGCGCGCTCGCTGATGGGCCGCGCCGTCGGGGTGACCAGCGAACGCGGCCGCTGGCTGCAGCGTGAGGACGGGCGCCGCGTGCTGATCACCTTGCACCCTTCGGCGCTGCTGCGTTTGCAGGCAGGTGAGCGGCAGGCCGCGTACACGCTTTGGCTGGCCGACCTGGCGCATGCCACCGAACTGCTGCAGGGCGGCGGCTAGCACCACGTGTTTCGCGCGGCACGGTCGGCGCCGCTACCAGTCGCGCAAACGCCGCTTGAGCTTCTCGACGATGGCGGTGTGCAGTTGCGAGACACGCGCCGGGCTGATGCCCAGTGTGGCCGCGGCGTCGCGGTGTTCGAGACCGCGCTCGTAGATCATCTGCATGACGGTGCGCTCGCGTTCCTCGAGCTGGTCGAAGGCCGCATTCAGGGCTGCGCTGCGCTGGCGGCGCTGCAAGGCGCGCAGCGGGTCGGCATGCTCGTCGCCGCGCATCGGCGCTTCGTCGGCGGCGCCACGGGCCGAGGCTTCGTCGGGCGGCTCGTCGTCGAGCGGCGAATCGCCGGCCCGCTGGGCGGTCGCGCCGGCTTCGACCAGGCAGGCATGCAGCTTGGCGAGCGACCAGCCGAGTTCGCAGGCCACTTCGCTGGCGCGCGGCGCGCGCAGCAGCCGGTGCTCGAGGGCCTGCACCACGCGCTTTATCTCGCGTTGACGCCCGCGCGCATCGCGCGACAGGGTGTCTTCGGCGCGCAGTGCGTCGAGCATCGCGCCCTCGATGCGGCGCGACGCATAGGTGTCGAAGCTGGCCCCGAAGCTCGTCTCGTAGCGTTCGATCGCCTCGTTCAGGCCGATCAGGCCGGCCTGCAGCAGATCGTCCATCTCCACGTTGGCCGGCAGCCGGGCCCGCAGACGCGCGGCGATCTTGCGGACCAGGGCCGAGTAATCGCGCAGTTCGCGCTTGCGATCGGGCGGCTCGGCGGGGAAGGAGGACATAAACCTCGAATCTCGAAAAGTGGGCTGCAGCAGGGCTGCTGACGGCGGCACGCTCATCGCGAGCCGCGATTCGCCGGACACCTACTGCCTGTCACCGGGCGCCGGCCGACGCCCACCGCACTCCTGCTGGCGTTATACGTCGTACCGCACGGCGCTGCGGCGTTGGGCAGGCAGCGCAGGGTCTTGCGCACGGCCTGCGCGCGCCGTCGTTCACGCCGGCGGGCATCGCCAAAGGCGCCGCATACCGGCGCGCCCCTGAAAAACGGACGCCCTCCGATTTTTTGCCGGGTCGCCCGGGGGGCCTTCATGTGCCGAGGCTCACAAGCGTCCGGCGCAGCCGGGCGCGCCGCAGCGGCACTGCAGCCGGCCCTCGTGGTGGCTCTCGCCGTAGTTCACACCGAGTTCCTCGCCCGCGGCGATGTCGCGCAGCGCGTAGATCTCGACGCGGCCCTGTCGAACGCGCAGCGTGGCGTTCGGCGCGCACGAATGATTGACGAAGCGCAGCGCGTCGCCCGAACGCGATGCGTCGATTGCGCGACGCTCGGAAACCTCCACGATCATGATGCGTGCCTGGCCCTTCGCGCGCCGGCGCGCCTCGCGCACGCTGATCGACTCGCCGCGGATCTCACCGATCTTGCGGCGTGCCGGAATCGGCTCGGCGGCAAAGGCGCCCTGGCCGTCGATGCGGCTGGGCGCTACGTTGACGGCGAACTTCTGCGGGTCGGCCGGCACGCCGCGAACGCGCAGCGGCAAGGGCTGCTGAAGAGGCGATGGCAGGCATCCAGGCATCACCGAATTCTCGTCTGCGCCGCAGAGCCGGCGCCTCTGGCCCGCATCAGCCGAGTTCGGGTCGGCGCGCGCCGAGGCGCCGGCAACCGGTCCGGCCTCGAGACGGGTTCGTGCCGGCAGTCCGTGAAGGACTGCGCCAGCGCGGTGCGCCGTACCGCAATTGCGCGGCGATCGTGCTTCTTTTCCTTGGGTCAGCGCAGCGAATGTGCCGATATCTTTCAAACCTCACCCACCCGCTGTACCTGCCATGTCACGTCGTGCCCCTGCCTTTGCTCCTTACCCAGCGCACCAGGACATTGCGCGCCAGCACACGGTCTGGTCGGCCGACGCGCTCGAATGGGAAGAGCTGCCTTCGCTCGCCGATTCGCTGGCCCAGCGGCTCGTGATGCTCGGCGAGCGCCACAGCGCGGCGCAGCGCCCGGGCGCTCCCGGCGGCTGGGCGGCGACTTTGCCCGCCGAGCTCGAGCCGCCCCCGCCATCGGAGCCGTTCCGCGAAGTGCTCGGCGGCTTGGCGATTCGAGAAGTCAACGAGCCTGACGTGTTCCGCCATTTCTTCGGGGCAGCCCTCGAAGCCGGCCGCTCGGCGCGCTGATGCACTGAGAGTGTCCGCACTGCGCAGCAGTGCCATTGCGCCCCGGCAAACCCGTCGTATCGGGTCGTCCTTAGCCGCCCCAGGAAAGACGCCCGGGCGCCTGCGCCTGACCGCGCCCGTCACGGTGCGATAGCGAACATCCGCGACGCCTGGCGCGTGGGATTCTCGTGAGTCTTCGCCTCGCTTGGCAGCCTTGCCGCGGGGAGCAGCACCGCGCGGCCTGCACCCGTCACCCGGAAGGCGCGATGATTGCCGGTATTCCGACGCTTTTCCTGCGAATCCCTCACTGCCCCCTCGATGTCGACGACTCCGGCCTCCCCGACCCTGCGCGTCCTGACGGTGAACACCCACAAGGGCTTCAGTTTCTTGAATCGCAAGTTCATCCTGCACGAGCTGCGTGACGCGGTTCGCGCCGTCGCGGCCGACGTTGTCTTCCTGCAAGAAGTGATGGGCACGCACGAAATGCACGCCAAACGCGTGGCGGGCTGGAAGTCGGCGCCCCATTACGAGTTCCTCGCCGACACCATCTGGGGCGCGTTCGCCTACGGCCGCAACGCGATTTATCCGAACGGCGACCACCACGGCAATGCCGTGCTGTCGAAGTTTCCGATCCTGCGCTTCGAGAATCGCGACGTTTCGGTCCACGGCCCCGAGAAGCGCGGGGTGCTGCACTGCGTGCTCGACGTGCCGGGCGCGCCCAAGGAGGTGCATGCGATGTGCGTTCACCTCGGTTTGAGGGAGTCCCAGCGCAGCCACCAGCTCGACCTGATGTGCCACATGATCGACGCCGAGATTCCGACTGATGCGGCGCTGCTGATCGCCGGCGACTTCAACGACTGGCAAGTGCGAGCACACCGTGTGCTCGCCCGCTGCGCCGGCCTGGTCGAGGTGTTCCAGCAGGCCCACGGCAGCACCGCGCGCACCTTTCCGGCACGCTGGCCACTGTTGCAGCTCGACCGCATCTATGTGCGCAACGTCGCCGGGCACCGGCCGATCAAGCTGCCCGGGCGGCCGTGGTCGCACTTGTCCGACCATGCGCCGCTGGCGGCCGAGGTGACGTTATGAACTCCCGCTGGACGGACGGCAACCGCTTTCGGCTGCTCGAGAACGGCGAGGCCTTCTTTCCCGCCGTGTTCGCCGCGATCGAGGCCGCGGAGCGCGAGGTGCTGATCGAAACCTTCATCCTGTTCGAGGACAAGGTCGGCCTGGCCCTGCATGCAGCGCTGATCGCCGCCGCCCGGCGCGGCGTGCAGGTCGACCTGACCGTGGACGGCTGGGGCTCGCCCGACCTGAGCCCCGCCTTCATAGAGGCGCTCACGGCCGCCGGCGTCCACCTGCACGTGTTCGATCCCATCTGGCGGGTGCTCGGAAAGCGGCTCAACGTACTGCGGCGCATGCACCGCAAGATCGTCGTCATCGACGGCCGGCTGGCCTTCGTGGGCGGCATCAACTATTCGGCCGACCACCTGGCCGACTTCGGCCCGCTGGCCAAGCAGGACTATTCGGTCGAATGCGTCGGCCCGATCGTCGATGACATCCACGGCTTCGCCTGCACGGCGGTGGGCCGACCGGCCACCGCTCTTCCGGCCGCCCCGCGGCGCTGGTTCCGCCGCCGTGCGCCTGCTTCCACAGCGGCCTCGGCGGTGGCCGACCCCCCGGCCTCGGCGGGCAGCGCGCAGGCGCTTTTCGTCACGCGCGACAACCACCGCCACCGCACCGACATCGAGCGCCATTACCGCATCGCCATCCGCGCCGCACGGCGCGAGGTGACGATCGCCAACGCCTACTTCTTCCCCGGCTACCGGCTGCTGCGCGAACTGCGCCGCGCGGCGCGCCGCGGCGTGCGGGTTCGCCTGATCCTGCAGGGCGAGCCCGACATGCCGATCGTCAAGTTCGCCGCCGGCATGCTCTACGACAACCTCCTGCGCGCCGGCGTGAAGATCTTCGAATACTGCGACCGCCCGCTGCACGGCAAGGTGGCCTTCGCCGACGACGAGTGGGCGACGGTGGGCTCGAGCAACCTCGACCCGCTGAGCCTTTCACTCAACCTGGAAGCCAACGTCATCATCCGCGACCGCGGCTTCAACCGGGAACTGCGCGAGCGGCTCGAACACCTGATCGACAACAGCTGCAACGAAGTGATGCCCGATCCCAGCCGGGCGCGCTCGTTCGGGCGTGTCACCCTGGGCTTCTTCGTCTTCCATTTCGTGCGCCGCTTCCCCGGCTGGGCCAGCGCCCTGCCGGCGCACCGGCCGACGCTGTCCTCGCTACGGCCGCGCGCCAGGAACGACGGGCAGGACCCGCCGGGGCCGGCCGCGGCGCCCTCGCCCGCGGCCGGCCGCAACAGCGAGCAGCAGGCGGAGC
>NZ_JACDCW010000083.1 GCF_013817345.1 Methylibium sp.
GCGCCTTGCGCATCTTGGCGGCGGCGACCATCTCCATGGCCTTGGTGATCTTCTTGGTGTTCTCGACACTCTTGATCTTGCCGCGTATTTCCTTGCCGACTGCCATGAGCGTGTTCCTTGGCTTGTGCGTCTCGCCGCGTCAGGCGAAGGACTTCTTGAACGAGGCGCAGGCGGCGTCGAGCTGGGCTTCTGCGTCCTTGTCCATGGCCTTGTCGGCCTCGAGCTTGGCCAGCAGCGGCGCGTGGCTGGTCTTGAGGAACTGGTGCAGCCCCGACTCGAAGGCCAGCACCTGCTTGACCTCGATCCCGTCCATGTAGCCCTTGTTCGCCGCGAACAGCGAGGCGGCCATCAGGCTGATCGGCAGCGGCGAGTACTGCGCCTGTTTGAGCAGCTCGGTCACGCGCGCGCCCCGGTCGAGCTGCTTGCGGGTGGCTTCGTCGAGGTCGGAGGCGAACTGCGCGAAGGCCGCGAGTTCACGGTACTGCGCAAGGTCGGTCCGGATGCCGCCCGAGAGATTCTTGACCAGCTTTGTCTGCGCCGCGCCACCGACCCGCGACACGGAAATGCCGGCGTTAATGGCGGGACGGATGCCGGCGTTGAAGAGCGCCGTCTCGAGGAAGATCTGGCCGTCGGTGATGGAAATGACGTTGGTCGGCACGAAGGCCGAAACGTCGCCCGCCTGCGTTTCGATGATCGGCAGCGCGGTCAGCGAGCCGGTCTTGCCCTTGACCTCGCCCTTGGTGAACTTCTCGACGTAGTCTGCGTTCACGCGGGCGGCGCGCTCGAGCAGGCGGCTGTGCAGATAGAACACGTCGCCGGGATAGGCTTCGCGGCCCGGCGGGCGGCGCAGCAGCAGCGAGACCTGGCGGTAGGCGACGGCCTGCTTGGATAGGTCGTCATAGACGATCAGCGCGTCCTGGCCGCGATCGCGGAAGTACTCGCCCATGGTGCAGCCGGAGTAAGCCGACACGTACTGCATGGCGGCCGAGTCCGAAGCCGGGGCGGCCACGACGATGGTGTAGTCCATGGCGCCGTGCTGCTCGAGCGCGCGCACCACGTTCTTGATCGACGACGCCTTCTGGCCGATGGCGACGTACACGCAGGTCATGTTCTGACCCTTCTGGTTGATGATCGCGTCGATCGCCACCGCGCTCTTGCCGGTCTGGCGGTCGCCGATGATCAGCTCGCGCTGGCCACGGCCCACCGGCACCATCGAGTCGATCGACTTCAGGCCCGACTGCATCGGCTGGCTCACGCTCTGGCGTGCGATCACGCCCGGCGCGACCTTCTCGATCACGTCCGTCATCTTCGCGTTGATCGGGCCCTTGCCGTCGATCGGCTGACCGAGCGCGTTGACCACGCGGCCGATCAACTCGGGGCCAACCGGCACTTCCAGAATGCGGCCGGTGCACTTGACCGTGTCGCCCTCGGAGATGTGCTCGTACTCGCCCAGGATCACCGAGCCGACCGAGTCGCGCTCGAGGTTGAGCGCCAGGCCGAAGGTCGGCGTGCCGTCCTTGGTGGACGGAAACTCGAGCATTTCGCCCTGCATTGCGTCCGACAGACCGTGCACGCGCACGATGCCGTCGGTGACCGACACCACAGTGCCTTGATTGCGAATATCGGCGCTTGCGCCCAGGCCCTCGATGCGGCTCTTGATCAGTTCGGAAATTTCAGCGGGATTGAGTTGCATTGCTTGCTCCGTTCCTAAGGCCGAGGCCTGCAGGGTAAGGACGTTCGCCGGCGGTCAGGCCGTGAGCGCCGCTTTCATTTGTTCGAGACGAGCCTTGACCGAGGTGTCGAGCACCTCGTCGCCGACCACGACACAGATGCCGCCGATCAGCGCCGGCTCGACTTCGACACGTGCATTGAGCTTGCGGCCGAAGCGCCTTTCCAGCGCGCCAAGCACCGCATCCATCTGCGCAGCGTCGATGGGAAACGCGCTGTACACCGTGGCATCCGACACCCCCGAGCGCTCGTTCACCAGGGCCCGGAACTGCAGCGCGATCTCCGGCAAGGCGGACAGGCGGCCGTTGTCGATGACGGTGACGAGCAGGTTGCGCACGCTGTCTGCGAGCGGCGTCCTGACGACACCGGCAATGACGTCGAAGACCTCCTGCGCATTCGCCTTCGGACGGTCGGCGAAGCTGCGCAGCTGCGGGTCGGCCGCCGTGGCGGCCACCCCATCGAGCTGTTCGACGGCTTGCCTCAGGTCGCCATGGCTGGCCACCTGGAACAGCGCTTCGGCGTACGGACGGGCGATCGTTGCGAGCTCAGCCATGGCCTAGAGCTCGACCTTGAGGCGGTTCAGGAGGTCGGCATGCACGCCGGCGTCGACTTCCCTGCGCAGGATCTGCTCGGCGCCCTTGACGGCAAGTGCAGCCACCTGGTCGCGCAGCGCCTCGCGCGCCTTCATCGACTCCTGCTCGGCCTCGGCGCGCGCCGAGGCGACGATCTTGGCGCCCTCCTCGCTGGCGCGGCCCTTGGCTTCCTCGACCATCGACTGCGCCATGCGCTCAGCGTCGGCCAGGCGCTGCGCGGTCTCGGTGCGAGCGGCCGACAACTGCTCTTCGACGCGCTTGTTGGCGACCTGCAGATCGGCCTTGGCCTTGTCGGCGGCCGACAGGCCTTCGGAGATCTTTTGCGCACGCTCGTCGAGCGCCTTCACGATGGGCGGCCACACGAATTTCATCGTGAACCAGACCAGCAGAAGGAACACGATCAACTGCGCGATCAGCGTAGCGTTGATGCTCACGTTGTTGCCTCGATAACGATGGGAAAGATGCCTGCGATGCGCAATCCGCGACGGCTCACGTCGGCAGGTTGGCGATCTGCGCGAGGAAGGGGTTGGCGGTGGCGAACCACAGCGCGATGCCGGTGCCGATGATGAAGGCGGCGTCGATCAGGCCGGCCAGCAGGAACATCTTCGTCTGCAGCTCGTTCATCAGCTCGGGCTGGCGGGCGGCCGCTTCGAGGTACTTGCTGCCCATGATGCCGATGCCGATACAGGCGCCGAGGGCGCCCAGACCGATGATCAGGCCGGCGGCGAGCGCGACAAAGCTAATGACTTCCATGGTGTCTCCTACTTGAGTTGCAAAGAAAAAAAACGAAGAACGAAACGTCAGTGCGTGTCGTGAGCCTGGCCGATATAGACCAGCGTGAGCATCATGAACACGAAGGCCTGCAGGGTGATGATCAGGATGTGGAACACCGCCCACACCCACCCTGCAACGATGTGCCCGAGGAACAGGGCGATGCCCGTTCCCGTGAGCGCGAACGCGCCGCCCATCAGCGCGATCAGCATGAAGATCAGCTCGCCGGCGTACATGTTGCCGAACAGCCGCATGCCGTGCGAGACGGTCTTGGCGACGAACTCGATGATCTGCATCAGGAAGTTCACCGGATACAGGAACCACTTGTTGCCGAACGGCGCGGTGAACAACTCGTGCGCCCAGCCGCCCGCGCCCTTGATCTTGACGTTGTAGAACAGGCACACCAGCAACACGCCGATCGACAGGCCCATCGTGATCGACAGGTCGGCGGTCGGCACCACGCGCAGGTAGTCGGGCGCGCCCACGGCCGGGCCGGCGACATGCCACAGGGCCGGCAGCAGATCGACCGGCAACAGGTCCATCGCGTTGAGCAGGAAGATCCAGATGAACACGGTCAGCGCCAGCGGCGCGACGACGCGGCGGCTGGCGGCGTTGTGGATGATGCCCTTGGCCTGGCCGTCGACCATTTCGACCAGCAGCTCGACGGCAGCCTGGAAGCGCCCCGGCGCGCCCGAAGTCGCCTTGCGAGCGGCCAGCCACAGCAGCCAGCAGCCCAGCACGCCCATCAGGACCGAGAAGAACACCGAATCGAAGTTGATGACCGAGAAGTCGACCACGTCCGTCTGCGGCTTGTTCTGCAGATGCTGGAGGTGATGAATGATGTATTCACCGGCGGTAGGCGCTTGACCTTCGACTGCCATGCTGTTGTTCCTGAAATCTCTCGACTATCGACGCCCGCGCCACAGCAGCGCGAACCAGTTCACCTTCATGCACACCACCATCGTGACCAGCAGCACCGGCCAACTCAACTGCGGCACGACCTTTGCTGCGATCACCAGCATGGCAATGGCCACACCGATCTTCAACATCTCCCAGAACATGAAACCGGCAGCCGCAGCCACCGGGTTTCGTGTTCCGCGTGTCATTCCGCGCGCCAGCAGAGCACTCGGAATGACCGTCGACGCGGCACCGTAGAGCGCCGACCAGGCCGCTCCCGAACCCGGCACGACAGCCCAGGCGATCAAGGCGCAGAGCAAGCCGCAAATCGCCTGCACCGCCACCACCCGCCAGGGCGACACCATCGGCTGCCGCTTTCGCAGCGCCCGGGCCTGTTCGGCACTCAGACTTCGCGAAGCATCGTCTGCCGACTCCGTGCCGGTTTCGGGCCAGTCGCGGGGTTCGTCGTGCGAAGCGCTCGCGTGCATGCTCGGGTCGGCTCTTTTCGGCAAAACGACGGGAGTGTACGTGAAAACCCGCGCTGTTTATGTCGCTTCCAGCCAGTTCCTGAGCTTCGAGCCGCTGCCGCATAACGAGCCGCGGCGCTGAGCGGCCGCAGGTCCGGTTAAACGCCGCCGGTTATCGCGGCGCGCTGAGCAGCGATGAGCAGCGATGAGCGTCAGGTCAGTAAGCGTGGGTGCCGAGGTTGAGCGAATGCACCATCGCCGCATCGGGCGTGCGCAGTGCCTGCAAAGAGGCTTGCGCGGCATGCACGAGCAGACCTAGATCGGAGCCCAGGCCCACGAAGTCGAAACCCGCCGCCCGCACCTGGGCGGCCATTTCCGGCGTGCCGGCCAGGGTGCCGATCGGCAGGCCGGCAGCGCGTGCGCGCTCGGCCGCCTGCGACATCGCCGTCATCACCGAAGGATGTCGGGCGTCGCCGCCGTGGCCCATGGCCGCGGACAGATCGGCCGGCGCGATGAAGAGCGCATCGACGCCCTCGACTGCCGCGATGCGCTCGAGCGTGTCGAGCGCATCCGGGGTCTCGAGCTGGGCGATCAACGCTACCGCCGCGTTGGCCGCACCGGTGTCGAGCCGCTGGGTGCCGTAACGCGTGGCGCGGCTCATAGCGGCGGCGCCGCGATGCCCGAGCGGCGGATAGCGCAGTGCGGCCACGGCGCGCTCGGCTTCTTCGGCGCCTTGCACGCGCGGCACCATCAGCGTGGTGGCGCCGGCGTCGAGCACGCGCTTGAACAGCACCGGATCGTTGCCCGCCAGCCGCACGATCGGCACCAGCTTGGTCGAGGCCAGTGCCTGCAGCAGCGCCACCACCCCGGGCAGTTCGAGCGGCGAATGCTCCATGTCGAGCACCGCCCAGTCGAAGCCGGCATGCCCGATGGCCTCGGCCACCAGCGGGCTGGCCGACATGATCCAGGTGCCCAGCGGGACGCGCTGGTGGCTGGCCCGCGGGTGGGCGTCGACACCGCGGGTCGGGTGCTGCAGCAGTTGCTTGAAGGCATTCATCGCGAAGTCTCCTCGGGCGGGCGTGACGGTCGGGGCGGTACACAAGCCGGAACCCGGCCTGGCCGGTGCCGGCGGTGCGCAAAGGCCGACCTGTCACCGCTCAATACCTCGAGCCGGAGCCTCCCAGCGCAACGCGCAGGTAGTGTGCTCCGGGCAGCGGGTTGAAGTAGTAGGGCGGCACTTCCTCGAAGCCGAGCGAGGCGTAGAGCTCGCGCGCCGCCTCCATCTCGTCGAGCGTGTCGAGCAGCATCGCCGAATAGCCCGCCACGCGGGCGCGGTCGATCAGGGTTTCGGCCAGCAAGCGGCCCAAGCCGAAACGGCGGAAGGCGCGCCGCACGTACAGGCGCTTCATCTCGCAGGCGTTGGCCTCGTCGGCGTCGGGCAGCGGCCGCAGTGCCACGCAGCCGGCCAGCGAGCCGTCGCACCAGGCCAGCAGCAAGGCGCCAGCCGGCTCGGCGTATTCGCCGGGAAGGCCCGCGAGTTCGGCGTCGAAATCTTGAAAGCACAGATCGATGTCGAGCGCGGCGGCGTACTCGCGGAACAGCTCGCGCGCGTCGTCGAACTGCTCCGGCGTGGCCGGCGAGACGAGCACGACGTCGCAGGCCGCTTCCATCGTCAGGGCGACGACGATCCGAGCGAGGCCAGGCCGGCGGGAGGCACGGTCCGGGCCGAAGCAGGCGCAGCACGGGGGGTCGCGGTCATCGGGCAGGCATCGGGGCGGGCGTCTGCGGCTCTGCAGTCGCGAAGCCTGCGGCTGAATTTACACCTTGGACCGGCGGCGGTGTCAACGAGGGCCGAAGGGGTCGAGTCGCTCTGGCCTGCAGCCGCAGACCGTCTTTTGCAGCCTGGCACGTCAGCCGGCGCTTTGCAGCACGACACGGCCGCGAGGCGTGTTCAGGCTTGCGCACAGGCGCGGCACGAGCGCTCCGGCGTCTTGCTGCACCGTCACGTCGCTCAGGCTCAGCGCGGCATAGGCCGCGCTCAGCAATCCGGGCTCGGCGGCCTGCACGCTCAGGGCCGCCAGCGTCACGCCGCTCGCCGGCAGGTCGTCGGTCGGGTGCGAGACGCCCCACTCGATCAGCGTGGGCAAGGCGCCGCCGTGCGGCAGCCGGCCGTCCTCGCGCACGCTGATCTGCCACTGCAGTTCGCCTTGCGGCGTGGCCCGCGAAGCAGCGCTCGGGATGCCGCAATCCTCGCCCAGCGCGGCCAATACAGCGCAGGCGGCGCGGATATCCGCCGTGCGAGCCACGAAATGCAGCAGGCACGGCACTGCCTGCACCGGCGCGGCATCCAGCCCGAACCAGCGGGCGCGCGCCGGCGTCCGCGCGTGCGGATCGATCGCGATGATCTCGAAGTAGGTTTGCGGGAATGCCACGCTGGCGATGCCGAACAGCCGGTTGTGCGTGCCCATCAGCGGATGGCGGCCGCCGGGGCCGGGCGTGATGCCGAGCACCGCCTCGCACCAGGCGACGCCATCGTCCAGGGTTCGGGCCGCCACGACGAGGTGATCGAGCCGGGTGTTCACAGCGAAAGCCGTCCGGCCATGCAGGTGACCGAGTCGCCCCCGATCCACATGTCGGCACGGAGGTCGGTGGGCGTCTCGAAGGCCACCGTGCTGCCGGCATCAATGAGCAGCTTGGCGACGAGCTCCAGCCCCCGCTGCGAGCCATTGGTGATGAGCGCCTGGCCGGCATCGACTTTCCGGCTCTGCGCGCCCAGGTGCGCGGCCATCCATTCGCGCAGCGGGCCATGGCCTTCCATGGCCGCGTATTGCAGCGCCTCCTGGGGCGTGTCGCGCAGCACTTTTGCGGAGGCCCCGCGCAGCGCCTCCACCGGAAAGCCCTCGGCCGACGGCACGCCGCCGGCGAGCGACAGCACGCCTTCGCGTTCGGTCAGCTTGAGAATCTCACGGAGCGCCGAGAAGTTCATGCGCGCGTTGCGCGCGGCCAGGGTCAAGTTCATCGTACGGCTCCGTGCGCCGGCGTAGCGGGCGTAGCGGGCGTAGCGGGCGTAGCGGGCGTAGCGGGCGTGAGCATCCAGTCCAGGGCCTGCCGAACGTGCAACAGGGTGCTGTCGAACCCCGGCACGGCCAGCGCATCCGCGTCGAGCAGCAGGCCGATCTCGGTGCAGCCGAGCACGATGCCCTCGGCGCCGCGATCGATCAGCCGCCCGATCACCGCCAGGTACTCGTCGCGCGAGGCCTCGCGAACGATGCCACGGCACAGCTCCCCGTAGATCACGCGGTGCACGGTCTCCCGGTCGTCGGCCTCGGGCATGAGCAGTTCGACACCGTGGCGCCGTACCAGGTGCGTGCGCAGGAAGTCCTGCTCCATGGTGAAGCGCGTGCCCAGCAGGCCGACGCGCCGCAGGCCCGCGCCAGCCACTGCAGCGCCCACCGCATCGCCGATGTGCAGCAGCGGCAGGCCCGCCTCGAGCGCAGGCGCGAGCTTGTGCATGGTGTTGCTCGCAATGAGCAGGCCCTCGGCGCCGGCCGCGCCCAGGCCCCGCGCTGCGTCGAGGAGCCGCTCGGCCGCGGTATTCCAGCTGCCCTGCTCCTGCAGTACAGCCAGCGGCGCGAAGTCGAAGCTGTGCAGCAGCAGCGGCTCGCTGTGCAGGCCGCCGAGGCGGCGAGCCACACCCTGGTTGAGCGCGCGGTAGTAGACGAGCGTCGATTCCCAGCTCATGCCGCCGAGCAGGCCCAGGGTTCTCACCGCGCACCTCCGGCCGCCACCCGCACCGGCATGCGCTTGCCGAGGAAAACGGTGGCGATGACCGCCAGCGCGAACGCCAGCGTCAGCGCGTCGAGCCGTTCGCCGAGCAAGGGCCAGGCTGCCAGCATCGACAGGAAGGGCTGCAGCAATTGCACCTGGCTCACGCGCACCGTGCCGCCGATCGCGAGCCCGCGATACCAGGCGAAGAAGCCCAGCCACATCGAGAACAGCGCGACGTAGCCGAAGCCCAGCCATGCTGCCGTGCCGACGATGGCGAAATCGACATCGCCGGCCGACCACAGCGTCAGCGGCAAGGTCATCGGCAAGGTACCCACCAGCACCCAGCAGATCACCTGCTCGGGCCGCATGGCGACTGAAAGCCGCGCGCCATAGACGTAGCCGATCGCCGCGCTCAGCACCGCAAGCAGCAGCAGGCCGTCGGCGGCCGCCAGCCGGCCGCCGCCATGCAGCAGCGCATAACCGAGCACCAGGCTACAGCCGGCCACGGCACAGACCCAGAAGCCGCGCGAGGGCCGCTGCCGCAGCACCAGCGCTGCCACCATCGCGGTGGCCAGCGGCAGCACGCCGGTGATCACCGCGGCGTGAATGGCCGCCACCTCGCGCAGGGCGAGCGCCAGCAGGAGCGGAAAACCGATCACGACGCCGGCTGCGGTGATGGCGAACTCACGCAGGTGCCTGCGCGCCGGACGGGGTGCGTCGGTGAGCCAGAGGTAGAGCAGCGACAGCAAGCCGGCCGCGGCGGCACGCCCGGCCGTGACGAAGAGCGGCGAGAGCTGCGGCGCGGCGGCATCGCCTACGGCCAGACGCGTCATCGGTGTGGTGACCGCGAAGATCGTCACGCCGAGCACGCCCAACCACAGGCCGCGCGTTTCATCCCCGTGCCTGGAGGCAGAGTTGGCACCGGAGAGCCGGGCGGCAGACGGGCGTTGCGCAGGCATGCACGGACTTTAGGCGTGTTGGCCAGTAGATTGACCGGTCAAGGCAGTCCGCATAGCTGCTCCTAGGCGGGGGAGGCGGCGAGGTACCCACCCGATTTTCGGGGAACGCCGATGGCGGCCTGCCACACTGCGGCCGACCGATCTACAGTGCCGACATGGATGAAGACACCGTCCCCTTCGGCGACCCGGAACTTTGGCGCGTCAGCGCCTTCCGCCGCGCGATGGAGGGCAGTGCGGACAGCACGCGCTACAACACGCTGAGCCCCTCGCTGCTGGCCGACCTTCAGCGCTTCGAGGGCAACGGCAGCGGCCTGGAAGTGCTCGAAGTGCTTGCCGCCTGCCTGCGCCATCCGCAGGACGTGGCCCTGCACCTTGACCGCGACGACCACGTGCTGCCGCTCACCGTCTTTCCTCGCGAGCGGCTGTTCCACACGCCGCTGCCGCTCGATGCGCTGTACGCCACGCGCTTCGACGCGGTGCGGCTGCTGCAGGTCGAGCGCGCGCTGCTGCATGCGCCGTCCGAGGCGCCGGACGAGATGACGGCGCCGGCCGATCTGTGCCACCCGCTCGGCCCGCTGCTGTGGCACCTGGCCCTGCACGGGCCGCGCCATGAACTGCTGCCGGAACTGGCCGGCCCGGCGGTCTACCGCATCGCACCCGATCTGGAGCTGGTCATGCCGATGACCGGCGCGCTCGGTGGCGCAGTGGCGCGGCTGCAGCAGGAATCGATGTCGCTGCGCGCGCTGGCGGCCTGGCCGGGCTTCGATTCGGAGCGCGCGGCGCGGCTGCTCAACGGCCTGTACCTGCAGGCCGGGCTGATCGTCAGCCGCACGCATCCGGCAGCGGCAGGCGACTCGTGGTTCAGCACGCTCAGTAACTGGTGACGGCGCGGCTTTCACGGCAAGGAAACGCCGAGGCACAGCATGGAACCCCCTCTTTCGCGCGCGGGAGAGGGTTGGCGACGGGGGCGAACCCTCATCCCCGCCTTCTCCCGCAAGCGGGAGAAGGAGCTTAAGCGCCAAGGTACGGCCGACTCCAGCCTCAGGCTGAAGCCAGCGCCTCCCAACGCTCCATTGCGGCCAGCAGTTCCTCCTCGATCTGCGTCGCGCGGGCCTGGGCCTCGGCGACTTGCCGTGCCGGCCCGCTGTAGAAGCCGGCGTCGCCCAGTTGCGCCAGCAGTTGCTGCTGCTCGGCTTCCAAAGTTTCGATGCGCTGCGGGAGGATGTCGAGTTCGCGCTGTTCCTTGTAGGCGAGCTTGCGCTTGGCAGGCGCCGGCTTCGGCGCGGCAGCTGCCACGGCGCCCGGCGCAGCACGGGGCGCCGTGGACGTTGCCGCCGGCAGTACCGCGGCCGGCACCGGTGCAACTGCCCCGCGTTTGGCAGCAGCAGCCTGCAGCACCCGCGCCCGCTCGGACTGCAGCAGCCAATCCTCCACGCTGCCTTCGTACTCGCGCCAGCGGCCCGGTCCTTCGTTGACGATCGTGCTCGTCACCACGTTGTCGAGAAAACGGCGGTCGTGGCTGACCAGGAACACGGTTCCGGCGTAGGTCTGCAACAGTTCCTCCAGCAGCTCCAGCGTGTCGATGTCGAGGTCGTTGGTCGGCTCGTCGAGCACCAGCACGTTGGCCGGCCGCGCGAACAGGCGCGCGAGCAGCAGGCGGTTGCGCTCGCCGCCAGAGAGGCTGCGCACAGGCGAGTTGGCGCGCGCCGGCGCGAACAGGAAGTCGCCCAGATAGCTCATCACGTGCTTGCGGCCGCCGGCGATCTCGATCCACTCGCTGCCGGGGCTGATGGTGTCGGCCAGCGTGGCGTCGAGGTTCAGTGCCTCGCGCATCTGGTCGAAGTAGGCGACCTGCAGGTTGGCGCCGGTGCGCACGGTGCCGCTGTCGGGCGCCAGCGTGCCGAGAATGAGGCGCAGCAAGGTGGTCTTGCCCGCGCCGTTCGCGCCGATGAGGCCGACCTTGTCGCCGCGCAGGATCGTCGCGCTGAAATCGCGCACGACTGCCTTGTCGCCGAAAGCCTTGTTCACCTTCTCCAGCTCGGCCACGATCTTGCCGCTGCGCGCGCCGGCGTCGAGTTCGAGCGACACGCGGCCGATGGAGTTGCGGCGCTCGACCCGCTGCTGGCGCAGGGCATCGAGCCGCTTGATGCGCGCCACGCTGCGCGTGCGCCGCGCTTCGACGCCCTGTCGGACCCACACCTCTTCCTGCGCCAGCAGCTTGTCCTGGCGCGCAGTGAAAAGCGCCTCGTCGGCGAGTTCGCGCTGCTTGGTTGCTTCGTAGGCGGCGAAGTTGCCTGGGTAGGAGCGCAGCACACCTCGATCGAGCTCGACGATGCGCGTGGCTACGGCATCGAGGAAAGCGCGGTCGTGGGTGATGAGGAGGACGCTGCCGCGATAGGCTTTGAGCAGCTCTTCGAGCCAGCGGATCGCGTCGAGGTCGAGGTGGTTGGTCGGCTCGTCGAGCAGCAGCACGTCGGGCGCCGCGACCAGCGCCTGGGCCAGCGCCACGCGCTTCTTCGTGCCGCCGGACAGCGGGCCGACCTTCGCATCGGGCGCGAGCTGCAGCCGCTCCAGCGTTTCGGTGACGCGCTGCTCCCAGGTCCAGCCGTCCATCGCCTCGATGCGGGTCTGGATGGCGTCGAGGTCGTCGCTCGGGTCGTGCGCCTCGTAGCGCTCGCGCAGCGCCTTGGCCTCGGCCACGCCGAGGCTGACCGCCTCGAACACGCTGGCGTCGGGATCGAGCAGCGGCTCCTGCGCCACGAGTGCGAGGCGCAGGCCGCCTTGTAGCTGCAGCGTGCCGTCGTCGGGCTTTTCCAGGCCGGCGATGATCTTCAGCAGCGAGGACTTGCCGGTGCCGTTGCGCCCGATCAGGCCGACGCGCTCGGCGGGCTCGAGGGAGAACGCGGCGTTGTCGAGCAGGGCGACGTGGCCGTAGGCGAGATGGGCGTTGGAGAGGGTGAGGAGGGCCATGGCGGGGAGGAAGTCAACCCGCGATTATCGAAGCCGTCTCTCCAGCACCCGCGGCGCGGGCGTCAAAGCCCTTGCCGAAGGGCCCGCCCGCGACGATCGGCCTCAGGATCGGGCCAACGCCGCCTCCACGGCATCAACGAACACCGCCGCCGCATCGAAGCCCGCCTGCTGCGCGATCTCGGCGAAGCCCGTCGGGCTCGTGACGTTGATCTCGGTGAGCGAGTCGCCGATCACATCCAGCCCCGCGAACAGCAGCCCGCGCGCAGCAAGCACCGGCCCGAGCGCCTCGGCGATTTCCTGGTCGCGCGCGGAAAGCTTCTGCGCCACGCCCTTGCCGCCCGCCGCGAGGTTGCCGCGCACTTCCGTACCCTGCGGAATACGCGCCAGGCAATAGGGCACCGGCTTGCCGCCGATCACGAGGATGCGCTTGTCACCCTGCACGATCTCCGGCAGAAAGCGCTGCACCATCACCGTCTGGGCGCCGAACTTGTTGAGTGTTTCGCTGATGCTGCCGAGGTTGAGGCCGTCCTCGCGCACGCGGAAGATGCCCATGCCGCCCATGCCGTCGAGGGGCTTGAGGATGATGTCGCGGTGCTCGGCATGGAAGGCGCGGATGTCGGCCGCGTCGCGCGTCACCAGGGTCGGGCCGATGAAGTCCGGGAACTCCAGGATCGCCAGTTTTTCCGGGTGGTCGCGCAGCGCGCGCGGCGAGTTGAAGACGCGCGCGCCATCGCGCTCGGCCTGCTCCAGCAGGTGCGTGGCGTAGAAGTACTCGCTGTCGAAGGGCGGGTCCTTGCGCATGAGCACCGCATCGACCTCGCTCAGCACCTGCGGGCGCCCCAGCCCGGACGCCTGCGCGGCGCGGTACCAGACGTCGGGATCGCCGGTCAGCTCGATGTCGCGCACGGAGGCGGTCACGCGCCCCGCGCCCGGCAGCTCGCGCGAGCCGTGGCACCACATCAGGTGCTTCGGTTCGCACACCATCAGCGTGTGGCCGCGCCGGGCGGCCTCGCGCATCATCGAAAAGGTGGTGTCCTTGTAGATCTTGAACGCGCTGAGCGGGTCGGTGACGAAGAGCAGTTTCATGACGGGCGTTTTCCTGGAGGCCGCCACTGTTGCACAAGCCGGGCGATCGTGCCGGCCCGAGCGTCAGCGCAGCGCGGCGGGCGGGCGGGCAAGAAGCCGCCGGCCCGCCCCCTGGGTCACCCGGCCGCCTGCTGGCGCAGGCGGCGCGCCGATTCCTCGGCACGTGCGTCGTCGATCTCGCGCATCACGCCGCCCACATCCACCGCGCCGGTCTTGCGTTCGAAGCGTCCGGTGAGCTGCACTTCGGGGTGCAGCACGCCGCGTTCGTACAGACCCCAGATCTCGGGGCCGAACTCGGTGCGCAGCAGCTCCGGCGCGAAGCGGCCGAAGAAGCCGCGCAGGTTGTCCACGTCGCGCAGCAGCATGCGCTGGGCGTGGTTGTTGCCTGCGGCGTCCACGGCTTGCGGCAGATCGATGATGACCGGGCCGTCCGCGGCCAGCAGGACGTTGAATTCCGACAGGTCGCCATGCACGACACCGGCACACAGCATGCGCACCACCTCCGTCAGCAGGCTGGCGTGATGCGCGCGGGCCTGCTCGGGCGTGAACGCCACGTCGTTGAGCCGCGGCGCGGCGTCGCCGTTCGGGTCGGTCACCAGCTCCATCAGCAGCACGCCGTCGCAGAAGTTATGCGGCTTGGGCACGCGCACGCCGGCTGCTGCCAGGCGGTAGAGCGCATCGACCTCGGCGCTTTGCCAGGCCGCCTCCTGCGCCTGCCGGCCGAAGCGGGTGCCCTTGGCCATCGCGCGGGCCTGACGGGTGTTCTTGACCTTGCGGTTCTCGGTGTAGTCGACCGCCTGCCGGAAGCTGCGCTGCTCGGCCTCCTTGTAGACCTTGGCGCAGCGGGTGTCGCCGCCGCAGCGCACCACGTAGACCATCGCCTCCTTGCCGCTCATCAACTGGCGCACGACGGTGTCGATCAGGCCTTCTTCGATCAGCGGCTGCAGTCTTTTGGGTGCTTTCATTGCGGCGATTTTGCGCTGCGGCTCTTCGCCCGCACGAGTTGGGCGGTCTCGAGCGGCGAGAACACTCGTGGCGCTCCGCTCCGATCGCGCGGCATCAAATCTCCAACTTGGAGCCCAGCTCCACCACCCGGTTCGCCGGCAGGCTCAGGAAATCGGCCGCTGCCGCGGCGTTGCGGTGCATGCTGGCGAAGAGCTTCTCGCGCCACATCGCCATGCCCGAGCCGAGCGTCGGGATGACGATGTCGCGCGACAGGAAATAGCTGGTCTCCATGTCGTCGAGCAGCACGCCGCGGCTGCGCAGCAGGCCGAGCGCCTGGGGCACGTCGGGTTCGTTCTTGAAGCCGAAGTTGAGCGTCACCTGCCAGCAGCACCGGCCGAGCGACTGCAGCTCGCAGCGCTTGCTGAACGGCACCCACGGCACCTCGTGGTGGCGCACGGTGACGAACAGGTTCTGCGCATGCAGCACTTTGTTGTGCTTGAGGTTGTGCAGCAGCGCGTTGGGCGTGCTGCCCTGTTCCGAGGCGAGGAAAACCGCCGTGCCGGCCACGCGATGCGGCGGGCTGACGAACACCGATTCGAGAAAACTCGGCAGGTCGATCGCGTCCTCGCGCAGGCGTGCGCCCATGAGTCCGCGGCCCTGTTTCCACGTCATCATCAACAGGAACATCACCGCACCGATGGCCAGCGGGAACCAGCCGCCCTCGAACAGCTTGATCGCGTTGGCGGCGAGGAACAGCGCATCGACGACGAAAAAGAAGCCAGTCGCGGCGAGGCACAGCGCCCACGGGTACTTCCAGCCGTAGCGGATCACGAAGAAGGTCATCGTCGTCGTGATCAGCATGTCGATCGTCACCGCCAGACCGTAGGCCGAAGCCAGCGCACTGCTCGAGCCGAAGGCCACCACCGCCAGCACGATGCAGCCGTACAGGCTCCAGTTGACGAAGGGCACGTAGATCTGGCCGGTTTCTCGCACGGAGGTGTGCGAGATGCGCAGCCGCGGCAGGTAGCCGAGCTGGATGGCCTGCTTGGTGACCGAGAACGCCGCGGTGATGAGCGCCTGCGAGGCGATCACCGTGGCCGCCGTGGCCAAGCCGATCAGCGGAAACAGTGCCCAGGCCGGCGCCATCTCGTAGAACGGGTTCTTCACCGTCTCTGGCCGCGCCAGGAGCATGGCGCCCTGGCCGAAATAGTTGATCGTGAGCGCAGGCCAGACCAGTCCGAACCAGGCCAGCCGGATCGGCTTCTTGCCGAAGTGGCCCAGATCGGCATAGAGCGCTTCGGCGCCGGTCACGCACAGGATCAATGCGCCGAGCGCGAAGAAGGCCGTGCCCGGGTTGGCCCATATGAACAACAGCGCATGGTGCGGGCTGAGCGCCGCGAGCACCGCAGGATTGCGCGCGATGTGGCCGATGCCCAGCAAGACCAGCACGGCGAACCACAGGACCGTCACGGGTCCGAAGAACTTGCCGATACCGCCGGTGCCGAAGCGCTGGGCGGCAAACAGCAGGGTCAGCACGAGCAGGGTCACTGGCACGATGAAGTCGTGCAGGCCGGGGGCGGCCACCTCGAGGCCTTCGACTGCCGACAGTACCGAGATGGCCGGCGTGATGACGCCGTCGCCGAAGAAGATCGCGGTGCCGAAGATGCCCAGAACCAACAGCCGACGCCTGAGCTCCGGTTTCTCGCGCACCGCCTGCGAGGCCAGCGCCAGCATGGCGATCAGGCCGCCTTCGCCGTGGTTGTCGGCGCGCAGGATCAACAGCACGTACTTGAGCGAGACGATGATCGTCATCGTCCAGAACACCAGCGAGAGGATGCCGAAGATGTTGTCGGGCGTCAGCGGCAGGCGCCCGTGGGCGAATATTTCCTTGAGCGCATACAGCGGGCTGGTGCCGATGTCGCCGTACACGACGCCGACGGCGCCCAGGGTCAGGGCCGCCAGCTTGGAGCCGGTCGGCGCGACGGAGGAACGAGGCTGCACAGGCAGGGATGGGGATCAGCGGGAGCGCGATTGTGCGCCGCAGGTCCACCGCGGGCGATAACCATGTTGCGGTGCAGCAACTCGAGCGCGGCCGACCAGGCAGCACAGCACCGCAGGGTCAGGCAGAGCGGAGCCGGCACGCACCCTACGCCGCCGGCCGCTGTTGCGGTCTCCTATGCGGCGCCGGGCTCGGCGCTTTCGAGTCGCTCAGCGCGGACCGCGCAAGCGCGTGAATCCGCCGGCCTACTCGTACACCTCGGCGTCCGGGTCCGTCGCCTCGAGCTCGTAGCTCGCGCCCAGCATGGCAAGTCGGCCGATCACGCCGTACATGTAGAAGCGATTCGGCGCGCTCGCCCCCGGCTTCTCGCCCGGTTTGGGCAACTGGTGATGCTCGGCGAAGGCCAGCGGCACGAAGCTCGCACCCGGCGCGTTCAGGTTCTCGTCGATGCCGCGCTCGGCGTGCACGCGGTAGAAGCCCCCCACGACATAGCGGTCGATCATGTAGACGACCGGCTCGGCGACCGCGTCGTTCATGCGCTCGTAGGTCGGCACGCCCTCCTGGATGATCACCTCGGAGACCTCCTGGCCGTCCTTGATGACGCTCATCTTGTTGCGCGACTTGCGGTTCAGCTCTTCCAGGTCCTTGGCATCGCGCACGGTCATGATGCCCATGCCGTAGGTGCCGGCGTCGGCCTTGACGATGACGAAGGGCTTTTCCTGGATGCCGTATTCCTTGTACTTGCGGCGGATCTTGCCGAGCAGCGCGTCGGCGTGGCTCTGCACGCACTCCTGGCCCGAGCCGTCCTGGAAGTTGACCTTGCCGCACTTGGCGAACATCGGGTTGATCAGCCACGGGTCCATGCCGAGCAGCTTGGCGAACTTCTTGGCCACGTCTTCGTAGGCCTGGAAGTGCAGGCTCTTGCGCCGCACGGCCCAGCCGGCATGCAGCGGCGGCAGCACATATTGCTCGTGCAGCCCCTCCAGCACCTTGGGGATGCCGGCGGACAGGTCGTTGTTGAGCAGGATCGTGCAGGGGTCGAAGTCTTTCAAACCCAGACGCCGCTTGGTACGCAGCAAGGGCTCGAGCATCAGCGAGGAGCCGTCCGGCAGCGGCAACGGGGTCGGCTCGGTGATGGCCTCGTCGAGCGTGCCCAGCCGCACGTTCAGACCGGCCGAACCGAAGATCTGTATCAGCCGCTGCACGTTCTGCAAATAAAAGCTGTTGCGGGTGTGCCGCTCGGGGATCAGCAGCAAATTCTTGGCCTCGGGGCAGATCTTCTCGATCGCCGCCATCGCCGCCTGCACCGCCAGCGGCAGCATCTGGGGAGTCAGGTTGTTGAAGCCGCCGGGATAGAGGTTGGTATCGACCGGCGCCAGCTTGAAGCCGGCGTTGCGCACGTCCACCGATGTATAGAAGGGCGGCGTGTGCTCCATCCACTCGAGCCGGAACCAGCGCTCGATGGCCGGCATGGACTCCAGGATGCGCTGCTCCAGTTCGTTGATCGGGCCGTTGAGCGCGGTGATGAGGTGCGGAACCA
>NZ_JACDCW010000084.1 GCF_013817345.1 Methylibium sp.
CACCTACAGCCGTTTCATGGCCGGCATCAAGAAGGCCGCGATCGAGATCGATCGCAAGATGCTCGCCGACATGGCGGTCAACGATCCGGCTGCTTTCGGCAGCATCGTCGAGAAGGTGAAGGCCCAGCTCGCTTGACCGGCACCGGGCCCGCGCGGCCCGCTGTACCTTGCAAGGGCCGAGGCGCAAGCGTCGGCCCTTTGCTTTTTCCGAACGCGATTCGCGAACATCGAAACTTCTAGATGGAAGCATTCACTGAACTTGCGCAGCGTGCCGAGCAGGCGTTCGGCGCAGCACGCACGCCGGCCGAGCTCGAGGACGCCAAGGCGCGTTTCCTCGGCAAAAGCGGCGAGCTGACCGCGCAGATGAAGCAGCTCGCCAGCCTCGCAGCCGACGAGAAGAAGGCGCGCGGCGCCGAAATCAATGCGGCCAAGCAAAAGGTCGAAGCGCTGCTCTCGGCCCGGCGCCAGGCGCTCGCCGAGGCCGAGTTGGCACTGCAACTGCGCGCCGAGTCGCTCGATGTCACCTTGCCGGGCCGGCGCCGCGGCACCGGCGGCCTGCACCCGATCACCCGGGCCATGGAGCGCATCGAAGCCATCTTCGGCTCGATGGGCTTCGAGGTCGCCGATGGGCCCGAGATCGAGACCGACTGGTTCAACTTCACCGCGCTCAACACGCCGGCAGACCACCCGGCGCGCTCCATGCACGACACCTTTTACGTGGATGTCGGTCTCCCGGCTGCGAGTGCGCAGCCGACCCCCCAGGGGGGGCAAACTGTTGCTGGGAGCAGCCCGGCGAACGGCTCGAGCGGCGGTCATGTGCTGCGCACGCACACCAGCCCGATGCAGATTCGCCATGCCGTGCGCCACGTCAAGGCGCACCGCGCTGCGCTCGATGCGGGGTTGCCGATGCCCGAGATTCGCGTCATCGCGCCGGGACGCACGTATCGCGTCGACAGCGACGCCACGCATTCGCCGATGTTTCACCAGGTCGAAGGCCTGTGGATCGGCGAGAACATCAGCTTCAAGGATCTGAAGTCGGTGTACGTGAGCTTCATCCGGGCTTTCTTCGAGACCAGCGACCTGCAGATCCGCTTTCGGCCGAGCTACTTTCCCTTCACGGAACCGAGCGCCGAGATCGACATGATGTTCGGCAGCGGGCCGCTCAAAGGCCGTTGGCTCGAAGTGTCGGGCTCCGGCCAGGTGCACCCGCAGGTGATCCGCAACATGGGTCTCGACCCCGAGCGCTACATCGGCTTTGCCTTCGGATCGGGTATCGACCGGCTCGCCATGCTGCGCTACGGTGTGGCGGACCTGCGGCTGTTCTTCGACGGCGACCTGCGCTTCCTGTCCCAGTTCAAGTGATTCGACGACGCGAACATGCAATTTCCTGAATCCTGGTTGCGCGAGTTCTGCAATCCGCCGCTTTCCACCGTCGAGGTGGCCGACAAGCTCACCATGGCGGGGCTCGAGGTCGAGGAACTGCGGCCCGTCGCGCCGCCGTTCGACAAGGTGGTCGTGGCTCAGGTGCTGGCAGTCGCCAGGCACCCGAACGCCGACCGGCTCAATGTGTGCGAGGTCGATGTCGGAGGCGGCAGCCTGCTTTCCATCGTCTGCGGCGCACCCAACGTGCGCACCGGCATCAAGGTGCCCTGCGCGCTGGTCGGCGCCGAGTTGCCGCCGGCACAGGTGGGTGGCGAGCCGTTCACGATCAAGCTCGGTCGACTGCGCGGCGTGGAAAGCCAGGGCATGTTGTGCTCGGCGAAGGAGCTGAAACTTTCGGAAGAGCAGGGCGGTCTGCTCGTGCTGGCCGATGACGCGCCGGTCGGGCAAAGCATTCGCCAGCACCTGGAGCTCGACGACACGCTGTTCACGCTCAAGCTCACGCCCAATCTGGCGCATTGCCTGAGCGTCTTCGGCATCGCGCGTGAACTCAGCGCGCTGACCGGCGCGCCGCTGCAAACGCCGGCGATCACGCCCGTCGTGCCTGTACACGACGCAAAGCTGCCGGTGCACATCGAAGCGCCCGACCTGTGCGGCCGTTTTTCCGGCCGCATCGTGCGCGGCGTGAACCCGCAAGCGGCCACGCCGGGTTGGATGGTCGAGCGCCTGGCGCGCTGCGGCCAGCGCTCGGTGAGCGCGCTGGTCGATATCTCCAACTACGTGATGTTCGAGGTCGGCCGCCCTTCGCACATCTTCGATCTCGACAAGTTGCATGGCGCACTCCACGTGCGCTGGGGCCGGCCGGGCGAGCGGCTGGAACTGCTGAACGGCAGCACGGTGGAGGTCGATGGCACGGTGGGCGTGATCGCCGACGAGCGCCAGGCCGAATCACTCGCCGGCATCATGGGCGGGCAGGCCACTGCGGTCGGTGATGACACCCGCAATGTGTATGTCGAGGCGGCCTTCTGGTGGCCGCAGGCAGTGGCCGGTCGTTCGCGTCGCTACAACTTCTCGACCGACGCCGGCCACCGCTTCGAGCGCGGCGTCGATCCGGCGCTGACCGTGGCGCACATCGAGCGCATCACGCACTTGATCGTCGACATCTGCGGCGGCGAACCCGGGCCGATGGACGACCAGACCACAGCCCTCCCCGAGCGCAAGCCGGTCACCTTGAGGGTCGCCCGCGCTGCCAAGGTCATCGGCATGCCGGTCACCCAGCCGCAGTGCGCGCAGGTTTTCCGTCGGCTAGGCCTCGAGTTCACCGAAGGCGAGGGCACGATCACCGTCACGCCGCCGAGCTGGCGCTTCGATCTGCAGATCGAGGAAGACCTGATCGAGGAAGTAGTCCGTATCCTGGGCTACTCGCTGCTGCCCGATACGCCCCCGCTCGCGCCGGTGACGCCGCTCGTGCGCTCCGAAGCGCGGCGCGGTTTGCACATGCTGCGCCACACGGTCGCCGCGCTCGACTATCAGGAAACCGTTAACTTCAGCTTCGTCGAGGAGCGCTGGGAGCGCGAGCTCGCCGGCAACGAGCAACCGATCCGGCTGCTCAACCCGATCGCCGCGCCGCTGGCCGTCATGCGCTCCAGCCTGATGGGCAGCCTGATCGGCGTGCTGCGCTTGAACCTCGCCCGCAAGGCGGCGCGCGTGCGCGTGTTCGAGATCGGCCGGGTCTTCCTGCGCGATGCTTCGGTAGCCGACAGCGACAGCAGCGTGGCCGGCGTAGATCAGCCCTTGCGAGTGAGCGCCCTGGCCTACGGACCGGTCGATACCTTGCAATGGAGTGCGCCCGAACGCGCAGTCGATTTCTTCGACATCAAGGGCGATGTCGAGGCTCTGCTCGCGCCGCGCAAGCCGCGCTTTGTGCCGGCCGAGCATGCCGCGCTGCACCCGGGCCGCAGCGCCCGCGTCGAGCTCGACGGCGTGGCAATCGGCTGGGTGGGCGAGCTGCACCCGCGCTGGCGGCAGGCCTACGAATTGCCGCAGGCCCCCGTGCTGTTCGAACTCGACGCCGACGTGCTGGCAGGCGGGCAGCTGCCGGCTTATGCGCCCATCGCCCGGCAGCAGGCGGCCGTGCGCGACATTGCCGTGATCGTCGGCGAATCCGTCACACACGAAGCCCTGCTGCAGGTCATTGCCGGGGCGCCAACCGGCGGCCTCGTGCGAGATGCGCGCCTGTTCGACGTCTACCGTCCAAAAGTGCCGACCGCGGACCTCGGGGCGGGCGAGCGCAGTCTCGCGGTGCGCCTCGAACTGCTCGACGACGACGCTACGCTGACCGACGAGCGCATCGACTCTGCGGTCAAGAGCGTCCTGGAAGCGTTGCTCGCCCGCCTCGGCGCGCGCCTGCGTGCCTGAACCGAAGAAGAAGGAGCGACGACCCATGGACAGAGCCATTCTTCCCACGCTCGAGACGCCGACCCTGACGAAAGCCGAGCTCGCCGAGCTCCTTTTCGAGCGGCTCGGCCTGAACAAGCGCGAGTCCAAGGACATGGTCGAAGCCTTTTTCGAGCTGATCCATACCCAGCTCGTCGATGGCAACGATGCCAAACTGTCGGGTTTCGGCAACTTTCAGATACGTCGCAAGGCCCCGAGACCGGGCAGAAACCCGCGCACGGGCGAAGCGATACCGATCAAGGCGCGCAATGTGGTGACTTTTCACGCCAGCCACAAACTCAAGGGGGTCGTCCAAGGCGACATCCCCGTTGGGGAGAACTTCGAGTAAAGTCTTAGCTCATCGCCCACAAGCCATTGATTCAAATGGAAAAAGCGCTTCCGCCAATCCCTGCCAAGCGCTATTTCACGATCGGTGAGGTGAGCGAGCTGTGCGGCGTCAAGCCCTATGTGCTGCGCTATTGGGAACAAGAGTTCACCCAGCTCAAGCCCATGAAACGGCGCGGCAACCGGCGCTACTACCAGCACCACGAAGTGCTGCTCATCCGCCGGATCCGGGAACTGCTCTATGAGCAGGGTTTCACCATCAGCGGCGCCCGCAACCGCCTGAGCGAAAGCGCCTCGCGCGCAGCCGCGTCGGCCCCGGCGGCCGAGCCGGCCTGGCCACCGGCTTCTGCCCACGACGGTGACGGCGCGGCCGACCCGTTCAACGAAGACCACGAAGATCCCCACGAGGACGAAGAAACCGAAGCGGTCGAGGCCGTTGCGGCGCGAGCCCATTCCGTGGCGGTGACTTCGGTGCGCGTGGGCCCGGCGCCCACTGCGGCGGCGATGCGCAGCGAGCTGCTTTCGATCCGACGGCTGTTGACGCTTTAGCTGTTTGGTCGGGGCCTCGCCGCTGGCAGGCTGCCTTGGCGATCCTCCGGCTGGGTACGCACAGCGCGGTTGATCGTCGCCATCGTCCTCACGGCGACCGTGATTCCTTGCGATGTGGCCCGGATTGCGGCTGCAATTGCGTTGGTTGCCGCTGCTGCGCTTGAATGCCTTTCTTGCGCGCAGCCGGAAGCGGTGTCGCCGACTTCGTTCAGCGTTCGATAAACGCCGCCACCCTGTTCTTGTCGTCCATCGGCGGATGATAGGGGCCGGGTTTGCGGCGATGGCCGTGCCGTTGGGCCGGCGGAGCGGGTCGGAAAGAGAAAAGGGTCAGCAGACTTTCATCTGCTGACCCTTGGTTTTTTCTGGTCGGGACGGCGGGATTCGAACTCGCGACCCCTTGCACCCCATGCAAGTGCGCTACCAGGCTGCGCTACGCCCCGTCAGGGGTGGGAGTATAGCGGCGCCATCCGTGCAGCGACTTGTAGTGCCTCAGCCGCAAGGCGTGGGTTCCTCGCACTTCAGGCGATGTCGCCGCAATGCAGCCCGAAGGCGCCGCGGGCGCGGTCGGCGAAATAGCAGCGCAGGGTTTCGCGCACGGTGCGAAAGGCGAGTTCGTCCCAGGGGATCTCGTCTTCGCGGAATAGCTGCACCTCGAGCGATTCGATGCCCGGCGCGAAGTCGGTGTCATGCAGTTCGGCGCGGTAGAAGAAGTGCACCTGACCGACCCGCACAACGTTCAGCACCGAGAACAGACCCTGCAGCGTGACGCGCGCGCCGGCTTCTTCGGTGGTCTCGCGCAGGGCGCCTTCTTCGGTGGTTTCGCCCAGCTCCATGAAGCCGGCCGGCAGGGTCCACAGGCCGTAGCGCGGCTCGATGGCGCGGCGGCACAGCAGCACCTGATCGCGCCACACGGGCAGGGTGCCGACGACGTTGAGCGGGTTCTCGTAGTGGATGGCGCCGCAGGCGCCGCAGACGGCGCGCTCGCGGTTGTCGTCGGCCGGGACGCGGTACTCGGCGGCGCCGCCGCAGGTCTTGCAATGCCGGATGCTGCGTGCCTGGAACATGGCGATCGAGTGTAGCGGCGTGCTTGCCGCGAGCATGGCGTGGGGCGGCTGCGAAAGCCCTGCGTGGCATCATCGAAAGCCGTCTTCTGCTGACTGCCCCACCATGAGCCACGTCATCGCTCCGCCGCCCGTTCCCAGCGTTGCGGTACACGCGCAAACCCAGCGCTTCCCGGTGCGCCGCATCTACTGCGTGGGCCGCAACTACGCCGCGCATGCGGTCGAGATGGGCGGCACCGGCCGCGAGGCACCGTTCTTCTTCATGAAGCCGGGCGATGCGGTGTTGCCCGTGGCGGCCGGCGAGACCGGCACCTTGACTTATCCCAGCCTCACCCGCGACCTGCACCACGAGGTGGAGCTGGTGGTGGCGATCGGTCAGGGCGGGCGTGACATTCCTGCGGCTCGCGCGCTCGAGCATGTGTGGGGCTATGCCGTCGGCCTGGACATGACGCGGCGCGACCTGCAGGCCGAGATGAAAAAGGCCGGCCGGCCGTGGAGCATCGGCAAGGCCTTCGAGGGTTCGGCCCCGATCGGTGCGATCACGCCCGCGGCGTACGTGCCTGGCATCGGCACGGCGGCGATCGGATTGGTGGTGAACGGCAAGCCGCGCCAGGCCGGCCGCATCGACCAGATGATCTGGAACGTGGCCGAGGTGATCGAGCATCTGTCGGCCGCCTGGGTGCTTGCGCCGGGCGACCTCATCTACACCGGCACGCCGGAAGGCGTGGCGGCGGTCGTTGCGGGCGAAGTGCTCGAGGCGAGCATCGAGGGCCTGGACGCGCTGCGGGTGCGCATCGGCTGAGCCATAGGGAAGCGAGGTCATGGAGCTCTACAGCTACTGCCGTTCCTCGGCCTCGTTCCGGGTGCGCATTGCGCTCGAACTCAAGGGCCTGGCCTACGACTACCGCGCGGTGCAGCTCGTCAGGAACGAGCAGTTCGGTGAAGCCTATGCAGCGGTGTCGGCGGCGCGACTGGTGCCGCAGCTCGTCGATGGCGAGGTTTCGATCGGGCAATCTCTGGCGATCATCGAGTACCTCGACGAGCGGCATCCGCAGTCGCCCTTGCTGCCGGGCAATGCCGCGGCGCGCGCACGCATGCGCTCGTTGGCGCTCGACATCGCCTGCGAGATCCACCCGCTCAACAACCTGCGCGTGCTGCGCTACCTGGTGCGTGAGATGAAGGTCGGCGACGACGCCAAGAACGCCTGGTACCGGCACTGGGTGGAAGAGGGCCTGGCGGTGGTCGAGCGGCGTCTCGCCGGGGAGTCGCAGACCGGTCGCCACTGCCACGGCGATGAGCCGACCTTGCCCGACTGCGTGCTGGTGCCGCAGATCTTTAATGCGCAGCGCTACGGGTGCCGGCTCGACCATGTGCCGACCGTGATGCGCATCTTCGAGGCCTGCATGCAATTGCCGGCCTTCCAGCGGGCTCAACCCTCGGCGTGCCCGGACTTCGAGCCATGAAGCCGACGCTGGCCGGCGCGCTGCTGCCTCGTCTTTGCACGCCCGGCGTGGCGGCGCTGATGAGCACGCGCGCGGGCGGCGTGAGCGGCGGCGCGTTCGACAGCCTGAACCTCGGCGTTGCGGTGGGCGACGAGCCCGAGGCCGTGGCCGAGAACCGGCGGCGCTTCGCGGCGGCGCTCGGCGCTGAGCCGGTCTTCTTGCGCCAGGTCCATGGCACACGCGTCGTGCGCTTGCCCCTGGCCGGCGAGGTGGTGCGACAGACCGTGGGCAACGGCGGTGTGCCGCTTCGCTCGCACGAGGCGTGGTCCATCGCCGGGAAGGCGGTGCCGCAGGCCGGCGGCAGCCCGACGAGCGATGGCGGTACCGCACCCGAAGCCGACGCCAGTTTCACCACCGAGCCGGGCATGGCCTGCGTGATCCAGGCGGCCGACTGTCTGCCGGTGCTGTTCGCCGCTCCGAATGGGCGGGGCGTGGCGGCTGCGCACGCCGGTTGGCGTGGCCTGGCCGCCGGCGTGCTGGAGCAAACGGTCGCGGCGCTGTGCAAGGCCGCCGGCTGCACGCCCGAGGCATTGCGCGTGTGGCTGGGCCCGTGCATCGGGCCGCGGCAGTTCGAGGTGGGTGCGGAGGTGCCGGCGGCTTTCGGGGTCGAGCGCGGCGGCAGATCACCGCGCTTCGAGGCTCAGGGCGGCGAGCGGTGGCTGGCCGATCTGCCGGGCCTGGCTCGTGATCGGCTCACGGCCTGCGGCGTCGACGTGAACCGCATCGGCGGAGGCCACTGGTGCACGGTCGAGGACGAATCACGCTTCTTCTCGCACCGGCGCGACCGGCCCCGGCTCGGCAGCAGCGGGCGTCTGGCCGCTGCCATCTGGATTGAGCGGGCCTGACGACTCCGCGGTCGCGGCACGGGCGTTGCCTTGCTGCTCGGTTGCCTGCGCTGTCTGTGCCGCCTCGGCGCGACGGCGGGCATTGCGCCGCGCCGGCGTGCCCAGCAGATACATCATCAGCGCGACCGGCCCCAACCCGTACAGCAGGAAGGTGAACACCGCGCCGAGCACGCTGCCCTGGCTGTGGACGGCCTCTGCCACGGCCATCATCAGCGCGACATAAAGCCAGGCAATCGCGACAAGGTACATCAGGTTGGCGGGTTCGGGTACTGCGGCGATATCGGCGCAGGGCGAGCGGCACGGCCGTTCGGTTTTGCGCAGGGCAGAGCAGGATAATCGGCCCCAGCCGAAGAGCGCGTCCAAGGGCCGTTGCAAGACCCCGCATCCGTTTCATCATCCGCCGTCGGCCGCCGGCGCGGCGCTCGGAAACAAGCAGCAGGAGGAGACGCATGAACAAGGATGCCGCGGGCTGGCCCGGTGGGTTGCCGGGAATGAACGTCGCACAGTCGGCCCAGCAGCTTGCCGAGGGCTGGAGTCAGGCGCTCAAGGGCATGACCGGTCTCAGCCTGCCTGCGCAGGCGCTCCCGGAGTTGCAGGCGAGCTATCTGCGCGACGCCGCGGCGCTGTGGAACGCGGCGGCAGACTCGCAGGATCCTCCCAAGCCCGGCCTCGGCGACCGCCGTTTCGCCGCCCCTGACTGGCTCGCGAATTCGAGCGCCGCCTACATGGCGGGCATGTACCTGCTGAATGCGCGCACGCTGCTGAAGATGGCCGACGAGGTGCAGGCCGACGAGAAGACGCGCCAGCGCCTGCGATTTGCGGTGCAGCAGTGGGTGGATGCCGCCGCGCCGTCGAATTACCTTGCGCTCAACCCCGAGGCGCAGCGCAAGGCGCTGGAGAGCAAGGGCGAAAGCATCGCCCAGGGCCTGCAGCATCTGTGGCACGACATCCGCCAGGGCCACCTCTCGCAGACCGACGAGAGCGTGTTCGAGGTCGGCCGCAATGTGGCCACCACGGCGGGCAGCGTGGTGTTCGAGAACGAGCTGTTCCAGCTTATCGAATACGCACCGATCACCGCCAAGGTCCATGAACGGCCGCTGCTGATCGTGCCGCCCTGCATCAACAAGTTCTACATCCTCGACCTGCAGCCGGAAAACTCGCTCGTGCGCTATGCGCTCGGCCAGGGCCAGCGCGTGTTCATGCTGAGCTGGGTGAATGCCGGCGAGAACATCGGCGACAAGACCTGGGACGACTACATCGAAGACGGCGTGATGCGCGCCATCGCCGAGGTGCAGGCCATCAGCCGGCAGGAGCAGATCAACACGCTCGGCTTTTGCATCGGCGGCACCTTGCTGGCCTGCGCGCTGGCGGTGCAGGCGTCACGCGGCGAGGAACCGGCGGCCAGCCTGACACTGTTGACGGCGTTTCTCGACTTCAGCGACACCGGCATCCTCGATCTCTTCGTCGACGAGAACATGGTGCAGATGCGCGAGAGGGCACTCGCCCAGGGCGGCCTGCTCAAGGGCCGCGAACTGGCCGCCACCTTCAGCTTCCTGCGGCCCAACGATCTGGTGTGGAACTACGTGGTCGGCAACTACCTCAAGGGCGAGACGCCACCGCCTTTCGACCTGCTGTACTGGAACTCGGACTCGACCAATCTGCCGGGCCCCATGTATTGCTGGTACCTGCGCCACACCTACCTCGAGAACAACCTCGTCGAACCGGGCAAGGCGACGGTGTGCGGCGAGCCGCTCGACCTGCGGCTGATCGATGTGCCGGCCTTCATCTACGCCTCTCGCGAGGACCACATCGTGCCGTGGCAGAGCGCCTACACCAGCACGCAGGTGCTGCCCGGCAAGAAGCAGTTCGTGCTCGGCGCCTCCGGCCACATCGCCGGCGTGATCAATCCGCCCGAGAAGAAGAAGCGCAGCCACTGGATCAACGGCAAGCTGCCGAAGACCGCTGACGCCTGGTTCGAGGGAGCGACCGAGCACGCCGGCAGTTGGTGGCCGGCGTGGACGGCCTGGCTCACGCCGCAGTCGGGCAAGCTGGTTGCCGCACCCAAGGCTGCCGGCGGGCGCACCCGCAAGGCCATCGAGCCGGCGCCCGGCCGCTACGTCAAGGCCCGGGCCTGAGCCGGCGGCGACCAGCGCATCGATCGACATACTTCCCTTTTCCGCGCGTTATTCCCATCCACGACCTTTCAACGGAGCCTCCAGGAGCAAGCCCATGAGTACCGACATCGTCATCGTCGCCGCCACCCGCACAGCCGTCGGCAAGTTCGGCGGCGCACTCGCCAAGACCCCGGCGCCCGAACTGGGTGCGGCCGTCATCAAGTCGCTGCTCGAGCGCAGCAAGCTGCAGGCCGACCAGGTCAGCCAGGTCATCCTGGGCCAGGTGCTCACCGCCGGCAGCGGCCAGAACCCCGCGCGCCAGGCCATGATCAAGGCCGGCCTGCCGCACGCGGTGCCGGCGATGACGATCAACGTGGTGTGCGGCTCGGGCCTGAAGGCCGTGATGCTGGCTGCGCAGGCGATCCGAGACGGCGATGCAGAGATCGTGATCGCCGGCGGGCAGGAGAGCATGAGCCTCGCACCGCACGCCCTGATGGGCTCGCGCGAGGGCCAGCGCATGGGCGACTGGAAGATGGTCGACACCATGATCACTGACGGCCTGTGGGACGTGTACAACCAGTACCACATGGGCATCACCGCCGAGAACGTGGCCAAGAAGTACGGCATCACGCGCGAGCAACAGGACGCGCTGGCCTTGGCTTCGCAGCAAAAGGCCGCAGCCGCGCAGGACGCGGGCAGGTTCAAGGACGAGATCACGCCGTTTTCCATAGTCCAGAGAAAGGGCGATCCGATCGTGTTCGCCGCCGACGAATTCATCAACCGCAAGTCGAACGCGGAAAGTCTGGCCGGCCTGCGCCCCGCTTTCGACAAGGCCGGCGGCGTGACGGCCGGCAACGCCTCGGGGCTGAACGACGGCGCCGCAGCCGTGCTGGTGATGAGCGCCGCCAAGGCCGAACAGCTCGGCCTGAAGCCCATGGCCCGCATCGCCTCCTATGCCACAGCCGGCCTCGACCCCTCTCTGATGGGCATGGGCCCGGTACCGGCCAGCCAGATCGCGCTCAAGCGTGCCGGCTGGAAGGCGGCCGACCTCGATCTGCTGGAGATCAACGAGGCTTTCGCGGCCCAGGCCTGCGCCGTCAACAACGAGATGGGCTGGGACACCAGCAAGATCAACGTCAACGGCGGCGCGATCGCCATCGGCCACCCGATCGGCGCTTCCGGCTGCCGCGTGCTGGTGACCCTGCTGCACGAGATGCAGCGGCGCGACGCCAAGCGCGGCATCGCCTCGCTGTGCATCGGCGGCGGCATGGGCGTGGCGCTGACGGTGGAGCGCTGAGCAGGCATTTCATTGCGCACTGCCGCCTTGTTTCATGTTCGAACGCGTGGAGCAGGGCGGCGCAGACCGAGCGGTAAGTTCGAGGGCGCGAGAGACTTTCGACCCGGGCGAACCCGGTTGACCTTGCAAGGGTCCCGCGCGACGCTCGCTGTTCCCACAACACGCATCTATCGAGGAGTACCGAACCATGAGCAAGAAGCTCGCATACGTCACCGGCGGCATGGGTGGCATCGGCACTTCGCTGTGCCAACGGCTCCATAAGGACGGCTACACGGTCGTGGCGGGTTGCGGCCCGAGCCGCGATTTCAAGAAGTGGATCGACGAGCAGGCCGCGCTCGGCTACACCTTTTACAGTTCAGTGGGCAACGTTTCGGACTGGGACTCGACGACCGCAGCCTTCAAGGCGGTCAAGGCCGAGCATGGCCCGGTCAGCGTGCTTGTCAACAACGCCGGCATCACGCGCGACGGCATGTTCCGCAAGATGAGCCGCGAAGACTGGCAGATGGTGATTGACACCAACCTCAACAGCCTGTTCAACGTGACCAAGCAGGTCATCGACGAGATGACCGAGGCCGGTTGGGGCCGCATCATCAACATCTCTTCCGTCAACGGCGCGAAAGGCCAGTTCGGCCAGACCAACTACTCGGCCGCCAAGGCCGGCATGCACGGCTTCACGATGGCGCTGGCGCAGGAGGTGGCGAGCAAGGGCGTGACGGTCAATACCGTGAGCCCCGGCTACATCGGCACCGAGATGGTCCGCGCGATCCGCCAGGACGTGCTCGACAAGATCGTCGCCACCATTCCGGTCAAGCGCCTGGGCACGCCGGAAGACATCGCTTCGATGGTGTCGTGGGTGGCATCCGAGGAATCGGGTTTTGCCACCGGCGCCGATTTCTCGGTGAACGGTGGTTTGCACATGGGGTAAGAGCCGAATCGGCTGAGAGGGGCCCCGGCCGCAGGCTGGGGATCGAAGCGCACGGCGTCACCCCAACCGACCTTCTTCCAGCGCCGCCAGCCGCTCCAGCGCCGCACAAACCTCTGCGAACGATCCGCCGATCGCGGCGCGCCGCTGGTCGTGCGGATCGAGGGTCATCCAGAAACGCTGCGCGGCGCGACGGGCGCTGCCCACCGCGACACTGGCTGCGGGCCGCGTGCGAAACGGGGTCAGCGGCGCGAGCGATGAGAAGGGCACCGCAGCCCGTGCGTGCGACTTGCCCACGGGGCGAGCCCTCGAACGGCGAAACACCAACGCCGGCACGGCGGCAGGCCTTTCCTGCATAAACGTCATCTGCCACCAGCGCCGCAGCGGATTCAACAAGAGCGTGACCATTCCGAATCTCCTATTCAAGGAAGTTCGGCAGGATTGAAATGCGATGCCGTTCTGCGGGACCCGCGCTCAACGGCGCGCATGCCCGCCACCCGCAGACGGCAAAAAAACGTTCAAGGCGACAAACGGTCGCCCCGCTTGGCCTTTACATCAGCTTCATCGCGAGCGGGACTCTTCACCTGCTTCGATCTGCCCGTAGAGCAGCTTGCGCTGTGCCGTGTAGTGCCACCAGGGCAGCGCAGCGGCGCCACGCATGAAATCAACGGCAGCCATGAAGGTGTCGAGCACGCAGGGGTCGTGGCGCTCGCCCGTCTTGGCGCACAAGGCCTGATAGAGCACGAAGGCGTCGCGCTGCACCAACTCACGCGGATGCAGGATGCCGATCAGGCGCAGGTTGGCGGCGAGCGCCGGGCCGATGTTCGGAATGTGTTCGAGCACGGTGCACTCGGCGGATTCGCGGGCCTTGGAAATGTTGGCGGCCATTGCACGCTCACATCAGCATGGTGTTGCGAATGAGCCCGACGGCCAGACCTTCGAGCTCGAAGTCGCCGCTTTCCGGCGAGACGACGAGGGTCTCGAAGTCCGGGTTCTCGGGGATCAGCTCGATGACGCCCCGGCTGCGCCGAAAGCGCTTGACCGTCACCTCGTTGTCGAGCCGCGCCACGACGATCTGGCCGTTCCTTGCTTCCTTGCTGCGCTGCACGGCCAGCAGGTCGCCATCGAGGATGCCCGCATCCCGCATGCTCATGCCGTGCACGCGCAGCAGGTAGTCGGGGCGGCGCGCGAACAAGCTGGCCTCGACGTGGTAGGTCTGGTCGACGTGCTCCTGGGCAAGGATGGGGCTACCGGCGGCGACTCGCCCGACCAATGGCAAGGCCAGTTGCGCCAGGCTTGGCAGCGGCAACGTGAACTGGCGATTGCGCGATGCGTTGAGAGAACGCAATGTGTCAGACTTCAAACGGATGCCGCGCGAGGTGCCGCCCACCAGCTCGATCACGCCCTTGCGTGCCAGCGCCTGCAAGTGCTCTTCGGCGGCGTTGGCGGAGCGAAAGCCCAGTTCGGTAGCGATTTCTGCCCGAGTCGGCGGCGAGCCGCTGCGCTCGATGGCACTCTGAATCAGCTCGAGGATCTGCTGTTGCCGGGCGGTGAGTTTCGGGGCGTCGTCCAAGCGGGTCTCCTTTTTCGGTGGCCTTCAGTGGCATTACGCCGGAGCCTCCGACTGGCGTTTCATCCAGTACCTGTATTTTTATCCAGCTTCTTCAGAAATGCAAAGCCTGTCTGCGCCAGCGCTCGCGCGTGTAGTCATCCTCGCCACGGGCGGCACCATCTCCGGCACTGCCGCATCGCCGACCGACACCCTGGGCTACACCGCAGGACAACTCGGCGTCGACCAGTTGGTGATGGCGGTGCCGCCCTTGGCTGGCAAAGACCTGGAGACCGAGCAACTCGCCCAGATCGACAGCAAGGACATGGACTTCGCCGTCTGGGAGTTGCTGGCCCGGCGCGCCGAATACCACTTGGCGCGCCCGGACGTCTCCGGCATCGTCGTCACGCATGGCACTGACACGCTGGAGGAAACCGCCTACTGGTTGCAGCGCGTGCTGGCACCGTTAAAGCCGGTGGTCCTGTGTTCTGCCATGCGCCCGGCGACGGCACTGCAGGCCGACGGTCCGCAGAACCTTCTCGATGCCGTGACCCTGGCTCTGGAGCCGGGCGCGAAGGGCGTTCTGGCCGTGCTGGCCGGCACGGTGCACGGTGCCTTCGACGTGCGCAAGACGCACACCCACCGGCTCGACGCCTTCGGTTCCGGAGACGCGGGGCCGATCGCGCGCGTGGAAGCGGGGCGTGTGCGCCGCCTGCGCGACTGGCCCCGTGGCACGCCCTTGGGCACGGCCTGCTTCGCTGGCGCGCGCTGGCCGCGGGTGGAGATCGTGCTGAGCCACGCCGGCGCTTGCGGGGCGATCGTGGATGCGCTGGTTTCGCACGGAGTGGATGGCCTGGTTGCTGCCGGCACCGGCAACGGAACGCTGCACCATGCGCTGGAGGCGGCGCTGCTTCGAGCCCAGGCGCAAGGCGTGGCCGTGCGGCGAACGACGCGCGTGGCCGACGGTCCGCTGCAAGACGCCGGCCCAGCCAGCCTGCCCGGCTGCGGCGCCCTCAGCGCAGTGCAGGCGCGCATCGAATTGATGCTGCAGCTGATGCTGGGCAATGAGCGCGGGCGGCAAGAGGCTGCCAACGTCTGGCCATCCGGGCCTGTGAAAGGGCTGTAACCCGTGCCGCTGAAAACCCGCGGCATCAGCAGTCCTTTGTGCGCCTTGCGGACGCGCCGCCGTCGCTGTTGTTAGCGTCCGCTTCTTGTTCCTGGAGAGCTCTCATGCAACGTCGTTCGCTGATCGCCGCCAGTGCTGCGGCTCCTCTCCTCGCTGCGCTGCCGGTGCGCATCGCGTCCGCGCACCACGGGTGGAGCGGCTACGACGTGCGCCGCCCGCTTTATCTCGAAGGCCGTGTTGTGATGGTGCGCTGGGCCAATCCCCACGCGCACCTCGAACTGAAGCCGGCGGCCGACCTGAGCCTGCCGGCCGATCTGGTTCGCCGCACTCTGCCGGCGCAGCAGGCGTCGGTCGATACAGCCGAGGTGCTGGGCAACGCCCAACTGCCCAAGCGGCGGGGAGAACCCTGGACGCTCGAGCTGGCGCCGCTGTTTCGCATGCAGGCCTGGGACATCACGCCGCTCGAAGTGGGCGACACCATTTCGCTGATCGGCTATGCGGCCCCACAGGAAGAGGGCCCGGCGGTCATGCGGGTCGAGTTCCTGTTCGCCAACGGCAAGGCCTATGGCCTGCGGTCGGCGCCCGCCTGAGCGGGTGGCGCGTCCGGTACCCCGGCTTCGGCCTGCGCGGTGGCGCCGGGCGCTGGAGGCCAGTCGAGCAGCCGGAAGCGGCGCAAAGCGCCGGGCTCACCGTTGTCGAAGCTGCGTTCGAAAACCTGCGTGATCGAGCGCCCTTCGATGCGTTCGCTGATCAGCACGGTCGAGCAGCGGGTGCCGTAGCGGCCATCGGTCGTGCGGATGAAGGCGGACGAGAGTTCGCGCTCCCGATCCAGCGGGATGCCGGTCGTTGGCAGGTCGGTATCCGCAGCGATGCGCCGGTCTGCGAGGGCGTCGAAGAGCCTGAAAGCGAGCGCTTCGGCCGACTCCTCGGCCTCGCTCGACTGCAGCGCCGCGCCCAACTGTCGCTTGAGCCGCTCGGTCTTCGGCCAAGGCGTGTCGAGCGCCGCGTTCGACAAGCCGTAGAGCCCGGTGACCAGGCGCTGCGGCGGCAGACCGGTGTTGCTGGCCCATGTCCATTCGCGTGCAGCCAGATCGGCGGCGACGAGGTTGAAGCCGTTGTAGCCGGCGCCGGCCCACTCGCGCCAGCACGCATCGAAGCTCGCTTCGCTACGCAGCCAGTGCACAACCAGTTCTCCGCGTGACGGTGCCGCGTCCCGAACGGCTGATGGGGCGCGCACGTTCGTCACCAGCGCCAGCCGGCCGGCCGCATTCAAACCGAACCAGGTGCCGCCGGCTCGCAGATCCCGACCGGCCAGCAGCGCCGGGCCGCCGCCCGGCGGCGTCCACCAGTCCAGTCCGGCGGCGGGACGCTCGAAGAACTCGTCGCGGTTCGACGCCATCACCACCGGAAAGCGCGGGCTCTGCCCGAGCGCCATCGCTACGAGGCACATTCAGTGAAGTGCTCCACGTGCCGAGGGCCGGTCAGGTGCGCCTGCAGTGATTCAGCGGCGCGTTCGATGGCCGCGGCCAGCGCGACGGGGTTGGCGCCGTCCGGCAGCCGGTAGATTTCCATCCAAGTTTGAAGTCCGTCGCGCACATCGGGGCGGCGCAGCAGCCGCGCTTGCAGCCCGGGATGTACGTCGCACAACTGCGCTTGCATCTGCTGCACGGCGGCAGCCAAGGCCTCGGCGCGCACCGGCTCGGCGCGGTAGTAGATGAAGAGCTCGTGGCCGGGCGCGGACGAAGGCGCAGCCATCGGGCTTCAGTTCAGTGCGGCAGTCTGTTGCGGTATCGCCGCCGTCGAGTTCGGCAGCGCATAGGGCAGGGCGCGCAGCGTCAACGCCGGCCCGTCGGCGCTGCCCAGGTGCAGGCTGCCGCTCTCGAGCGCGGCGAGCTTCAGCTCCACCAACGCGTCGTGGCCGCCGCCCGGCGCCGGCGCCGCTGCGG
>NZ_JACDCW010000004.1 GCF_013817345.1 Methylibium sp.
CATTCTGAGCCGGGTCGAGCGCGACTTCGGCGGCCGCGTCATCGAGGTCGAACTCGAGCGCGACGACGGCGAACTTGTTTACGAGCTCGAACTTCTGCTGCCCGACGGCCGGGTCATCGAGCTCGAGTTCGACGCGCGCACCGGCGAACTCGTCAAGCTCGAAGGCGCGCGCCTGGAAACCGTCTTCAAGTTGCGCCCCGGCGCCGGAGCTGCGTCGCGATGAGGGTCCTGGTGGTCGAGGACGACGCTGCATTGCGCACGCAGATCGCCGACGCGCTGCGGGCCAGCGACCACGCGGTCGACAGCGCCGCCAGCGGCATCGACGGTGAGCATCTCGGCCGGGTGGAGCCCTTCGACGCGGTGGTGCTCGACCTGGGCCTGCCCGGCCGCGATGGCCTGGCGGTGCTGCGCGGCTGGCGTGCGGCCGGCGTGGCCACACCGGTGCTGCTGCTCACCGCGCGCAGCAGTTGGCAGGAGAAGGTGCTCGGCATCGACGCCGGTGCCGACGACTACCTCGCCAAGCCCTTCCAGATGGAGGAGCTGCTGGCTCGGTTGCGTGCGCTGATCCGCCGCTCGGGTGGCCATGCGCAGGCGGAACTCCGCTGCGGCCCCGTGCAGCTCGACACGCGTAGCTGTCAGGTCAGCGTGGCCGGCAGCGTCGTCAACCTGACCGGACATGAATACCGCGTGCTCGCATTCCTGATGCACCACGCCGAACGCGTGGTGTCGCGCACCGAGCTGGCCGAGCACCTGTACGCCCGGGACGCGGACCGCGACAGCAACACGATCGATGTCTTCATCGCCCGACTGCGCCGCAAGTTGCCCGAGAACTTCATCGTCACGGTGCGCGGCTTGGGCTTCCGTGTGGGAGGCAGCGCATGAAGGCCGGCTCGCTCCAACGGCGCTTGCTCCTGGCAGCGCTGGCGTGGATCGCAGCCGCGCTGGCCGCCGCGGCCTTCGTGCTCGGCGGGTTGTTCCGCGAGCATGTGGAGGCGGAGTTGGCCACGCGCATGCAAGGCCACCTCGAGGAGCTGATTGCCGCGCTGGTGCGCGGCGAAGATGGTGGGGTGAGTCTGGACCGCGAACTGTCCGAGCCGCTGTTCCGCCAACCGTACGGCGGCTTCTACTGGATCGTGCAGCGGGGCGACACGGTGCTGCTGCGATCGCGCTCGCTGTGGGATCACACGCTCGCGTTGCCCGCTGGCACCGCATCCACGACAGGCGTGCAGCGCATCGAAGCCGAGGGCCCGCGCGATCAGCCGCTGGTGCTGTGGTCGCGCAGCGTGCAGTTGCCGAATGACAGCGCGGCGCTGCGCGTGGCGGCGGGCGCGGACGTGAGCAACCTCGACGCCATGACACGCTCCTTCGCACGCACGCTGACCGTCTCGCTCGCCGTCGTGGCGGCGGCGCTCATGGCCGCGGCGGTGCTGCAGGTACGTCTGGGCCTTGCGCCACTCGGCCGCCTGCGCAAGGCTTTGCTCGCACTGCGCGCCAGCCGCGCGACGCGCGTCGAAGGGCGTTTCCCGAACGAGGTGCAGCCGCTGATCGACGACCTGCACGGGCTGCTCGACGAGAACACCGCCATCGTCGAACGCGCTCGCACCCAGACCGGCAACCTCGCGCATGCGCTGAAGACGCCGCTGGCGGTGATCACCAATGCGTCCGCGCAGCTGCCCGGCCCCGAGGGCGAACTGATCCGCGCGCAGGCCGGGCGCATGGCGCGCCAGGTCGAGCTGCAGCTGATGCGCGCCCGCGCCGCGGCCACGGCGCGCCAGCGCGGGCCGGGCAGCACGGTGCGGCTCGCCGTCGATGACCTGCAGCGCGCGCTCGAGCAGCTCTACCGCGAGCGAGGACTCGAGTTCACCGTGCGGCAGGAGGGGGCACCCGTGTTCAGCGGCGAGCAGCAGGACCTGCACGAGATGCTCGGCAACCTGCTCGACAACGCCGCGAAGTGGGCGCGCCGCCGCGTGCAGATCAGCTTGAGCGCGCCGCTGCGCCAGATCGTCTGCGAGATCGAGGACGACGGTCCGGGCATCGCAGCGGCCGAGCGTGCCGTGGTGCTGCAGCGTGGCAGGCGGCTCGACGAATCGCAGCCCGGCTCGGGCCTGGGGCTGACCATCGTCGACGACCTAGCGCGGCTGCACGGTGGCAGCCTGACTCTCGGCGAGAGCCGTCTCGGCGGCCTGCTCGCCCGCCTGGAACTGCCGGCGGCCGGCCACGCCAGTGCTTGACTTCATTTGCCGCTTTTCCCATCCTTTACTCATCCAGCAGGAGATACACCATGGCAAACACCGTTCGCATCGATACCGCATCACCGGACAGAGGAGGCGGTCTGTCGACGGCTGTCTGGGTCGCGGGGCTGGCCGTCTTGCTGCTGTGGTCGCTGACGGCCTGGGCGATGGCCCTGCTACTCACCGGCGGCGGTGAGTTCGCGGCGTCGCAAGCCGCGGCCTGGGCGCCGTTCTATCCGGAGGTCGAGCTCGCGCTCTCCACAACCTCGGCCTGGTTGAGCCAGTTCGGCACGGCGGCGCTGTGGATCGTGTGGGGGTTCGGTGCGGTGCTGATCGTCTTCGGCACATGGCTGGCGGCGCGCTGCGTGCGGGCACTGGAGCGAGGTTTCGACCGCTTGGCGCCGCAGGCTTCAGCCGCCTGGGGCGGCGCGCGCCATCGTCTCGAATCACGCACCGGTGCCGCTTCGTCCGCGCCATCGGCCGACGGGTCGCGGCCGGCCGGCTCATAGCACACCGGCACCGCGCCGCAGGGGCGGGGGCGCCGCACCCGCTCCCTAAAATGGCCGGATGAAACCCGCCTTCGTCCACCTGCGCAGCCACACCGAGTACTCCGTCGTCGATGGCACCTTGCGCATCGACGACATGGTGGCCGCGGCGGCGGCCGATGGTCAGCCGGCGCTGGCGATCACCGACCTCGGCAACCTGTTCGGGGCCGTCAAGTTCTACAGCGCGGCTCGCGGACAAGGTGTGCAGCCCCTCGTCGGTGCAGAGATCTGGCTGGAACCCGAAGTCGGCTCGACCCCCGGCGACCGGCAGGCCAGCCGCCTGCTGCTGCTCGCGCAGAACGGTAGCGGCTACTTGAACCTGTGCACGCTGATTTCGCATGCGTGGACGGAGAACGTGCAGCGCCACCAGGCCTGCGTCGCCTGGGCACGGCTGGCTGAACACAGCGAAGGTTTGATCGCGTTGTCAGGTGCTGATCTCGGCGGCATCGGACAGGCGCTGCTCGCCGGCGATGCGGCGCGCGCCGAGGCTTTGGCGCTGCGCCTGGCCGCCGTCTTTCCGCAGCGCTTTTATCTCGAACTCCACCGCGCCGGCCAGCCGGGCAACGAAGAGCAGGTCCGTGCCGCCGTGCCGCTGGCGGCCAAGCTCGGTCTGCCGGTGGTCGCCACGCATCCGCTGCAGTTCCTCGCACCCGACGATCACGAGGCGCACGAGGCGCGGGTCTGCATCGCGGAGGGCGAGTTGCTGTCCAACCCGAGGCGCATCAAGCGCTTCACGCGCGAGCAGTATTTCAAGAGCGCGGCGCAGATGCACGAGCTGTTCGCGGATCTGCCTTCGGCGCTGGCCAACACGCTGGCCATCGCGCGGCGCTGCCACCTCACGCTGACGCTGGGCAAGCCGCAACTGCCCGACTTCCCGATCCCCGAAGTGGGCGGCGAGCGCATGGCGCCCGAGGCCTACTTCCGGCATACCTCGCACGAGGGCCTGGAGCGCCGGCTGCGCCAGCTCTATGCCGACGAGGCGGCGCGCGAATGCGAACGCCCGCGCTATGCCGAGCGGCTGGAATTCGAAATCGCAACCATCGTGAAGATGGGCTTTCCCGGCTACTTCCTGATCGTGGGCGACTTCATCAACTGGGCTCGCGCCAATGGCTGCCCGGTGGGTCCGGGCCGCGGGTCGGGCGCCGGATCGCTGGTGGCCTATGCGCTGGGCATCACCGACCTCGACCCGCTCGCCTACAACCTGCTGTTCGAGCGGTTTCTCAACCCGGAGCGGGTGTCGATGCCCGACTTCGACATCGACTTCTGCCAGGCCAACCGCGACCGCGTGATCGACTACGTCAAGCAGAAATACGGCCGCGACGCCGTGAGCCAGATCGCCACCTTCGGCACCATGGCGGCGAAGGCAGCGCTGCGCGACGTGGGCCGTGTGCTCGGCATGGGCTACGGCCATGTGGACAGCATCGCAAAGCTGGTCCCGGCGCCGCCGGGCAAGAGCGTGACGCTCAAGCGCCCGCCGCCGGACTACAAGCCGGACGGGAGCGGCCCGATCTACGCGCGCCGCGAAGCGCCCGAGATCGAGGAGCGCGAGAAGCGGGAAGAAGAGGTCGCCGAGCTGCTGGCGTTGGCCGAGCGCCTGGAAGGTACGGTGCGCAACGTCGGCATGCACGCCGGCGGTGTGCTGATCGCGCCCGGGCGGATCACCGATTTCTGCCCGCTCTATCAGCAGCCCGGCAGTGTCGCGGCGGTGAGCCAGTTCGACAAGGACGACGTCGAGGCGATCGGCCTGGTCAAGTTCGACTTCCTGGGCCTGGCCACGCTGACCATCCTGGAAATGGCGAAGGACTTCATCGTCGCACGCCACCCGCACCGCGCCGACTTCAGCTACGAGGCCTTGCCGCTCGACGATCCGAAGGTTTACAAGCTCTTTTCCGACGGGCTGACCGAGTCGGTCTTCCAGTTCGAATCCGGCGGCATGCAGCGCATGCTGAAAGACGCCAAGCCGAGCCGCATCGAGGATCTGTTCGCACTCAACGCGATGTTCCGGCCGGGACCGATGGAGATGATCCCGACCTTCTGCGCGCGCAAGCACGGCCGCGAGGAGGTGACCTATCCGCATCCGCTGCTCGAGTCGGTGCTGGGCGAGACCTACGGCGTGATGGTCTACCAGGAACAGGTGATGCAGGCCGCGCAGGTGCTGGGCGGCTATTCGCTCGGCGGCGCCGACCTGTTGCGCCGCGCGATGGGCAAGAAGAAGGCCGAGGAGATGGCCAAGCACCGCGCCATCTTCCGCGAGGGTGCCGCGAAGAAGGGTATCGGGCAAGCCAAGGCCGATGAAGTGTTCGACCTGATGGAGAAGTTCGCCGGCTACGGCTTCAACAAGAGCCATGCCGCTGCCTACTCGCTGCTCGCGTACCACACCGCCTGGCTCAAGGTGCACCACCCGGCCGAGTTCTTCGCGGCCAACATGACGATCGAGATGGACGACGCCGACAAGCTGCGCGTCCTGATCCGCGACGCCCGGCAGTTCAGTATTGCCTTCGATGCGCCCGACATCAACGTGGGCGGCTGGCGTTTCGAGCCGACCTCCGACCGGCGCGTGCGCTACGGCCTGGGCGCCATCAAGGGCACGGGGCAGGGCGCGATCGAGGCCATCGTCGAAGCGCGCCGAGGCCACGAAGGCGGCCTGGACGATTCGGCAGGCCATCCCTTCAAGAGCCTGTTCGACTTCTGCGCCCGCGTGGACCGCAGCCGCGTCAACAAGCGCGTGGTGGATGCGCTGATCAAGGGCGGCGCCTTCGATGCGCTCGGCCCTGACCGCGCGCAGCTGATGGCCAGCGTGCAACTGGCCTTCGACTATGCCGACAGCCAGGCCGCGCATGCGGAGCAGAGCGGCCTGTTCGACTTCGGCGCCGACGACGAGGACCAGCATGCCGCCTCGACCAAGGAGCCTGAACTCATCGCGGCCGAGCCGTGGAGCATCCGGCAGCGGCTCATGCTGGAGAAGCAGGCGCTCGGCTTTTACCTGTCAGGACACCTGTTCGACGAGAGCGCAGAGGAGGTGCGGCGCTTTTGCAAGCGCCGCATCGACGACCTGCTCGACAGCCGCGAGCCGCAGTTGCTGGCCGGCATCGTCACCGAATTGCGCGTCGTCAACGGCCAGCGCGGCCGTGTGGCGATCTTCAAGCTCGACGACAAGAGCGACCAGATCGAGGCGGTGGTCGCCGAAGATCTGCTGAGCGCGAACCGCGAATTGCTGGCCGAGGACGAACTCGTCATCGTGCAGGGCAAGGTACAGCCCGACCGCTTCTCGGGCGGCGTGCGGCTCAACGTTCAGCAGGTGTGGAGCCTGGCGGCCGCACGCTGCAAGTTCGCGCGCTTCTTGCGTGTGGCAGTCAATGGCAGCGCGCCCGCATTGAGCGAGCTGCTGCGCGAGTTTCCGCCGCGCAGTGTTCGCACGGAGCAGGGTTCGCTCACCGAGGGCCTGGCCGTGCGCCTGCTGTTGCAGCGGCACAGTATCCAGGGCGAGGTCGACCTCGGCGACGACGGTCGGTTCTTTCCGTCCGATGCCGCTTTGGCTCGCTGGAAATCGAGCGCAGCGCAGGCGGTCGTGATCTACGACTGAATTTCGCGACTGCTTCGTCGCCTACGCCCCTAGAGCGAAGGCGCGCGCGGCACACTGGCCGCGCTTGTTTGCGTGCAGTCCGTCTGCCGCAACGGGGACTGCACCAACGGAGCTTGAACATGAAACATCTTTTCGTCGCCACGCTGATGGTTGCCTTTGCCGCTTCACCGGCCTTCGCCGCAGATGTCGGCGTGTCGGTCAGCATCGGTCAGCCGGGCTTTTACGGCCGCATCGACATCGGCAACGGATATCCGCCGCCGCGAGTGATCTATGCGGAGCCGGTCGTCGTGGTCGAGCGGCCGGTCGCGGTGATCCAGCGGCCGATCTATCTGCGTGTGCCGCCCGGTCATGCCCGGGACTGGCGCAAGCACTGCGGCCGCTACGACGCTTGCGGCCAACGCGTCTATTTCGTGCAGGACGGCTGGTACCAGCAGGAATACGCGTCGCGCCATCGCGGGGGTGACCGTGACCGCGATGACGACCGCGACTACGGCAAGCGGCACAAGCACGACCACAAGCACGCCGGCAAGCGCCGGGGGCGCGACCGCGACGACTGAAACAAGCGGCCTGCGAGCGGCCCGCCGCCGTTACGCTTGGACCGACCGATAAGCACTGCGCCCCCGCCGCGTTTGCGCAGATCGCAGACCGCACGCCGCCGACTATCCTGCCCCGCGTGGCACCCATCACTGGCCTCATCCTCACCGGCGGCGGCGCTCGCGCGGCCTATCAGGTGGGTGTGCTGGCCGGGCTGAGCCGCCTGCGCCGCGAGGCCGGCGAGCTGCCCGGCAACCCCTTTCCCGTGATTGCCGGAACCTCGGCCGGCGCGATCAATGCAGCGGCGCTGGCTTGCGGCGCCGACGACTTCGATACTGCGGTGGCCTTGCTCAACCGCGTGTGGCGCAACTTCCACGCCGAGCAGGTCTACCGCGCCGACGCTTTCGGCGTGATCCGCAGCGGCGCCCGCTGGCTGTCCTTGTTCACTCTGGGCTGGGCGCTGACGCGATGGCGCCGCGCTCGGCCGCGTTCGCTGCTCGACAACTCGCCGCTCGAAGACTTGCTGCGCGAGTTGCTGCCGCTCGATCGACTGCGAGGCCACCTGCAGGCCGGTCATTTGCGCGCCCTGGCCATCACCGGGTCAAGCTATAGCACCGGCGAGCACCTGACTTTCTACGAGGCGGTGGATGAGATCGCGCCCTGGACGCGCTCGCAACGCGTTGCCGTGCGCGCCCGTTTGACGCATGAGCACCTGATGGCCTCGTCGGCGATTCCCTTCATTTTCCCGGCGGTGCCCCTGTCGGTCCTGGGACGCCGCGATCACGTGGGCGACGGCTCGATGCGGCAGTCGGCACCAATCTCGCCCGCCGTGCACCTTGGCGCGGACCGCATCCTCGTCGTCGGCGCCGGGCGGCTGAACGAGCCGGTGGGCGCACGGGCGGCAGTCAGTGGCTATCCGAGCCTGGCGCAGATTGCCGGGCACGCGCTGTCGAACATCTTTCTGGATGCGCTGGCCGTTGACATCGAACGGCTGCAGCGCGTCAACCACACGCTGTCGCTGCTTGGACCCGAAGCACTCTCTCGCACTTCGCTGCGGCCGATCGAGCTGCTGGTGATCGCGCCGAGCCAGCGACTGGACGACATTGCCGCGCGCCACCTGCACTCGCTACCGACACCCGTGCGCGCCATGCTGCGAGCCGTTGGTGTTTCCGCCGGCGAGGTGCCATGCCAGAGCGGCGGCGATCGTGGCGCGGCGCTGGCCAGCTACCTGCTTTTCGAGGCGCCGTACACGCGCGAGCTGATTGCGCTGGGCGAGGCCGACACGCTGGCACGCCGAGAAGACGTGCTGCGCTTTTTCGGCTGGGGCCGCGCACGGAGCGGGCTGTCCGCGGCGGCGTAAGACGATCGACCGTTTCAGCGGGTGCTTGCTTGCGGTTTGGCGATTTTCTGTGCTGCCGTTGTCGCCTTGGGGGAAGCCGCCGTCTTGCTCGCCGTCTTGGCTGCGGTAGACGCAGCGCCGGCATAGCTCGCGTCGTTGACGGTCAGCCCTGCAGCCGAAAAGCGCGCCGCATTGCCTGAGCCCACACCGGAGACGCGGTCGATCAGATCGTTCCAGTCCTTGAAGTTGCCTTTCTTGCGTTCGTCGAGCAGCTTGGTGGCGAGTGCCGGACCGATGCCTTTGACGCTATCGAGCGCGGCCATGTCGGCCTTGTTGACATCGACCGCGGCGAAGGCAGCAGCGGCAAACAGCGCGAGCACGGCGCCGAACAAAGTCTTGAGCATGTTTTTCTCCTGGGGTTGAAGGACTGCAGCGCTTTCGAGCCTGCAGACAAATCCTAGGCGGCTGCGTCACGGCTGCCGACCCCAAGAGGAGGGCGTCACGATGGGGGCTGGGCAGCCGCGTTGCGGCGCGGCGGGCCTCGGCAAGCGCGACGACTGTTGCAAGCAAGGCGCCGGAGCAAGAGGAAGAGCGGGGCACGGGTGCCTCGCTTCACCACGGCCGCCGCGACTGCGACGCCTTCAGGATTCAGCGAAACAGCTCGTTGTAGCTCACGCTGGCCGTGCCGAACTTACCGACCACCAGCCCGCCGGCCCGATTGGCGATCGGCATGGCGTCGCGCGCCGTCATGCCGCAGGCCAGCAGCGTGGCCATGGCCGCAATCACGGTATCGCCGGCGCCGGTGACATCGAACACCTCGCGGGCCTGAGCCGGAACCGCGGCCGTGCCGGCTGTATCGAACAGCGTCATGCCTTCCTCGGAGCGGGTGAGCAGCACGGCTTGCAGGCCCAGCGTCTTGCGCAGGGCCTGCACGCGCTCAAGCAACTGCGCCTCGCCCGCCCATCCCCCGATGACCAGCGCAAGTTCGGCGCGGTTCGGTGTGACCAGGTCGGCGCCGGCATAGGAGCGATAGTCGCTGCCCTTGGGATCGACCAGCACCGGCTTGCCGGCGCGTCGCGCCGACTCGATCATGCGCGGGATGTGGGTGAGACCGCCCTTGCCGTAGTCGGAGAACAGCACCGCGTCGTGCTCCGGCAGCACGCGTTCGTAGTCGGCAAGCATCTGGGTGAGCACTTCGTGCTCCGGCTGGTTCTCGAAGTCGATGCGGATCAGCTGCTGCGAGCGGCCGATGACGCGCAGCTTCACGGTGGTGTAGAGCTTGGGGTCGCTGCCGAGCAGCGAGGTGATGCCTTCGCGTTCGAGGAGTCGGCGCAGCACGCGCGCCGGCTCGTCGTCGCCGACGGCGGTCAGCAGTGTGGCCTGCGCTCCCAGCGCCTTCACGTTGAGCGCCACGTTGGCCGCGCCGCCCAGGCGCTCCTCCTCGCGGTTCACGCGCACCACTGGCACAGGCGCCTCGGGCGAGATGCGCTCGACCGCGCCGAACCAATAGCGGTCGAGCATTGCGTCACCGACCACCAGCACGCGGGCTGCCGCCATGCGCTCCTTGCTCGGGACGCTGCTCACGGCGATTTTCCGGGCGCTGCGGTCGCCGGCCGGCACGAAGCGCCTGCTGCACAGCAGTGAGTCGGCGGCCGCCTCATTGATCCTCCTGGCGCCGGGGCGGATAACTGTCCCAGGTCTGGCAACCGGGACATTGCCAGAAGTAATGCTGGGCCTCGAAGCCGCAGGCCGCGCAGCGGTAGCGTTGGCCGGGTTTGGCGGCGGCGGCGGCGAGTAGCTGGAGTTGCTCGGCATCGGCCACCGACAGACTCTCGCCGCGCGCGAGTTGTTCCTTGAGCAGCACTACGGCGGCCGAGAGCGTCGGGTGAGCCTGCAGGTGCGCCCTCAACAGCGACTGGCGCTCGGCGGCGTCCGGCGTCAGGCGAAGCAGGGCGGTCAACAAATCGAGGCTGGGCTGGCGCTCGTACACCGCCTTCAGACGCGACGAAGCCGCAGCGTCGTCGTTGCAAGCGAGGGCGCTGGCGGCGTAATCCCCTGCGATCAGCGGGAACGTGGTCGGCTGCACTGCCAGCAAGTCGTCCCAGACGGCGAGCGCTTCACGATGGCGACCCGCCTGCACGTGACGATGCCCCTCCAGCACCCGCGGCCGCGCGGCTTGCGGCGCGGCCGTGCGGGCCTCATGCAGCGCTGCTTCGGCCTCGGCCGCGCGGCGGCACGTTTCGGCCTCGAGCGCGATCTCGCAGTGATAGTGGGCAACGCGTGTGGCGAACGAACCGGCACCGGCCGCCTCGAGCTGACGCGCGATTTCGATCGCGGCAGGCCAATCGCGGGTGCGCTCATAAAGCGTGAGCAGCTCGAGCTTGGCGTCGGTGCCGAAGGCGCTGCCTTCGAGCGCCTTGAAGGCCGCCTCGGCGCGGTCGAACAGGCCGGCCTTGAGAAAGTCCTGAGCGAGCGCGTGCTGGGCCCGGTCGCGTTCGGTGACCGACAAGTCGCCCCGGCCGAGCAGGTGCTGGTGCACGCGCACAGCGCGCTCGTACTCGCCGCGGCGGCGGAACAGGTTGCCCAGGCCGAAGTGCAGCTCCGAGGTTCCGGGGTCCTGTTGCACCGCTTCGATGAAGGCATCGATGGCCTTGTCGGGCTGTTCGCTGAGCAGCAAGTTCAGCCCCTTGTAATAGGCCTTGGGCGATTCCTGCTGTTCGCGCTTCCACTGCTTGAGATCGAAGCGCGAGGCGAGCCAGCCCAGCGCGAAGGCCACCATCAGGCCGAGCAGGCCCAGCGGAAGGGCTGTCTGAGGATCAAACTCCATCGCGCGGTGGATGTTCCAGCGGCGCTGGCTCGACGGCGCGCGCCGCTTCCACCTCGAGCATCGTCGTGGCGGTGTCGCTGCGCGGCACGCGCTGCGCTTGGGCGTCGCGGCGCAACCGCCACCAGCTCGGCAGCATCGCCATGATGCCTAGGGCACAGCCCAGGCCGAAGGCGGCAAGCACGATGAAAACCATCGGCGCACGCCATTCATGACCGAAAAACCACCTCACGGCGGCGTCGTGCTGGTTGTTCAACGCGAACGCGAACAGCGTGAAGAAAATCGCGGCTCGGAAGAGCCAGAGGACGATGCGCATGGTCGCGGGATTCTATCGACGCCCTCGGTCTGCGTCGCGAACGCGTTCAGGGCGCTGGTGTGTCGGCGGCTTGCGCGGCCTGGGCTTCGAGCGCGGCGGTGCGGGCGTCGACCGCCTCGCGCAGTGCCTTGCCAGGTTTGAAATGAGGCACCAGCTTTTCGGGAATCAGCACCTGCTCGCCGGAGCGCGGATTGCGGCCCATGCGCGGCGGGCGGCGATTGATCGAAAAGCTGCCGAAACCTCGTATTTCGATGCGGTGACCTCGCGCGAGGGCATCGCTCATCGCGTCGAGAATGGTCTTGACGGCGAACTCGGTGTCGCGCTGCGTCAGCTGGCTGAAGCGTTCACCGAGCAGGGCCACGAGATCGGAACGGGTCATCGGTCGGTGCGCTCGCGAGTGGCAGGACGGGCCTGCACGAATGCCCTCGCGCTGAGGCGTGAAGGCATGCGCGCAGGCTGGAAGCCGAGGGGCTTCCAGCCTGTGGATCGATCAGTTGTTGCCCTGGTCCAGCTTGGCCTTGAGCAACGCGCCCAGGCTGGTGGTGCCGGCGTTCTCGCGCTCGGAAGTCTGCGACAGGCGCTGCATCGCCTCCTGGTTGTCGACGTTGTCCTTGGCCTTGATCGACAACTGGATCGAGCGCGTCTTGCGATCGATGTTGATGATCAGCGTGGAGACTTCTTCGCCTTCCTTGAGCACGTTGCGCGCGTCTTCCACGCGGTCGCGAGAGATCTCGCTGGCGCGCAGGTAGCCGGTGACATCTTCCGTCAGCTGGATCTCGGCGCCCCGCGCGTCGACCGTCTTGACCGTGCCGGTCACCGTCATGCCGCGGTCATTGACCGAGGTGTAGGTGGTGAACGGGTCGGAGTCGAGCTGCTTGATGCCCAGCGAGATGCGCTCGCGTTCCACGTCGATGGCCAGCACGATCGCCTCGACCTCCTGGCCCTTCTTGTAGTTGCGCACCGCGGCCTCGCCCGGCTCGTGCCAGGACAGGTCGGACAGGTGCACCAAGCCGTCGATGCCGGCCGCCAGACCCACGAACACGCCGAAGTCGGTAATCGACTTGACCGGGCCCGTGAGCTTGTCGCCGCGCTTGTGCTCCTGGGCGAACTCGTCCCAGGGGTTGGCCTTGCACTGCTTCATGCCCAGGCTGATGCGGCGCTTGTCCTCGTCGATCTCGAGCACCATGACTTCGACCTCTTCGCCCAGAGTGACGAGCTTGGAGGGTGCGACGTTCTTGTTGGTCCAGTCCATCTCCGAGACGTGCACCAGGCCTTCGATGCCCGGTTCGATCTCGACGAACGCACCGTAGTCGGCAATGTTGGTGACCTTGCCGAACAGGCGGGTGCCTTGCGGGTAGCGGCGCGACACGCCGACCCAGGGATCGTCGCCCATTTGCTTGAGGCCGAGCGAGACGCGGTTCTTTTCGGCGTCGAACTTGAGCACCTTGGCGGTCAGTTCCTGGCCGACCTGCACCACCTCGCTCGGATGGCGCACACGGCGCCAGGCCATGTCGGTGATGTGCAGCAGGCCGTCGATGCCACCCAGGTCGACGAAGGCGCCGTACTCGGTGATGTTCTTGACCACGCCTTCGACGAAGGCGCCTTCGCGCAGCGTGGACAGCAGCTTGGCGCGCTCTTCGCCCATCGAAGCCTCGACCACGGCACGGCGCGACAACACGACGTTGTTGCGCTTGCGGTCGAGCTTGATGACCTTGAACTCCATCGTCTTGCCTTCGAACGGCGTCATGTCCTTGACCGGACGCGTGTCGAGCAGCGAGCCGGGCAGGAAGGCGCGGATGCCGTTGACGAGGACGGTGAGCCCGCCCTTGACCTTGCCGTTGACGGTGCCGGTGACGAAATCGCCCGACTCGAGCGAGGTTTCGAGCGACATCCAGGACGCCAGGCGCTTGGCCTTGTCGCGCGACAGGATGGTGTCGCCATAGCCGTTCTCGATCGCGTCGATGGCGACGGAGACGAAGTCGCCGACCTGGACTTCGAGTACGCCCTGGTCGGTCTTGAATTCCTCGATGGGGACGTAGGCTTCGCTCTTGAGGCCGGCATTGACGACCACGAAGCTGTGCTCGATGCGCACCACCTCGGCAGAGACGACTTCGCCGGTGCGCATGTCTGAGCGCTTGAGCGATTCCTCGAACAGGGCGGCGAACGATTCCATGCCTTGCGACGAGGCGGTTGCGAGTTCTGACATTGGGTTATTTCCTAGGGACCGGCGAACCGGTGCTGCTGCCACGGGCGTGGCGGGTTCAGTTGAAAAACCGACGTTTCCTTGTACCTGTGCTGCCGGATGGCGGCAGCGAAAGAGGCACTGCGAAGAAGCGTCGGGCCTGGGACTGTTCGGCGGGGCTCAATACGGCTCCGAGCCCCTACCGAACGGCTGCATCGCTGCCCACCAATCGAGCACCTGTTCGACCGAGGCATCGATCGAGAGTGCAGAGTTGTCGAGTAGCTTGGCCTCCGAAGGCGCCTTCAAAGGCGCGATGCTGCGGTTTTGGTCCCGTGCATCGCGCGCCTCGAGGTCGTCGCGAAGGGCTGAAAGATTAGCAGAAATTCCTTTTGAAATCAACTGCTTATGGCGTCTTTCCGCGCGCGTTGCGGCACTTGCGGTAAGGAACACCTTGAGCGCGGCATCCGGGAAAACGACGGAGCCCATGTCGCGGCCATCGGCCACGAGCCCCGGCAGGCGGCGAAAGCTCAATTGCAACTCGAGCAGCGCCTTGCGCACGGCGGGCAGCGCCGCGACCTGCGAGGCCAGGCTGCCGACCGCTTCTGCGCGCAGTGCGTCGGTCACGTCCTCGCCGCCCAGCAGTGCGCGAAGTTGGTCGAAGCGTAGCGGCAGTTGGCGCGCCAGGGCCGCAACGCGGCGCTCGTCGTTGGCATCGATGCCCGCACGCAAAGCGGCCAGCGCGGTGGCGCGATAGAGCGCGCCCGAGTCGAGATGGTGGTAGCCGAGCCGCAGCGCCAACTCGTTGCCAAGCGTGCCCTTGCCGGAGGCCGTCGGCCCGTCGACCGTGAGGACCGGGATCGTGTCGCGGTCTGCTCGGGCAATGGAGAAGAGGACGCTGAAATAGTCGGGAAAGGTCTTTCCGACGCAGCGCGGGTCGAGCACGCGAACCGGCACGCTTGGGCGCTTGGCATCGAGGACCGTTCCACCCGTGCGCTGGTCATCCAGCGCAAACACGCCGGCTGATTCCGGCGCACCGGCGGCCAGCGCATTGAACGCCGCAAGGGATGCGCACATGGCCATGCGGTGGTCGTCGTAGGTGTGGATCGACGCAGCCCGCCAGTGCGTGGGGGGACCGACTTCGATGAAGTCGGCACCCTCGACGACGCGGGCGCCGAACTTGCGCAATTCCGCCGCCATCGCGGCAATGCGGTCGGTTTCCTTGACCCGCCAGCTTGCGATGTTGGTAAGCCGCGTGGTGCCGTCGGCATAGAGCGCCATCATGGCCAGCGTCATTGCCGCATCGGGGATGTGGTTGCAGTCGAGCGTGATGGCTTTCAGCGGCCAGGCGCCGCGCCGGACCTGCAGCGCGTTGGCTTCCTCGACAATGTCGGCGCCCATCGCGCGCGCCGCCTCGATGAAGCGGATGTCGCCCTGGATGGAGCCGATTCCTGCGCCCTCGATGCGCAACGGGGCTTCGGTTGCCGCGATCGCGCCAGCAGCGATGAAGTAAGAGGCCGATGACGCATCGCCCTCGACGTGGATGTCGCCCGGCGAGCGGTAGACGCTTGAGGCCGGGAGGGTGAAGCGTTGCCAGCCCTCGCGCCGAACGTGAACGCCGAAGCGCTCCAGCAGCGCCAGCGTGATCTCGATGTAAGGCTTGGAGATCAGCTCGCCCTCCACCTCGATGACCCGCTCGTGTTCAGCAGCGACCAGCGGCAGAGCCATCAGCAGGGCTGTGAGGAATTGGCTGGAGACGTCGCCGCGCACGCAGATCGGGGTGCCCTGCCGTAGCTGGGTCGGACCCTCCAGGCGCAAGGGCGGATAGCCCGGCTGGCTCAGGCAGGTGATGCTGCAGCCGAGCGAGCGCAGGGCATCGATCAAATCGCCGATCGGTCGCTCGTGCATGCGCGCCACACCGCTCAGCTCGAAGCAACCGCCTTGCGTTGCCGCCAGCAGCGCGAGCGCCGCCGCAAGCGGGCGCATCGCGGTACCGGCGTTGCCGAGAAAGAGTTGCGCCTCGTGCACCGACAGCCGGCCGGCGAGGCCGGTGATGCAGATCGAGCCCCCGTGGGTTTCGACTGCGCAGCCCAGTGTGCGCAAGGCGTCGATCATCACCCGCGTGTCGTCGGAGTCGAGCAGGTCATGAATGCGTGTGCGGCCGGCGCTCAGGCCGGCGAGCAGCAGCACGCGGTTGGAGATGCTCTTGGAGCCCGGCAGACGCACGGTGCCGCTGACGCCGAGCAAAGGCGGCAGATCGAGAAACGCGGGCGCCATGGCGCGGCTGGCATCGGACATCGGAAAGCTCACAACCGCGGTCGCGCCTTCAGCGCGTGCCGCCCGGCTTAGGGTTGCTCATCTGCCAGCCGGCGCGCATGTCGGAGGCGCTGCGGATCAAGTCTTCGAGCGCCTCGTGGTTGCCGAGCTTCATCACGTGCTCGAGCGCGTCGAGCGTGTGGCGGAAGCGCTGTGATTGCTTGAGAACTTCTTCGCGGTTGCTGATCAGCACGTCGCGCCACATTACCGGGTCGCCCGCGGCGATGCGGGTGAAGTCGCGAAAGCCCGGGCCGGCCAGCGACAGGAAGTCGCGCCCCGCGGGCTGCTTGGCCACCGACGAAAAATAGGCGAAGGCCAGCAGGTGCGGCAGGTGGCTCACGGCGGCAAACGCCGCGTCGTGGTTTTCAGCGCTCATCTTCAGCACCTGGCAGCCGATCGCTGCCCAGACATCGGTCGCCTTTTGCAGCAGTACAGGATCGGTCTGCACCAACGGCGTAAGGATGACCTGGCGGCCCGCATAGAGCTGCGCATCGGCGTTCTCGATGCCGGCCACTTCCTTGCCGGCAATGGGGTGCGCCGGCACGAAGCAGCCGACCTTGTCTTTGAGCACGCGCCGGGCGGCATCGACGACATCGCGCTTGGTGCTGCCGACATCCATGAAGAGAACATCGGGCTCGACCAGGTGGCGCACGGCCTTGAGGGTGGCTTCCGTCGCAGCGACCGGCACTGCCAGCAGCACCAGGTCGGAGCCCGAGACAGCCAGCAACGCCGATTCAGCGGCAGTGTCGATCACACCGAGCTTCTTCGCTCGCTCGGTGGTCGATGGCGACTTGCTGTAGCCGACCACCCGCTTGACCAACCCGGCACGCTTGAGTGCGAGCGCGAACGAGCCGCCCATCAGGCCGCAGCCGATCACCCCGAGTTGATTGAACATGGGCAGCAGCGCTCGCGATCAGTGAACGTCCAGCGGGTAGGTGCCCAACAGCTTGAAGAACGAGCAAGCCGCGCGCAATTCGCCCAGGGCCGCAGCCAATGCCGGCTGCTCTGGATGGCCCTTGAGGTCGATGTAGAAGTAGTACTCCCACTGATCGGCGCTGCGCGCCGGGCGCGACTCGAAGCGCGTCATCGACACGCCGTGTTCCTTCAGCGGCACCAGCATGTCGTGCACCGCGCCCGGCCGGTTGGTGACCGAAACGACCAGGCTGGTGCAGTCGTGGCCCGAGGACTGCGGCTGCGGGTTGCGTTCGGGGTGGCTGACGATAACGAAGCGGGTGCGGTTGTGCGGGTCGTCCTGGATCGCGGGCGCCACGATATGCAAGCCGTACTCGCTGGCGGCACGTTCGCTCGCCACAGCCGCCAGTTTCGGGTCCAGCGAAGCCAGCCGCGCGCCTTCGGCGTTGCTCGCCACCGGCCGGCGTTCCACATCGGGCAGGTGATAGCTAAGCCATCCATGGCACTGAGCGAGCGCCTGCGGATGTGCGCACACGGCCTTGATGCCGGAGACGGCGTTGTCCCGGCGCAGCAGGTTGTGGCGAACGAACAGGCTCGTCTCGCCCACGATGAAGAGCGGCGTCGTCAGGAACAGGTCTAGCGAGCGTGCGACCACGCCTTCAGTGGAATTCTCGACTGGAACCACGCCGAAGTCGGCGGCGCCTGCGGTGGTGCTGCGGAACACCTCGTCGATGCTCGCACAGGGCACCTGCACGATCGAGGAGCCGAAATAGCCTAAAGCTGCGAGTTCGCTGAACGTGCCGGCGGGGCCGAGATAGGCGACGCGAGTGGGAATTTCCAGAGCCCGGCAGGCCGACATGATCTCGCGCCAGATCGGCGCCACGCTGTCGGTTTGCAAAGGACCACCATTGCGAAGCTTGAGCCCATCGATCACTTGCGCCTCGCGTTCGGGCCGGAACACCACCGAGCCCTCTCGCTTCTTGATGCCGCCGACCTGCAGCGCCAATGCGGCGCGGCGGTTCAACAGAGTCAGCAGGTCACGGTCGACCAAATCGATCTGCTCGCGCAGTCCGGCCAGGGCCGGATCACCGGGAGCATGTGGCGGCGCGTCGTCGGAGTCAGGCATGGCGTGCCGCAAATTCTCGCATGTAGCCCACCAGCGCCTGCACCCCTTCGAGCGGCATCGCGTTGTACAGCGACGCTCGCAGACCACCGACGCTTTTATGCCCTTTGAGCTGCAACAGACCTTGCGTCTCGGCGCCCGCAAGGAAAACCGGATCGAGCGAACTGTCGGGCATAAAGAAGGGCACGTTCATGCGCGAACGAGCCGAAGGCTCGACTCGGTTGACGTAAAAACCCGAGCGGTCGATGGCGTCGTAAAGAAGCGAGGCTTTCTCGATATTGCGCCGCTCCAGCTCCGCCACGCCACCCTGATCAGTCATCCACTCGAAGACGAGGCCGGCAACGTAGATGGCCCACGTCGGCGGCGTGTTGTACATCGAGTCATGTGCCGCAACCACCGAGTAATTGAACGCAGCGGGGCAAACTCGCAGCGCGTGACCGAGCAGGTCCTCGCGCACAAAAACCAGCGTCAACCCGGCCGGGCCGATATTCTTTTGCGCGCCGCCGTAAGCCAGGCCGACTCTCGACCAGTCGATCGGTCGCGAGGCCAGGTGCGAAGAGCAGTCGATCACCAGCGGCGCATCGCAGCCGAGCGCGTGCAAGTCGGGCAACTCGTGAAACTCGATGCCGTTGATCGTCTCGTTGCTGCACACGTGCACGTAGTTCGCGCGGGCGCTGAGCTGCCAGCCGGCCGGATTGGGCAGCCGCGTGTGGTTCGCTTCACCCGGTTGCACGTTGCTGGCGACGACGCGCGCCTCACCGTAGCGCAGCGCCTCCTGATGCGTCTTGAGCGACCACTGGCCCGTGACGACATGGTCGGTCACGCCGCCGCGCGACAGGTTGAGCGGCACAATCGAGTTCTCGGCGATTGCACCGCCCTGCATGAACAGAATCTTGAAGTGCGGAGGAACGGCAAGCAAGGCACGCAGCTGGTGCTCGGCGCTCGCGAAGATCTCGCCGAACTCGCGGCCCCTGTGGCTCATCTCCATGACACCGATGCCGCTGGATCGACCATCGGCGCAGCGCCAGTCCAGCATCTCGGCCGCAGCGCGCTCGAGCACCGACGGTGGGAGGGTGGCCGGTCCGGCCGAGAAGTTGTAGGGTCGCTCGGCCATCACCTCGCCGGAGCACTGCCTGCGCCACCGGCGCCGGAGGGGGGCTGAACGTTCAGGCGTTGCGCCATCGACTGCTCCAAGGCGCGCAGCTTCGGCTCGATGGTGCCCCGCGAGTCCGCGACGAGCTTGTCGGAGAGGGCACGCTGCATTTCAGCTCCGAGCGACTGGAACTTGCGGTTGACCGGCGACTCGAGGAGTCCAATCAGTTGGACGAGCTCCGCTTCGCTGAAATTCGCCTCGAGGACCGGGCCGATCGTCGCCGGCGCGAGTTCGACAGCGCGTTTTGCCAGGATGGGCACGGCCTCCTCGGCGTACTTCTTCGCATCGGCCTGAATTTCCTTGGCGACCGCCTCACGCCTGTCCGCCGGCAGATTGCTCTGAATGACCAGTGCGGCGCGTTGCATCATCTGAGCGGCGGGCTGTTCTGCAAGCACGCGCGCCGCGCCTTCGATACCGGGGCGTTGCAGCTGCAGCACCTTCGCGACCAGTTCCTTCTTCGCCTTGCTTGCCGCAGGAGCGGAAGCGGGCGCCGCAGCAGGAGCCTGAGCGAGTACGGGGCTGGCTAGGGCAATCGACGCGGCCAGCATGATCGTCTTGAGCTTCATTGAATCTCCTCCCCGGGGTCGCCGGTCGTTGTGTCGGTTTCCGCATCGGCAGCGTCGTTCTCGACGATGCGCTGCAGTCCGCTGAGCTGCGAGTCGGCGTCCAGGGCGATCAAGGTGACGCCCTGGGTGGCGCGGCCGAGTTCACGGATCTCGCTGACCCGCGTGCGCACCAGCACACCGCGGTCGGTGATGAGCATGATCTCGTCTGCCGGCCGGACCAACGTGGCCGCGACGACCTTGCCGTTGCGCTCGGTCTGCTGGATCGCGATCATGCCTTTGGTGCCACGGCCATGCCGTGTGTACTCGGTGATCGAGGTGCGCTTGCCGTAGCCGTTTTCCGTTGCGGTGAGCACGCTCTGGCTTTCGTCTTCTGCGACCAGCATCGCGATCACGTTCTGGCCTTCCTCCATCATCATGCCGCGCACGCCGCGCGCGTTGCGGCCCATGGGGCGGACATCGTTTTCGTTGAAGCGCACCGCCTTGCCGCCATCGGAGAACAGCATCACGTCGTGGCCGCCGTCGGTCAGTGCTGCACCGATGAGGTGGTCGCCCGGATCGAGGTCGACGGCGATGATGCCGGCCTTGCGCGGGTTGTTGAACTCGTCCAACGCGGTCTTCTTCACCGTGCCGAGCGCCGTGCCCATGAAGATGAAGTGATCGGCCGGAAAACTGCGGAATTCGCCGGTCAGCGGCAGCACGACAGTGATTTTTTCGCCGGCCTGCAGCGGAAACATGTTGACGATGGGCTTGCCGCGCGCATTGCGCGAGCCTTGCGGCACTTCCCAGACCTTGAGCCAGTAAACCCGGCCGCGGTCGCTGAAGCACAGCATCCAGTCGTGGGTGTTGGCAATGAAGAGCTGGTCGATCCAGTCGTCTTCCTTGGTCTGCGTGGCCTGCTTGCCGCGACCGCCGCGGCGCTGAGCCCGGTACTCTGCGAGCGGCTGGCTTTTCACGTAGCCGGTGTGGCTGAGCGTCACCACCATGTCGGTCGGCGTGATCAGGTCCTCGGTACCGAGTTCCTGCACGTTGTGTTCGATGCGGCTGCGCCGTGCGCCCAGCTTGGTCTGGCCGAACTCCTGCTTCAGCGCGATCAGTTCCTCGCCAATGATGACGGTCACACGCTCGGGTTTGGAGAGAATGTCCAGCAGATCGGCGATCTGCGCCATCACCTCCTTGTACTCGCCGATGATCTTGTCCTGCTCGAGGCCCGTCAGGCGCTGCAGGCGCATCTGCAGGATCTCGCCGGCCTGGTCATCCGACAGGCGGTACAAGCCGTCGGGCTGCATGCCGTAGCTGGCGGGCAAACCATCGGGCCGGTAAGCTTCCCGACCGCCGGGGGTATCGACCTCGGCACGCGCGAGCATCTCCCGCACCAATGACGATTCCCAGTTGTGTGCCATCAGCCCCTGCCTCGCCAGGGGCGGTGTCGGCGAATTCTTGATGATTTCGATGAAGCGGTCGATGTTGGCCAGCGCCACCGCCAGACCTTCGAGCACGTGGCCCCGTTCGCGCGCCTTGCGCAGCTCGAACACCGTGCGCCGTGTGACGACTTCGCGGCGGTGCTCGAGGAAGATAGCGACCAGTTCGCGCAAATTGCACAGCTTGGGCTGGCCGTCGATCAGCGCAACCATGTTGACGCCGAAGCTGTCCTGCAGCTGGGTCTGCTTGTACAGGTTGTTGAGCACCACCTCGGGCACTTCACCGCGCTTGAGTTCGATGACGACGCGCATGCCGGACTTGTCGGATTCGTCCTGGATATGGCTGATGCCTTCGAGCTTCTTCTCGTGAACGAGCTCGGCCATGCGCTCGAGCAGCGTCTTCTTGTTTACCTGATACGGGATTTCATCGACGATGATGGCCTGGCGTTGGCCGCGATCGATGTCTTCGAAGTGGCACTTGGCGCGCATCACCACCTTGCCGCGCCCGGTGCGATAACCCTCGCGCACGCCGACCAGGCCGTAGACGATGCCGGCGGTCGGGAAGTCGGGCGCCGGAATGATTTCCATCAACTCGTCGATGGAAGCGTCGGGGTTTCTCAATAAGTGCAGGCAGGCGTCGACCACCTCGTTCAAGTTGTGCGGCGGAATATTGGTCGCCATCCCGACAGCGATACCTGACGATCCGTTGACCAGCAGATTGGGAAGCCGTGTTGGCAGCACCAGCGGCTCTTTTTCCGAGCCGTCGTAGTTCGGCCCGAAGTCCACCGTTCCTTTGTCCAGATCGGCCAACATTTCGTGGGCAATCTTCGACAGACGGATTTCGGTGTAGCGCATCGCGGCGGCGTTGTCCCCGTCGACCGATCCGAAATTGCCTTGTCCGTCGACCAGCATGTGACGCAGCGAGAAATCTTGCGCCATCCGCACGATGGTGTCGTAGACCGCCGTGTCGCCGTGCGGATGGTATTTGCCGATCACGTCACCGACGATGCGAGCGCTTTTCTTGTAGGCGCGGTTCCAGTCGTTGTTCAGTTCGTGCATTGCAAACAGCACGCGCCGGTGGACTGGCTTGAGACCGTCGCGCGCGTCTGGGAGGGCGCGGCCGACGATCACGCTCATTGCGTAGTCGAGGTAGGAGCGCCGCATCTCCTCTTCGAGGCTGATCGGCAGGGTTTCCTTGGCGAATTGGCTCATGCGTGGGGCACTGGTCGGCGGTAAGGATCCGCAGACGACGCAGCGCGCAGGCACGCGCGCTGCTGTGATGGGCGGGGAAGGCCTGATTCTATGTGTGCCAGGGCTGTCGCCCTGGCGCAACAACCGTTCGCCTCCTCACACAGGCGACAGGCAAAGACTTGTCCCTTAGATGTCGTATGGCACAATGATTTGTCAGTTCTAAAGCGTGCAGAAGCCGGTAATAGCCGGCATCCGTTCGTTATTTGTTTATGGACACGTGCAGCTGTTGCTGCGGCCCATCCTGAGAGGAGAATCATGAATAAATTAAACAAGGTGGCGGTGCTCTTCGCCGTCGCTGCCCTCGCCGGTTGTGCGTCCACGGCGCCTGGCGGTTCGGCTTCCGGCACGAGCGACAACTGGAAAAACGTCGAAGGTAATGTCTGGAAGAACGGCACCAGCGAGCTGTGCTGGCGCGACAATTCTTGGTCCCCAGCGACTGCCGACCCGCGTTGCGATGGCGCACCGCCGCCGCCTGCTCCGCCGCCTGCTCCGGTGGCTGCACCGGCCCCGGCTCCTGTCGCGCCACCGCCCCCTGCTCCCGCTCCGATCGTTGTTCCGGCGCCGGTTAGCGAAAAGGTGACATTCGCTGCCGACACCTTCTTCGACTTCGACAAGGCCGTTCTCAAGCCGGCGGGTCGTGAGAAGATCGACGACTTGGTCAGCAAGATGGGTGGAATGAACCTCGAGGTGGTCATCGCCGTGGGTCACACCGACTCCATCGGCTCCGATGCTTATAACCAGCGTCTCTCGTTGCGCCGTGCCAATGCGGTCAAGGCTTACATCCAGTCCAAGGGTGTCGAGCAGAATCGGATTTACGTTGAAGGCAAGGGCGAGAAGCAGCCTGTGGCCGACAACAAGACCGCCGAAGGCCGAGCCAAGAATCGTCGGGTTGAAATCGAAGTGGTCGGTACGCGCACTCGATAAGCAGCAACTGCTGTCTCGACAACCCCGCTGCGGCGGGGTTTTCTTTTTTCAAAGCGTTGGGAAGTCGCCGTGCAACCCAAAACGGGTCGGGCTGTTTCGTTGCCGCTAACATCTATGGCATGACCAATGCCGATCCTCAGGAACTTGCCAAATTCAGCGAGCTCGCCCACCGGTGGTGGGACCCGGAGAGCGAGTTTCGACCACTGCATCAGATCAATCCGCTGCGGCTCGAATGGATCAACGGACTGGTATCGCTACGAGAACAGCGCGCACTCGACGTCGGCTGCGGCGGCGGAATTCTGAGTGAAGCGATGGCACGGCGAGGTGCCCACGTGCTGGGTATCGATCTTTCGACAAAGGCTTTGAAGGTCGCGCAGCTGCACGCTTTGGAAGCAGGATCGGTTGCGCCCGAGTACCGCGAAATATCGGCCGAAGGTTTGGCCGAAGAGCAGCCCGGTAGCTTTGATGTCGTCACTTGCATGGAAATGCTCGAACATGTGCCCGATCCTGTATCGATCGTGCATGCCTGTGCAGCACTGGCCAAGCCGGGCGGGTGGGTGTTCTTTTCGACACTCAACCGCAATCCAATGTCTTTCCTGTTCGCGATCGTCGGCGCCGAGTACCTGCTTCGATTGCTGCCTCGAGGGACCCACGAGTACGCGAGGTTCATACGGCCCAGCGAACTGGCCCGCTGGTGCCGGAACGTCAGGCTGGAGATCGTGGCCACACGGGGCATGACCTACAACCCGCTAACACGCCGCTATGCACTGAGCGAGGACACCCGCGTGAACTACCTCCTCGCCTGTCGCAAAACATGAAAGACGCCATGAAGATGCTTACGAAGGCGCGCTTCGAGGTTCAGGCTGTGCTGTTCGATCTTGACGGCACGCTTGCTGACACTGCGCCGGACTTGGGGGGCGCCGTGAACCGCATGCGCGAAAGGCGCGGCATGGCGGCGTTGCCGCTCGAACTGCTGCGCCCGGTTGCGTCTTCGGGCGCGCGCGGCATGCTTGGCGTTGGCTTCGAAGTGACGCCTGAAACGCCGGGCTACGATCTGCTGCGTGACGAATTCCTTGCCGAATACGCCTCGGCACTCGACCGCGATTCCCGCTTGTTCGACGGCATCACGGAGTGTCTTGCCGCGCTCCGAACGCAGGGGTTGCGTTGGGGCATCGTCACCAACAAGGCCGAACGTTTCACGACTCCCGTGGTGGCCGGGCTGGGGCTGGCGGCGCATGCTGCCGTGGTGATCGCCGGCGACACCACCGCATACGCCAAGCCTCATCCGGCGCCGCTGCTCGAGGCCTGTCGGCGGCTTGGCGTTGCACCGCATCAGACAGTGTATGTGGGCGACGATCTGCGAGACATGCAGGCTGCCCGCGCTGCAGGCATGCCGTGTATTGCCGCCGCCTATGGTTATCTCGGCGGAACCCCTGATCTGGAAGCATGGGAACCGGACGCAGTGATCGCGACGCCAGGCGCTTTGCCACCGCTGCTGCGCACTGTTTGAAACCGGCCGGCGCCGGGAGATGGCAAGCGCCACGACGCAAGGGGCTTGAAGCGCCGAGCGGCTACCCCACCTACAATGCATTAGGGGCCGACCTGGTTTCGACGTGGGTACGGACTCGGAGTGGGGCACGCCGAGCATCAGTGAGCTCGTAAATCCAGCTGAAAACAAACCAACTGCGAACGAAGAACGTTTCGCCCTCGCCGCTTAACACCGGTGAGCCTCTCAACGGCAGGCCGATGGGCCGGGCCCGCAAGGGCTGAGAGGTCATGCACATCGGCTGGTTCTGAGCTGCGTCACGCAGCGCTGAACGAGATCTAGTGACTGGCGCTGTCCGTAGCGTGCTCCTGCGCGACGGTAGCGTAAGACTCAAATCAGAGAGCTAAGCGTGTAGATCTGCCCGGGAATGGCTTGCGGACGGGGGTTCGATTCCCCCCGGCTCCACCAAGTTACTGTTCTACGAAGTTCACCAAAGACTAAGGCGCCAAGTAAATCAACGACTTGGCGCCTTTTTTTGTTCGCCGTGGACCGCCGAAGTCCGCAGTAACCGGCCGGTGCTACAGTAACTTACGCAGTAACTGCCTCAAACGGGTACTGCATCCGAAAAGTTGCTGCATCGGAAGGGCGCTCCCATGGGACGGCATCTGATTCCAGGCGACACAACGATCCGCAGCATCAAGCCGGGCGACGCGCGCAAGCGTCTGAGCGATGGCGACGGGTTGTATCTGCTGTTGTTCGTCAAAGGTGGCGCCCACGGCTGGCGGCTGGATTACGGCTTCGGCGGCAAGCGCAAAACACTGAGCCTGGGCACCTATCCCGATACCGGCCTGAGGCTGGCGCGCAAAAAGGCCGACGAGGCGCGCAAGCTGGTGAGCGAGGGCACCGACCCGAGCGACATTCGCAAGGCGGCGAAGTCGGTGCAGCAGGCCGCTGCGGAAGCGAAGGTGCGCGAGGATGATGGGTTGCTGCCGCTCGATAGCTTTGAGGCGGTGGCGCGCGAATGGATCGATACCGTGCATGGCTCCAAGGTGAGCGCCGGGCACGCCGAGCGCACGCGCATCCGCTTGGAGCAGGATGTTTTTCCCTGGCTCGGGGCGGTGCCGCTGGCCGGCATCAAGGCGCCCGACCTGCTGGCTTGCCTGCGCCGGGTGGAAGCGCGCGGCGCGATCGAAACCGCGCACCGCATCAAGCAAGCCTGCGGGCAGGTGTTTCGCTACGGCGTTGCAACCGGCCGCTGTGAGCGCGATCCCTCGGGCGACCTGCGCGACGCGCTGCGGCCGATCGAGACCCGCCACCATGCCGCGATCATCGAACCCGAGCGGGCCGGCGAGCTGCTGCGCGCGATGGCCGACTACCGGGGCCAGCCCGTCACGCGCGCGGCGCTGCAACTGGCGGCGCTGGTGTTCCAGCGGCCCGGCGAGATTCGTAAGGCGGAGTGGGCGGAGTTCGATCTAGACGCCGGCCTGTGGAGCATCCCGAGCGAGCGCATGAAGCGCACGCGGCAGGGCAAGGTGAGCGGGTCGGCGCATGTCGTGCCGCTGTCCACGCAAGCCGTTGCGGTGCTGCGCGACTTGCAGCCGCTCACCGGGCATGGGCGTTTCGTGTTCCCCAGCCTGCGCACAGGCGAGCGCTGCATGAGCGACAACGCGATCCTGTCGGCGCTGCGGCGCATGGGTTTCCCGAAGGACGAGATGACAGGCCACGGTTTCCGGGCTATGGCCCGCACGATGCTGGCCGAGCGGCTGGGCGTTGACGAGGCAGTGATCGAGGCGCAACTGGCGCATGCGGTGCGCGATAGTCTCGGGCGTGCGTACAACCGAACCGAGTTCGTGGAGCAGCGCCGCGCAATGATGCAGACATGGGCCGACTATCTCGACAAGCTGCGCGATGGCGCGGACGTGCTGGCGTTTCCGAACAAGGCCGCATGACGGGCTGATTCGTTTTCGCCGCGCCTAGGCTGATCCCCGAAAATCCGCAACCTTGGCGGGCCGGCGCGGCGATCCTTTCAGGCGTTGCGCGAGGGGCGCATTTGGAACTCAATCACGAACTGCAGCGGCGGAGGGTTGGGAAGCAGCTCAAGCAGTACATCGCCGAAGGATCATTCGTATCTCGTGTGTACAACGCGATAGGCTCACAGCTTCACTTCATTCTTGTGGAGTGGCCCGATGAAGATGAAGTGGCGTTCTCACTGCGTGACCCCATGAATTCACTGCAGGGGTCGCTCCTCAGTGGATGGACGTTTGACCATGGCTGGATCGCAAGTAACGACGGAAGCTACACGGACGACAACGGGGCAAAAATTCCAGATGATGTGCCCGCTTCGTGCTCATCCGTTGAACTACTGGCCGCTTACGGACTGTGGTTCGTTGAAACCGAGTTCTTCGCGTTAGGGCTGCTCCGAGACAGCGACTACAACGAACACGGGTTCACTTACGCGCAGGTTCAGCAGCATCAATGCGCCTGTTTGCTGCTTGCGCATGAAGCAGTTCTCTACGCAAAAGAGTTCATTGACGGGAGTCAGCTTAGTCCGGCTGATATTGAGGAGGCGATTAGCCGGCGCAGAACCCCAAGGCCCGGCATGTCGGTCGCCGGGATAGGAAGCTTGTAAACGGCATCGCTGCGGGCGTAACTCATGCGGCCTGTCCGGCTCGACGCAGCCACTCGCGCACCTGGCCAGCGCGCCAGCGCGAGCCGCGGCCACTTAGGCGAACCGCATGGGCGGACGTGCCGGCCTTCATGCGCGCGTAGATCGCGGTCTTCCGGAACCCGTCATCGCCATGACGGTCGGAAGGACGGCCAGCATCAGTCCTATCCATGACCGGGTACGTAGCTTGCTGCAGCCGGTTGCGATGTTCGTGTTCGACGGCTCGCGAAATCGTCCGATGGACTTCTAGGAAACCCGAGGAGAAATCATGAGAGCGCTATCAATCTTGTCCGCGCTGGCAATCGCCAGTGTTTGTGCGCCCGCACTTTCCCAAACCGCTACGGAGCGAGGCAGTGCCGGCTCGACCACAGGCACGACAACGTCCCAGGAAGAGATGAACCGTGGAGTGCCGGGAGTGGATGTGGATGCCGGTCGCAACGCCAAAGGTGCGATCGATGTCGATCGAGACCAGAACACCAACGTCCGAAACGCACCGGGTGCGCGGGACTTGGATCGCCGAACTGGTGACAAGCCGACCGGGACTGATGGAGCACGGGCGCCACGCGCGGACCGCGGGTAACGGCAGGGCACTCTCGCGACCAGGGCCGCCGTCGTGAGGCCGCTGGTCGCCCCGCGGGTGAGTGACTCGCGGGAGACCCGCTGCTAGTGTGAGCCCGGCTCGGCCCCACGCTTGCAGGGCTGTAGCCGGTTGATGCAGTGTGTCAGCGCACCGTCGACCGGTTGCAGGTGCCTGATGCTTGGTGCAGAGGCGGCGGGTTGTGTTGCCTGCGGCATGCAGGAAACAGCAGTTTTCTTGATCGTTCTGCGCGGCTGTCCGTCGTGCTGTCGCTAACCAATCGTCAAACGAAAGCATAGGAGCCCCGATGAAGAAGAGTGATCATCCCGAAGCGTTCGGCGTCTTCAAGCCCGTGGGTAATGTTGTGGTTTCCTTCCCCGAAGAGAAGGACATGAAAGGCGCTGCCGATGCGCTCGCCAAAGCCGGTTTTGGGGGCAGCGACGTTGTGCGTTACACGCCGCAGGAAATGCTCACCCAGATCGACGAGGACATGGCGAATGCGAGCGTGCTCGCGTCCATCGGTCAGGAAATGAACTTGGTAAAGGCGCATCGCGCGCTGGCCGAGAAGGGCTTTCACTGGCTGGTGGTCAAGGCCTCGGCGGACGATCAGGCCCGCCGCGTCGCAGATGTGGTCCGGCCTTTCAACGCTGAGCGGGCTCAGAAGTACGGACGGCTGCTCATCGAGGAGCTCATTGAACATCGGGACGATGAGCGCCAGATGCCCGAATCACCTTCTCGCGGACTCGACGCACAGACTCCTTCGGGCCGAGAAAACGAGCGCTGAGGAACTCAGCGGGCGCCGCGGTAAGTCCACCAAGGCAAGACCTTGGTGAGTGCCAGCACAGCGCCGGGTTCGGTGGCTTGGTAGCCCGGCAGCTCGTTCAGCGTTCGTGCCCACGCCGGTGAGCCGAGCAAGGCGACCAAGCGTTTGATCGCACGCTGGTTTAGCGTACTTTTCAAGGTGACGAGGAAATAGCGCTCCCGCGCGAGCGCAATGAAGTCGAGTCCGCTGGCGTGGGCTGCAGCCTGCAGGCCGAATGCGCCATCGGCCGCGCCGCTGGCCACAGCCTGAGCGGCGGCCACATGCGAGGGTTCCAGTAGCGCAAAACTCAGCGGCGAGGCGAGGCCGGCCTGCTCGAGCAACTCGTTCAGCAGAACTTGCGTGCCGGTAGATTCCGCGCGGCCGACCCACCGCAATTCACGGCGCGCCATGTCGTGCAGCGACCTGACGCCGTGCGGATTGCCACGTGGGAGCATCAATCCCTGCACGCGCTGTGCATAGCCGATCAGCTTGTGGCGGCCCGGCTTGAGCCGTGCCCTGTAGGCGCGTGCACTGACCGAGCCGCGCGCCGCGCCATCGAGCACATGAAAGCCCGCCAATTGCGCGCGCCCCGCGTCGAGCGCTCGCAGCGCCTCCAAGCTGCCGGCGAACTCCAGATCGATGTGCAGTTGTTCGGCCAACGCGAGCTCGCGCAGCAGCGGCAAGGAATGGTCGTGGCTGGCGCAGAGGGAGAGCACGTCGATGCGGTCGTCGAATGCGTCGGCGAGTGCCCGCTCCAACTCCATGCGCAAGGCTTCGATCTGCGGCGCCAAGCGGGCCTGCGCACGCCGCTCGGCCCAGAGCAGCTTTTCGCCGAACGGCGTGAGTGCCGCCGGCTGACCCTTCTTCCAGACGATCAATGAGCGGCCTAGCTGAGCCTCCCACCGCCGCAGCTCACCCCAGACGTGGCGATAGGACAGGCCCAAGGCTCCGGCCGCCGACTGGACCGAGCCGTGCCGGTGCAGCGCGTCGATCAGGGCGAACAACGGGTGGTGCACCGCGCCGAGCGGGCGCTCGGTGCCCAAGGTGTATGTGAGTTCCACGCGTTGCGGCAGTCGCAAAACCGCGTCGGGCATGGGAAAGGCACGCGCCGATGCGCCCCCGCCCTGCGCAGCGCCCGATACGGAGGCATCGCCTTTTTGCGTGTGCTGTGGCTCGAAAGGTTCGCTGGCGTCGCCTTCGGTGTCTTTCGGGGCTCGGGAATGTTCGCTATGCATCGTCGTTCATATCGCCACCGCGGAGAACCGTCCCTAGCATCGCAGGCGTTGCAGTGTGCCGTACCGGCGCTGAGCTTCAGGTCCGAACGTCACATGAACACTTTTGTCGAAAGCCTGCATACCGCGGTTGTCCTGATCGTGCAGGCCGAGGCGCGATTGTGGGAGGTCGTGGCGCTGTCGCTCGGCGTGAGCGGCACTGCCTGCTTGCTGGCCGCTGGCATCGGCTTGGCCGGAGGTGCCGCCTTGGCCGTAGCGCGCTTTCCCGGCCGACGCGCCCTGCTGGTGTTGTTGAACACCTCGCTGGCTCTGCCGGCCGTGGTCGTGGGGCTGGTGATCTACTTGTTGCTGTCGCGCTCCGGACCGCTCGGTGCCTGGGGGTTGCTCTTCACCCCGACCGCGATGGTGATCGCTCAGACCGTGCTCGTCTTGCCGATCGTCACCGCGCTGACGCGCGAGGCTGTCGAGTCGAGCTGGCAGCTCAATGGCGAGCAGCTGCGCTCCCTCGGGGCAGGGCGCTGGATGAGCGGCGCGCTGTTGCTGTGGGACGAACGGATGGCGCTCTTGACGGTGCTGCTGGCCGCTTTCGGCCGGGCCATAGCCGAAGTGGGCGCAGTGATGATCGTCGGCGGCAACATCGACGGTCACACCCGGGTAATGACGACCGCCATCGCCCTGGAAACCAGCAAGGGCGACCTCCCTCTGGCGCTCGCGCTGGGCATGGTGCTGCTCGGTGTGGTGCTGCTGCTGAACGTACTGATCGCGGTGCTGCGCGGCTGGTCCGCGCGGGTGCATGGGCAAGCAGAAGGCGCCGCTCCGGGCGCAATGCCACCCGGGGCAGTGGCGGTGGGAGCAGCGCGTGGCTGAGCCCCTGATCACACTGGAAGGCGTTGGCCTGAGTTATGGCGCCCATGTGGCCTTGCGCAGCATCGATCTGAGCATTGCCGCCGGCGAATGCGTCGCCCTTGTCGGCGCGAACGGTTCGGGCAAGAGCACCTTGCTGCGTGTCTTGCATGGGCTGTTGAAGCCCAATGTCGGACTTCGTCGGGAAGGGGCGGTGTCGGCCGGCGGCGTCCGGCTCCGGGAGTCAGCGGGACAGGCGAGCGCTGGGATCGCGGGCAGAGCGGCCGCTGCGCCGCGGAGCGTGATCCTGGGCGCCGCCGAGCCCCGTCGCGCGGTTCGGTTCGCAATGCTGTTCCAGCGTCCCTTCCTGTTGCGCCTTTCGGTTCAGGGCAACGTGCGCTTGGGTCTGTGGCTGGCGGGCGTGCGCGGCGCGAATGGGCGCGCGCGATGTGCCGAGGCCCTGCACCGGGTCGGCCTCGTGTCCGAGGCGCGGCGTCCCGCCCGCGCGCTGTCGGGCGGGCAACAACAGCGCCTCGCGCTGGCACGCGCTTGGGCGCTGCAGCCCGACGTGCTGCTGGTCGACGAGCCGACTGCGAGTCTCGATCCGAGTGCCAGGCGGGAGGTGGAGGCCCTGCTTGCAGAGTTTGCCGCGCATGGCATGACGCTCCTCATCGCCTCTCACAACCTCGGCCAGGTCAAGCGTCTGGCGGGGCGCGTTATCTACCTCGAGCATGGCCGCGTGCTGGCCGATCTTTCCGCGGCGCAGTTCTTCGACGGCGAGGTGCCGCCGGAAGCTCGTTTGTTCCTCAAGGGCGAACTGCCGTGGTGAGCGGCTTCGAAGTTAGATGGAGCCGCGAACCCGACCGGTGAGTGCTCCACGTTTTTTGCTCGCCGGTCTCCGCCGTACGGCATGCCGCGCTGCGCCGCGCAGTGTTGCCTAGAGCGGCTCCAGCCCGAGCGGGCGGCTTTCTGCGAACACGGTGTTGCCGTTGCGTTGATGTGCCTGGACGGCGCGCCGCCGCCCCTGGCGCTTGGCCTCGTACAGGGCCAAGTCGGCGCGGTGCTGCGCTGACTCGAGTGTTTCGCCGGCGGTGACGTCGACCACACCGAAGCTCAGGCTCAGGTGAAGCGGGATGCGCCCGCTGCGGTGCTCTTCGTCGATGCGGGTCGTCACGCGGTCGGCGACCAGCAAGGCTTCATCGACGTTGGTGCCGGGCAGCAACAGCATGAACTCGTCGCCACCGACGCGGCCGAGCACGTCGTGCGTGCGCAGCGTTTCGCGCGTGCAGCGCGCCACCAGCCGCAAGGCCTCGTCGCCGAGAGCGTGGCCGAGGCTGTCGTTGATGCGCTTGAAATGGTCGATGTCGAACAGCATCAGGACCGCACGTGCCGCGGCGCCGCCGATGGCCGCACCGGCCAGTTCCTCGAAATGGCGGCGGTTGGGCACCTGGGTCAGCATGTCGATGTCGGCGAGTATGCGGAGCTGGCGCTGCGTTTCGCGCAGGTCGCGTTCCGTGCGCTCGTGGGTCAGCACAAGACACAGGTGCACGGTGAACAACATCGCCACCATGGTCGAAAGGACCACCCAGGGTGTCAGCAGAGTATGTCCCGGCACAGCGATTGCGCCCGTGATCAGCGGCTGCGCTGCGGCCAGCAGCGGCACCAGCGCCTGAGCGATCATCACCAGGGCCAGCGCCTTGAGCGTGCGGCTGCCGCCGAAGTCCTCCAGTCGTGCAATGAACCAGGCGGCATACGAGTGCAAGGCCAGCAAGGCTGTCGCGAACGTGATCGAGCGCCCAAGCTGGAAGGCCGGGCTGGCCCAGGCCGCCAACCAGGGCAGGTAGCACAGGCTCAGAGTCAGCAGGTCCACGGCGACCGATGCAGGCAGGCGGTCCCGGTTGTAGAAGCGCCGCAGGCCGGTCACGACCAGCACGGGCCACGCCAGCACGAGCAGGTTGGCACCGACCACTGCACCCGGCCAAACCGGTCGCAGCCACTGCAACGCGCCGCCGGCCGCCGCGAGCCACATCGCCGCCACCCACCATCCATAGCCTCGGTACACGCGCTGGTTGGCGCCGAAAAAACTCATGAGGGCGGCGGCCGAGCCCATCACCAGCACCGACAGCATCAGGACGGTGGGGAAATGGACGGTGAACGAATCGCCAGCAAACATCGGTGCCTCTTCGAGTGCCGAAGGATTCTTGCAGAGGGAATCTTTTCGAATCCTCCCCCAAGAGGGGGTGGCGGCTGCTGAAGTCGGCCCGGTGCCGCAGCGGTCAAACGCTAGCATGGGCCTCGTGCGATGAACGTTTGCTCACAGGAGGGCTGGGAGATGGCGATGGATGTGGTCGATTACGAGATCAAGGGCGCAGAAATGCAGTTCGTGGAGATCGAACTCGATCCCGGCGAGGCGGCTATCGGCGAAGCGGGCAGCTTGATGTTCATGGACGCCGGCATCGGCATGGACACGGTATTCGGCGACGCTTCGGCGCAACAAGCAGGCTTGTTCGGCAAGTTGCTGGGTGCCGGCAAGCGCTTGGTGACTGGCGAATCGTTGTTCACCACGGTCTATACCAATCAAGCCACGGTAAAGCAGCGTGTCGCGTTTGCCGCGCCTTACCCGGGCAAGATTCTGGCGATGGATCTGCACCGTCTGGGCGGCAGCCTGATCTGCCAGAAGGATGCCTTCCTGTGCGCTGCTCGCGGCGTGAGTCTGGGCATTGCCTTTCAGCGCCGGCTGTCGGCCGGCTTCTTCGGCGGCGAGGGCTTCATCATGCAAAAGCTCGACGGCGACGGCCTGGCTTTCGTGCATGCCGGCGGCACCGTGCTCAAGCGCGAGCTGCAGGCGGGCGAAACGCTGCTGATCGATACCGGCTGCGTGGTCGCCTATTTGCCGACGGTGGCCTTCGAGGTCCAGTACGTCGGGAAGATCAAGACCGCGTTGTTCGGCGGGGAGGGCCTGTTCCTGGCGAAGGTCACCGGCCCGGGTAGCGTATGGCTGCAAAGCCTGCCGTTCTCGCGGCTGGCATCGCGCGTGTTCGCCGCCGCGCCGCAAACAGGAGGCGGCGGCCGGGGCGAAGGTTCGGTGCTGGGCGGCTTCGGCGCGGGCGGGCTGCTGGGCGGCGTTCTCGGCGGCGACAGGCAATAGCAGCACGCCGACCCGGGAAACAGTCTGCGTGCGGGCGGATTGTTCTGGCGGCGACGGATCAGCGCAGGCCGATGTTGTTGCCGGTCAGCCGAGTGCCTGCGTACGCGCCTGAAGCCAAGCCAGTACCTCTCCTTCGACAAGCGGTGAAAGCCGCTCCCTCACCACGGCGTGGTAATCGTTCAGCCACTCCACTTCGTCGCTGCGCAACAGCGAACGCTCGATGCAGCGCGTGTCGATCGGGCACAGCGTCAGCGTCTCGAAGCGCAGGAACTCGCCGAACTCGTCGCTCGGCGCCGGCACGGTCAGCACGAGGTTCTCGATCCGCACGCCCCAGCGGCCGGGGCGGTACAGGCCCGGCTCGACCGAGGTGATCATCCCGGGCTGCATTGCCATCTCGGGCGTGACCACCGCCTTGCTGATGCTCTGCGGTCCCTCGTGCACATTGAGGAAATAGCCGACGCCGTGTCCGGTGCCGTGCCCGAATTCGCAGCTGGCGGCCCACAGCGGCGCGCGCGCGATCGCATCGAGCATCGGCCCGGGCGTGCCGAGGGGAAAGCGGGCTTGGGACAACGCGATCGTGCCCTTGAGCACCAGCGTGTAGTCGCGCTTCATGGCCGCGCTGGGCATGCCGATGGGCCAGACGCGCGTGACGTCGGTCGTGCCGCCGAGGTACTGCGCGCCCGAGTCGATCAGTAGCAGACCGTTGGCCTCCACGCCGCCCTGGCGCGAGATGTGCGCGGGTGCTTTCTCGGTGGCGCGGTAATGCGGCATCGCGCCGTTCGCGTTGAAGCCGGCGATGACCGGAAAACTCAGGCCGACATAGCCGGGCTGCCTGGCGCGCTCGGCGCTCAGCCGCTGTGCGACCGTCAATTCGGTGATCGCCTCATGGCCCAGTGCGCGCTCGAACCAGGCATAAAAGGTGCACATCGCCGCACCGTCGTGCGCCATGGCTTCGCGCACGAAGGCGGCCTCGGCATCGTTCTTGCGGCTCTTGAAGAGCGTCGTCGGATTGATCGACTCGATCAGGTGCACGCCGTGGGCGACGGACTCTCGCAAGGCGAGCGTCACGCGCTTCGGATCGATGAGCAGCGTGCTGCCGGCGGGCAAGGCGGCGAGCGCCGGGCGGGCCTGTTCGTAGGGCCGCAGGCGCACGCCGTCAGCGGCCAAGGTCGCGGCCAGCGCCGAATCGACCTTGCCTGCACCGACGAAAAGCTGCGCCTCGCCATCGCGCTCGACCATCGCGTGCGCCAAAAATACCGGGTTGTATTCGACGTCGGCGCCGCGCAGATTGAAGAGCCAGGCGATGTCGTCGAGGGTCGAGATCAGGTGATGCGTGGCGCCCTGCCTGGCCATGGCTTCGCGCAGGCGAGAGAGCTTGGCATTTCGCGCGGTGGCTGCATGCGGTGCGAGGTGTTCGTACAGCGCCGCGGCGGGCAGGGCAGGGCGTTCAGGCCAAGCGCCTGCGAGCGGATCCTCGCCGGTGTGCAACGCGATGCCGGCGGCCGCCAGCGTGCTGCTCAGTTGCTCGGCGGCGGCCAGACCGAGCACCGCGCCGTCAACCGCGACCGTGCCACCCGATGCAAGCTGCGAAATCAGCCAATGCACGTGCGCATTCGACTGCGCCGTGGCGATCTTCACCAGCTCGATCCCGCTGCCGATCAGCTCGGCCTCGGCCTGTTCCCAGTAGCGGCTGTCGGCGAACAGGGCCGCGCGGCTGTCGGCCAGCACGGCCAGCGTGCCCATCGACCCGGTGAAGCCGGAGAACCATTCACGAGCCTGCCAGTGACCCGGCAGGTACTCGGAGAGATGCGGATCGCTCGACGGCAGCAGCACCGCGTCGAATCCCTTCGCGCGCATCGCCTCGCGCAGTCGCTCGAGGCGCAGGCGGATCGCTGAGAGGCGGGTGTCCAAAGCGCTTCTCCTTGCTGGCTGAAAAGCGGCGCGGCGGTGCATATGCCGACCGCGCCGGGCGACGCGGCTGCACCGCCGATCGCTGCCGCAATTTTAGGCGCTGCGCTCGGCGGTGGGGCGGGGCGCCAAGTCCGGGTCGGCCACCACGCGGGCCTGACGCTCGAAGCTGAAATAGGCCCACGCCCAATCGGTCAGCACCACCATCCGGTTGCGAAAGCCGATCAGGAAGTAGATGTGCACGAACAGCCAGAACAGCCAGGCCAGACCGCCGCTGAACTGCACAGGGCCGAGCACCGGCATGTCGACCGCCGCAACGGCTGCCCGCCGTCCGATCGTGGCCAGCGAGCCGTAGTCGGCATAGCGAAACGGCTTCGTCGGCTCGCCCTGCAGGCGAGCGAGCAGGTTGTTGGCCGCTGTGCGGCCCATCTGCTTGGCGGCGGGGCTGACGCCCGGCACGGGCTGCGGCGTGCCGGTCTTGTCGGGGCTGGTGGCGGCCGCCAGATCGCCGACAACGAACACCTCGGGGTGGTCGTTCACGCTCAGGTCCGCATTGACCACCACGCGCCCGGCGCGATCGAGCACGCAGCCGGTGGTCGCAGCGAGAGAGGCGCCGAGCGGCGAAGCGGCCACACCGGCCGCCCACACCACGGTCTGCGCATCGAGCCTGCGGGTGCTGCCGTCGAGCGCCTCGTAAGTCAGCCCGTCGGCATCGATCGTGCTGACCTTGGCGTTGGTCAGCACTTCCACTCCGAGCGAGCGCAGTTGCTCCAGCGCCTTCTGCGACAGCTTGTCGCTGAAAGCGCTGAGCACGCGCGGCCCGCCCTCGACCAGCACGACGCGCGTGCGCTTGGAGTCGATGCGGCGGAACTCCTCGGGCAGCGTGTGCTGCGCGATCTCGGCCAGCATGCCGGCCATCTCCACGCCGGTCGGTCCGGCGCCGACCACCGCGAAGGTCAGGCAGGCGTTGCGCCGCGCCATCTCGGCCTCGCGCTCCGCACGCTCGAAGGCCAGAAGCACGCGGCGTCGAATGTTGAAGGCATCGGCCAGCGTCTTGAGCCCCGGCGCGTGAGCCGCCCAGCCGTCGTTGCCGAAATAGCTGTGGGTGGCACCGGCGGCGACGATGAGGTAGTCGTAGTCGATGCGCTCCGGGCCGCCGTCGGCCATGCCGCGATCTTCGAGCAGCACGCTTCTCGCGCTGGCGTCGATGCGGCTCACCTCGCCGAGCAGGATGGTGAGGTTGCCGCGCCGCATCTCGCTGCGCAGGATGTGGCGTATCGGCCCCGAGATGGCCGGTGCGGACAGCCCCGCGGTGGCCACCTGGTACAGCAGCGGCTGGAACAGGTGATGGTTGGTGCGGTCGATCAGCGTGATCTCGACGGCCGCCTTGGACAACACGCGCACCGCCTCGATGCCGCCAAAGCCGCAACCGACGATGACGACACGAGGCTTGGAGGGCGCGGCGGACGAGGAAGTGGCAGGCGAAGGTGTGGTCATGAGGCCGTCGGGTTGAGAGTTTGGGCGCCCAGTGCGCGCAGTTTCTTGCGCACCAGGTCGATGTGGCTGCGCAGCGCGTACAGCTCGTCGGCATGCGAGAGCGGCACCTGCAGCTGCTTGACCCTGGAGTCGAGTTCGTCGAGGTCGTTCATGAGCGGCTGCGCGCCCTGCGGGCCGTCGGCGAGGCCTTCCTCGATCTGGCGCAGCCGCGCATACCAGCGGAACACGCGCGAGCGAACCCGCAATTCGTAAAGCGGTGGCAGTACGCGCGAGAGCGGAATCAGCACCACGATCACGCCGGCCAGCACCACCCACATGCGGTCGATCAGGTTGGCCAGCCAGAACGGCAGGTAGCGCTGAAGGAAAGGCGGGCCCGACTGGAAAAAGCGCTCGGCCTCTTTGGCCAGCGGCAGCTCGCTGCCGAGCAGGCTCGGGAACTCACCCCGCCTTTGGAACCAGCCGGCACCGCTGTGGATGGCGCTTGCCGCCTGCACGAAAAGCTGCTGCAGGGCCGGGTGAGCGTCTTCGCGCGCGACGAGCATCGCGGTGGGTGCGAGCAGGCGGATGTCTTGCGCCGGCACGTCTTCGCCGAGCTTGACCACGCCGCGCGGCAGCAGCACGGGCGAGACGACGGGCAGGCGCCGCGAATAGGCCTCGGCCTGGGCGAAATCCATCAACCCGATGCCGGGTGTGAGCAGCAGCATCTGCACCAGGGGCGACTCCGGCGCCGAGGTGTAGACGAGCGCATCGGTATCGCCCGCGAACAGGCTCACCACGGCCGGCGTGTTGCCCAGGCGCTGCACGACCAGATCTTCCGGCGCTAGGCCGTTGGCGTCGAACAGCCGCAGCATCAGGTTGGTCACGCCGCTGCCGGGGGCGCCGATGTTCACGCGCCAGCCCTTCAGTTGAGCCAGGCTTTCGAGTTGCTCTCTGCCGAGCTTTTGCTTCGCAGCGGCCTCGCGATAGAACAACCACACCGGCTCGTAGAACAGGCTGCCAAGCGACATTAGATCCGGCGGTGGCCCCTCGTCGTTGCGCCGCAGCCGGCCGGCGCCGCCTTGCACGAAGGCGAAATCGACGCCCGATTCCGGATCCTGCAGCAGCTTGAGGTTCTCCGAAGAACCCTGTGTCGGACGCAGTTCCACTTCGATGCCGAAGCGCTGCAGATGGGCCTTGTAGCGCTGGCCGAACTCGGCATAGGCGCCTTGTTCGGGGCCCGTGGCCAGCGTGACTTTCGTCGGTGGCGTGGGGTCGAGCGCCCAGTAGGCCAGCACCAGCAGGGCCAGCGCGATCAGCACGAAAGGACCGCCCGTGACGAGCAGGTCGCGCGTATTGATCAGGGTGTCGCGGAACTTCGGCAAACGGGGCATCGGCGGGGGCAATGACAGGAGGCGGCTCAGCGGTGATTCTCGTTCAGCGCCGCGATCACGCCCTTGCCCCGCTGCGCCGGCTGCGCCACAAGCTCTCGGCGCTGTAAAGCGCCAGTGCCGCCCATATCGCTCCGAACCCGATCGCGCGCCGCGCATCGAAGCGTTCGTCGAAGATCAGCACACCCAACAGCAATTGCAGGGTCGGCCCGATGTACTGCAGCAGGCCGAGCAGTGCGAACGGAATGCGCCGCGCACCGGCGGCAAACAGCAGCAGCGGTATCGCGGTAATCGGTCCGGCGGCGATTAGCAGCCATCGCGTGGCGCCGCCGCTGTCAGTGAACGCGGCCTGACCTTGCAGCGCGAGCCAGGCCAGCACGGCGAGCGCGATCGGCCCCAACATGAGCGTCTCCATGGCCAGCCCTTCGAGCGCACCGAGCGGCGCGGTCTTGCGCAGCAGGCCGTAGCCCGCGAACGACACCGCAATCGCCAGTGCGATCCAAGGCGGCGCGCCGGCTTGCACGGTGAGCCACGCGACACCCGCCGCAGCCAGCGCCACGGCCACCCACTGACCGCGCCGCAGTCGCTCGCCGAGAACGAGCGCGGCGAACAGCACGTTGACCAGCGGATTGATGAAATAACCCAGGCTCGCCTCGACAATGCGGTCGCTGGACACCGCCCAGATGTAGAAAAACCAGTTGATCGCGATCAGCAGCGAACTGGCCGCGCAACTGCGCAGCACGCGCGGATCGCGCAGTGCCGCGCCGAGCCACGTCCAACGCCGTTGCGCGGCCAGCAATGCGGCCACGAAGAGCAGCGACCAGGTCACGCGGTGCGCCAGCAGCTCCAGCGGCGGCACTGCCTGCAGCGCCTTGAAGTACAGCGGGAAAAGTCCCCAGCATGCATAGGCGAGGCTGGCCTGCAGGATGCCGCGGTTGATGTTGGAGGGCACGGTGGTCGCGATGCGGGCCGGCTCGCATGCCGGCCGGGGCGGGGGTGTCAGTCCACGCCGAGCAGGTCGACTTCGAACAGCAGCGTCGCGTTCGGCGGGATCACGCCGCCGGCGCCGCGTGCGCCGTAGCCCAGCGCAGCGGGGATGACGAGTCGGCGCGACCCGCCGACCTGCATGCCGGCCACGCCTTCGTCCCAGCCCCGGATCACCATGCCGGCGCCGAGCTCGAACTCGAAGGCTTGGCCGCGGTCCTTGCTGGAGTCGAACTTGGCGCCTGCCTTGCCGTCGTCGTAGAGCCAGCCGGTGTAGTGCACGCTGACCTTCTGCCCTGCAGCGGCGGTGGCGCCGCTGCCAACGGTGGTGTCTTCGTACTGCAAGCCCGAGGGAGTGGTGTGCATGGCAATCCTTTATGGAATGAGAACGGGAATGGGTCGGGCAGCCAGCATAACGGCCGGCGCAAGCGTTGCCGTGCGGCCGTGGCCGTTGCGCTTCGTGGGAACACGGCGACAAGCGTGCAGTTCTCTGTGAGGTTCGACACGCTTCGTGCTGCGGTGGACGCGGCATCACGCCAGCGAGGCGCGTTGCGGCGTCCAATGCGGAACTGAAACTGTTTGTCACGTTTGCCCGTCCTGCCTGGAATGAGCGCTTCCCTCGCTGAGATCGACCCCGACGCACTCGCGCCGGGCACTCGCCTGTCCGAGTTCGAGATCGAGCGGGTGCTGGGGATCGGCGGGTTCGGCATCGTCTACCTGGCGTTCGACCATGCGCTCGAACGTCATGTGGCCTTGAAGGAATACATGCCGGCGGCGCTCGCGGCCCGGCGCGGCGGCACACAGATCGCCGTGCGCTCGGAAGCGCACGTCAAGACCTTCGGCATCGGGCTGCGCTCTTTCGTGAACGAGGCGCGGCTGCTGGCGCGCTTCGACCATCCGGCGCTGGTCAAGGTCTACAGATTCTGGGAAGAAAACGGCACCGCCTACATGGTGATGCCTTACTACGAAGGCCAGACGCTGAGCATCGCGCGCACCGCGATGGCGTCGCCGCCGAACGAGGACTGGCTGCTGGCATTGGCCGACGCGATGCTCGGCGCGTTGGAGGCGCTTCACCGCGAGCAGGTCTATCACCGCGACGTCGCGCCCGACAACATCCTGCTGCAGCCGGACGGCGCGGCCGTGCTGCTCGACTTCGGCGCGGCGCGGCTCGTGATCAGCGACCGCACGCAATCGCTCACCGCCATCCTCAAGCCGAATTTCGCGCCGATCGAGCAGTACGGCGAATCTTCGCAGCTGCTTCAGGGCCCCTGGACCGACCTCTACAGCCTGGCTGCGGTACTGCACTTCTGCCTCATCGGCCGTGCGCCCGTGCCGGCGGCACTGCGCATGCTGCACGACGAACTGCCCTCGTTGCTCGCGCTTGGCGATGAGCTGACCGCGGCCGACGGCTCGCGCTACAGCGCCGCCTTCCTTGGCGCCATCGACGCGGCGCTGGCCGTGCGGCCGCAAGCCAGACCGCAGCATGCGGCGGCCTTTCGGGCCGCTCTTCACGGCGAGCCGGCGCCGCCGGTCGGGGCGGAACTCATCGCCTTGCCGGCCAAGCCACAGAGCGGTCTTTCACGGGCGCCTTTTGCGCCGACCGAGGCACGGCTGCGGCGCTCGGGCGGCGAGGCCGCCGTGACCACGGCCTGGGCGACGATCGGCCCGAGAACCGATTCATCGGCCCGAGCTTCGGCCGCGAAGGCGGCACGAGCACCGGGCAAGCGCTCCGTGCAGGCCGCAGCGGCGGTGCTGGCGCCGTTCGTGACGATGCCGCCGCGGCGCCTGGCGATGCTTGGCCTGGCGCCTGTAGTCCTTGCAGCGCTGATGGGGTACTCGGCGATGCGGCCGGAAACACCGGCGGCCGAGTTCGTCGAAAGCCGCGCGCCCTTGTCGCCGGCCATGCGGGCGCCGAGCGTTGCAGAGCCGCCCCCGTCGGTGCAGATCGTCACCGAACTCATCGTGGAACCTGCGCAGACTGCTGCCGCCCCGGCGCTTGTCTCTCCATCGCCGCCCGTGTCGGCAGCGCCTGTCGCGCAACGCAAGGCGCCGGCCACCACCATCTCTTCCGGTGAAAGCCCGCCTTCTGCACTGGAGACGACGCGGCAGGCAGCTACCGACGAGGCCGTCGCCGCGGCGGCCGACAGTTCTTCGGCGCGCACGCAACGCGCGCGTCCGGTGCGCGCTCCCGCAGCAGCGGCGCAGACGGCACGGCAGTCCTGCGGCGACCGCAATTTCTTTTCGATGCAGTTCTGCCTGCAGCGCCAGTGCAGAAAGCCGGAGTTCGCGCGAGACGCCGAATGCCTCGATCTCCTGGAACGGCAAGGCCAACAGACCCGGCCCTCGTTCTGAGGTGATGCGGGCCGGGGCCCTGCGCGGAGCCGGAGCGGCGGCTCGGACGGGTCCAATGTTCCAGGCGCAACAAGTTCTACGGCGCAGCCCCAGTGCCCACGCTCCGACTCGCGGGGTATACCGGTTGCTTCCGGCACAAGCCGTCCGCCGTCCGCCGACATGAGCACCGTTCCCGCCGATCGACCGCACCTCGCGCACTGGCCCAAGCGCCTGCCGCGCGAACTGGTGGTGCCCGACACCACGCTGTGGTTCAACCTGGAAGTCGCAGCGCGCCGCTACCCTGACAAGCCCGCCTACGTGTTCTTCGGCCGAGAACTCGGTTACGGCGAACTGCAGCGCCAGGCCGAGGCGCTGGCCGGTTGGCTGCAACAGGTGGCCGGTGTGAAGCGTGGCGATCGGGTCGCGCTGTATCTGCAGAACTGCCCGCAGTTCGTTGTCGCCTGCTATGCAGTGTTGCGGGCCGATGCCGTGGTGGTGCCGGTCAACCCGATGAACAAGGCCGAGGAGTTCGGCCACTACATCACCGATCCCGAAACGCGGGTCGTCGTGTGCAGCGCCGATCTCGCCGCGAACGTGGCGCAGGCCGATGCCGCGCTGCCTTCCGGGCAGCATCTCGCGCACCTCCTGGTCACGCGCTACGACGACGCGCTGCCCGAGCGCTTCGATCCCGATCTGCCGGTGCCGCAAACAATGGCGCAATGGCTGCGCGCCGATCCGCCGCTGCCGCAAGGCTTGCCGGTCACGCGCTGGAACGATGCGCTCGCCGCAGGCCATGCGCCCCGCCCGCACACCGCTGGGCCCGACGATCTGGCGCTGCTGCCCTACACCTCTGGCACCACGGGGCTGCCCAAGGGCTGCATGCATACGCACCGCACGTTGATGCACAACACGGTCGGCGGTGGGCAGTTCGGCTTCGGCGGGCCGGAGGCGGTGAGTCTGGGGGTGGTGCCGCTCTTTCACATCACGGGCATGGTCTACAGCGTGCTCGGGTCCGTCTATCTCGGTGGAACCGTCGTGCTCATGCCGCGCTGGGACCGCGAGCTGGCGGGCGTGCTGATGTCGCGCCATCGGGTCACGCACTGGACTTGCATCCCGACGATGATCATCGACCTGTTCGCGAGCCCGAACTACCGCTCTTTCGATCTGTCTCGGCTGCGCTACCTGAGCGGCGGTGGCGCGGCGATGCCGCAGGCCGTGGCGCAACGGCTGCTCGACGAGTTCGGCGTCGCCTTCGCCGAAGGCTACGGCCTGACAGAGACCGCTGCCCCCACGCACGCCAATCCGCCTGAACGCGCCAAGCTGCAATGCCTGGGCATGCCGATCTACGGCACCGACTCGCGCGTGATCGATCCGCTGACGCTGGAGGAGTTGCCGCCCGGCGAGGTGGGCGAGATCGTCACGCACGGGCCGATGGTCTTCACGGGCTACTGGCGCCATCCCGAAGCGACGGCTGAGGCCTTCGTGAGGATCAACGGCGACGACAAGCTGTTCTTCCGCACCGGCGATCTCGGTCGCATGGACGAGGAAGGCTACTTCTTCCTCACCGACCGACTCAAACGCATGATCAACGCGAGCGGCTTCAAGGTCTGGCCGGCCGAGGTCGAGTTGATGCTCTACAAGCACCCCGCCGTTCAGGAAGCCTGCATCATCGCCAGTCGCGATGCCTACCGCGGCGAATCGGTCAAGGCGGTGATCGTGCGGCGCGACGACCACGCCGCCGCCACTGCCGAAGAGATCATCGACTGGGCGCGCGAGCAGATGGCGGCCTACAAGTACCCCCGTGTCGTCGAGTTCGTCGATGTGCTGCCGAAGTCGGGCGCCGGCAAGGTGCTGTGGCGGGTGCTGCAGGAACGCGAGAACCGCCGGAGTGCCGGTTAGCGCCGGGCGGTGCGCCTTCCAGTGTTTCTGCTCCGGGCCGGCCTGCGCAAGAACCGATGGGCGCGATGCTGCGGCGTCGTCGGCGCCGGATAGAGCGCATTTCTCAGCGCTGCGCCAGCAGGTCCTGCGTCTCGGGATGGCGGCGCATGTAGAGCGCCACGTAGGAGCACAGCGGCTCGACTTTCAGGCCCTCGGCGCGTGCCCATTCCAGCGCGACCCGCACCAGCGCGGCGGCAATGCCACGGCCCTGCAGCGCCGAGGGCACGACGGTATGGGGCATCACCATCACGTCGCCGTGCAGGCGGTAGTCGGCGATGCACACGTGCCCATCGACAGTCGCCTCGAAGCGCGAGGCGGTCTCGTTTCGGATCACGTCGGTCGTCATGCGGATGCGGCTCCTTGTTCCACGGGATTTAGTGTGCACGCCAATGGGTCGGGCGGTGGTCCGGGTGGCCGGCCGCCCCTCGTCGGTTGGGGGTCGAATCAGCAGACCGCGGCCATGAATCGTGAGGGCACTGCAGGTGGCCGTCGTCCGCGACTGCAAGCCTGTCGCACACCCGCCAAATTCACACCCAGCCCATCATGCCGAGCACCGCACCGCCCGTGATCAGCCACAACAAGTGCAGCCGCGTGCGCCACACGAGCAGCGCGGCAGCGGCGGTGACCAGGAGCGCACGCCATTCGGTGAGCGGTGCAGTGAGCAGCCAGCCGGTGGCCGCGATCAGTGCCAGCGTGACCGGCGCCATGCCCAGCTTGAAGGCGCGCACGGCGCGCCAGTCCTGCCGTGCATGGCCCCAGCGCGAAGCAAGCAGCGCCAGGGTGGCCGAAGGCAGCAGGATGCCCACCAAGGTGACGGCGGCGCCTGGCAAGCCGGCCGCCTGGTAGCCGAGTATGGCGACGAACAGCACGTTCGGGCCCGGAGCGGCCTGCGCGATGGCGATCGACGATGTGAACTGGGCGTCGTTCAGCAACTGCTGCTCTACCACCATCCAGCGGTGCATGTCGGGCGCCACCGTGATCGCCCCGCCGATCGACAGCAGCGACAACAGCAGGAAGTGACCGAACAGGCTGAGCAGTAGCTCGGTGTTCATCGAAGCACCCCGGCGCTTCGTCTCGAGTCGGCGCGCGGAGATTCGTCGCCGAACTCGACAGGGGCACGTTCGCGGTCCTGTCGGCGCTGCCGCTTCATGCGCCGGCCTGACTGCGGGCGAGTCTGTGCCACGCCAGCGCGCAAGCGACTGCACCGAGACCGAGCAGCACCCACACCAGCGGCCAACGCAACACCGCGATCGCCACGAAGCAGGCCGCCCCCAGGCCGATCGTCAGCGGCAAGCCGAGCGCGTTGCCTCGCAGCGAAGCGGCGAGCTTGAATGCGGTGCCGAGAATCATGCCCGCCGCCACCGCGCCCATCCCGCGCAGCGCGCCGGCCACCATGGGCTGCGCCTCGAAGCGGGTATACAGCGCCGCGGCCGCGAGCACGAGGGCCAGCGGCACGGCCATCATGCCGGCCAGCGCGATGAACGCGCCGCGCGTGCCGAAGAAGCGGTCGCCGACCATGATGGCAAGGTTGCACACATTCGGCCCTGGCATCACCTGGGCGAGGGCCAGCATCTCGACGAATTCGGCTTCGCTGAGCCAGCGCCTGTTCTCGCACAACACACGCTGGGCGACGGCAAGCACGCCGCCGAAACCCTGCAGCGCCAGGCCGGTGAAGGCGATGAACAGTTCGGTGCAGGAAGCGGGGCGCGACAGGGGCAGGGGGTCAAGGGCCTTCATTCGGCGTGATTCTCTGCGTGTTGCAGGGCCGCGTTGTCCCCGGCATGACCGGCGGGCCGGGCGGTGAATGAGACAGGTCGAAGTCGCACGGCAGGGGAAACGGCCGTCCCCGGACTGCAATGCGGACTGCAATGAAAAACGCGGCCGAAGCCGCGATGCAATGAAAAACGCGGCCGGAGCCGCGTCTTGTCTGTAGCGTCGATCCGCCGCTGATTACAGCGGGCGGATGTTCGCAGCCTGCGGGCCCTTCTGGCCTTGCTTCACTTCGAACTCGACACGCTGGTTCTCGAGCAGGGTCTTGAAGCCCGAGCCCTGGATGTCGCGGAAATGCGCGAACACGTCGGCGCCGCCGCCGTCCTGGGCGATGAAGCCGAAGCCCTTGCTTTCGTTGAACCACTTGACGGTGCCGGTTTGCATGCTCATAAAACGTTCCTATCGGTCAAAAGATTAAGGCACAGCAACATGCCGCGCTCGTGCAGAGACACTCAAGAAACGCTACCTGGGGGGTACGAGCCAGACGGCCATCGAGCGATGACCGGATTGAACAAACCTCTAGAACCACGGTCTTGCGTATATCTACAAGCGAATTGTATCTCACCGGCTCGACGCATTGAAGCAAGCGTCCCCGCAGAATGCGAGGCCATTGCAACGGCCTTCAACCGAGGAAACACCATGAGCGACTCCCCCTTACCTGAAGAATCCGGCGCACGCTGGATGCACGATGGCGTGCGCGTGATCGCGGCCGGTCAGCTTGATGCCAACACGGCACAGACGCCCGGCATGGACCGCAAGGCGGCGATCAATTTCGCGCGCGTCGGGGCGCAGAAGTTGTGGGCCGGAACCGTGCACATCCATCCGGATGCGAAGACCGGCGCGCACCACCACGGGCCGCTGGAGAGCGTGATCTTCGTGGTCAAAGGCCGCGCACGCATGCGCTGGGGCGAGCAGCTCGAGTTCACCGCCGAAGCCGGACCGGGCGACTTCATCTACGTGCCGCCCTTCGTGCCGCACCAGGAGATCAACGCCAGCGCCGACGAGACGCTCGAATGCGTGCTGGTCAGAAGCGATGGCGAAGCGGTGGCGGTCAACCTCGACATCGAACCCGTGGAAAAGCCGCAGACGGTGTTGTGGATCGACCCGATTCACCGTGGCTGAGCCGGATGCGGGCCGGAACGAGGTGCCGCGCGTGAGCACACGCCTGCAACAGATCGACTTTGCACTGCGGGGCGAGTTCATCACCCTCGACGCGTTGCTCAAGGCCACCGGGCTGGCCGGCAGCGGCGGTGCAGCCAAGGCGTTGATCGCCTCGGGTCGCGTGCAGGTCGACGGCCAGGACGAACTGCGCAAGACCGCCAAGCTGCGCGCCGGCCAGGTCGTCGCCGTTCAAGGCGCGCGAGTGCGAGTGTTGAGCGAGGCGTCACCGGCGAGCGAGTCACCCGAACGTCAGCAATCACCACCCTGACATGCGGCGGTCATCAACGCTGCACTACCGTGCGGAGCTGTCTGCACTGGCGAAGAACTCCTATGAAAACGCTTGCGCTGCTGTTCGCCGGTTTCGCCCTCGTCGCGGGCACGGCCCGCTCGCCGGCCGAGGGGCGAGGTTCGACAGGGAAGACCGCACCGACGGCAGCACCGCTGGTCATCAGCCACCGCGGCGCGAGCGGCTATATGCCGGAACACACGCTGGCCGCGTACTGGATGGCGATCGAGCAGGGCGCTGATTACATCGAGCCCGACCTGGTCAGCACCAAGGACGGCGTGCTGGTCGCGCGCCACGAGAACGCGATCGCCATCCTCAATGCGGACGGCAGCCTGCGAGAGGCCACCACGAACGTTGCCGAGCGCCCCGAATTCGCGGACCGCAAGTCGACGAAGCGCATCGACGGTGACAGCATCACCGGGTGGTTCACCGAGGACTTCACCTTGGCCGAACTCAAGACCTTGCGCGCCCGCGAACGCCTGCCCGCGCTGCGCGCGGCCAACACGCGTTTCGACGACATGTTCGAGGTGCCGACCTTCGAGGAAGTGCTCCTCCTCGTCGCCCGGACCAACGAGCGCCGACGCGCCGAGGCGACATCGGGGCGCGGCAAGAGCAAGGGCTTCACACCGGTCGGCATCTATCCCGAAACAAAGCACCCCAGTTACTTCGAGGGCATCGGCCTGGCGCTCGAGGAGCCGCTGGTGCGCTCGCTTGAACGCTACGGCTACCGCCGTGCCGATGCGCCGGTGTTCGTGCAGTCCTTCGAGACCGCGAACCTGAGAAAACTCGCGCGCATGACACGCGTGCCGCTCGTGCAATTGCTGTCCAACGGCGGCAAGCCCTGGGATTTCGTGCTGAGCGGCGATCCGCGCGGCTACCTCGACCTCGTGACACCCGCCGGTCTGACCGAGATCGCGCGGTATGCGCATGGCATCGGTCCATCCACGCCGATGATCATTCCGCTGGTGGGCGGCCGGCTCGGCACGCCGACCTCGCTGATCGCCGATGCGCATGCCGCCGGCCTGCTGGTGCACGGCCATACCTTCCGCGCCGAAAACGCCTTCTTGCCGGACGAGTTCAATGCCGGCAGCGACCCCGCCGCGCTCGGCGACCTGGCCGGTCAGCTGCGTGCCTTTCTGCAACTCGGCATGGACGGCTTCTTCACCGACCATCCCTTCCTCGGCAAGCAGGCGCGCGACGCCTTCGTCATGCAGCCTCGAGGAGGCACACGGCCGTAGAGAGCGCAGAGCGGTGCACAGTCCACTGTGCATATACAAGCACAAGCGGCGAGCGTGGCGTCGCGTTCCAAGCGGGCCACGCCGATGCGCAGCGTGTGTGCTTCAGGCGCCGCGCACGTCGGCCACCGGCTCGCGGCCGAAGTCGCTGCCTTGCAGGCAGCGCAGGACCTTGGCGGCCGCCTCGGCCGGCGTGTCGAGCCGGCCCTGCGACTTGAGTTCGACGAAGCGATCGCGATCCGGAAAGCCGGCCGGATCGCTCTCGCGCAATTGAGTCTGCATGTCGGTGTCGACCACGCCGGGCGCCAGTGACACCACCTTGACGCCGCGCGCTTGGCCTGCAGCATCGAGGGCGATCACGCGCGAGGCGTGGTCGAGGCCGGCCTTTACCGCGCAATACGCCGCCTGGCCGGCCATCGCGTAGCGGCCCAGGCCAGAGGAGATGTTGAGCAGCCGGCGCTCGGCACGCCAGTTCTGTGTGCCGCGCAGGAAGGCCGCGGTCAGAAGCAATGGTGCCTCGAGTCCGACGCGCAGTGCACGCGACAGGTCCTCGGGGTCGCTCGCCTCCAGCGGGCCGGCGCGAGCCAGCGCGGCGGCGTTGTTGATCAAGGTTGCCGTGGCGAAGCGCTGGGCATCGAACGCGCCGAGCCATGCGTCGAGGGCCGCCGCCGCGAGCGGCTCGGCCAGGTCGACAGACCATTGCTCGCACGAAGCGCCGGCAGCACTTGCCAGTTCGGCCAGCCGCGGATGCTCACGGCGCGAGAGTGCAAGCAGGGTCACGCCGGGCGCGAGCAGTTGCTCGGCCAGGGCCGCGCCCAGGCCGCGCGAGGCGCCGGTGAGGATGCAGAGGGTCTCGTTCATCGCAGGCCTTTCTTCGGTGGTTTTCTTCAGGGGGGCTCGGCGCGCAGCCGCTCGCGCCGCGCGAGATCGGGGAAGAGTTTCATCCACGTACCGGCGATCAGCAGCGTGCCCACGCCGCCCAGCACCACCGAGCCGACCGGCCCGAGCAGCGCCGCCGTGGCGCCCGACTCGAACTCGCCGAGCTGGTTGCTCGCGCCGATGAAGATCGAGTTGACCGCGCTGACCCGTCCGCGCATGGCGTTGGGCGTTTCCAGTTGCACCAGCGATTGGCGGATCACCACGCTGACCATGTCGGCCGCGCCCGCCACCGCTAGCGCCGCCATCGAGAGCCAGAACAAGGTCGACAAGCCGAAGACCAGCATCGACACGCCGTACACGGCGACGGCAGCGAACATGCGCCGGCCGACGCGGCGCTGGAACGGCCACAGCGAAAGCGCCACCGACATCGCCAGCGCGCCGGCCGCCGGCGCACCGCGGAGCAGGCCCAGGCCCCAGGGACCGACGTGCAGGACGTCCTTCGCGAACATTGGCAGGAGCGCCGTCGCGCCGCCGAGCAGCACCGCGAAGAGGTCGAGCGAGATCGCGCCCAGCACCACCGGCCGGTGACGGATGAAGCGAAAGCCGGCCAGCACCGTCTCCAGGCTCATCGGCTCCCGGAGTGGCGCAATGTGCGTGTAGCGCACGCCGGCGAACAGCACGCTGGCGGCGGCGAAGAGCAGCATGCACACGCCGTAGGTCGCGCTGGCGCCGGCCACGAACAGGAAGCCGCCGATGGCCGGCCCGCCGATGACGGCCGCCTGCATGCCGGCCGAGTTGAAGGCCATCGCCCGCGGCAGCACCGCATCGGGCACGAGCAGCGGCAGCAAAGCCTGCTGCGCCGGCATCTGGAACGCCTTGGCGCAGCCGATCGCCACCGACAGTCCCAGCAGCAACTCGCGGCTGGCCCAGCCGCCCAGCGCGGCGGCGACCAGCAGCACGGACACCAGCGCCTGCGACGCCATGGCAAGGCCCACGATGCGACGCCGGTCGAGCTGGTCGGCGGCATGGCCTGCAATCAGCACCAACGCCAGTGCCGGCGCGAACTGGAACAGCCCGACCAAGCCCAGGTCCCAGGCGCTGCCCGTCAGCGTGTACATCTGCCAGCCGATGGCCACCATCAGCATCTGGTTGGCCATCGTCGCGGCCACGCGGCCGGCGAAAAAGCGCATGAGCGCGGGGTAGTGGCGCAGCGGCGTGGTGTCGTCGTCGGCGATCGTTTCTGCGTTCATGGAAGGGCCGGCGCTGGGTTGGCGCTGACCTTAGCGCAACACCGGGCGGGCGCAGTGGGACGCCCCTTCCCACGCATTCGCAGCACGGAAGCCTCGCCGCCAACGACATGCCGGGCATCGTGTGCCATCGCCAAGCACGCGCTTAATATTGCCGCCATGCCCCGCGTCGAGTTCACGCCGCAGCTCAAGCGATTCACCGAAACACCGCGCATCGATGTGCCGGCCGCGACCTTGCGCGAGGCGCTCGACGCCGCCTTCGAGCGCAACCCGCGTCTGCGCGGCTACGTGCTCGACGATCAGGGTCATGTGCGCGCCAACGTCGTCATCTACATCGACGGGCAGGCCAGCCGGGACCGGCTGGCGCAGGGCGATCCGCTGCGGCCCGACAGCAGCGTCTATGTGCTACAGGCGCTGTCCGGGGGCTAGAGTCGGATCGCTCGCTTTGCAACGGGGGAGGTTTGGATGAGCACCAATGCCGTCAACGATCGCGCCTGGGTGGCCACGCGCAAGGGCTTGTTCGAGCTGAGCCGCCACGGCGCCGTCTGGCGCATCGAGCGCGTCAGTTTCCTCGGCGAGCCCGTCACGGCCGTGCTGCCGCCGGATGGGCAGGGCCGCATGCTGGCGGCGCTCAACCTGGGGCACTTCGGCGTCAAGGTGCATGCCTCGGCCGACAGCGGCGCGAGCTGGACGGAAGTGGCGGCGCCGGCCTATCCGCCGCAGCCCGAAGACGCGGCCGGACCGGCCTGGAAAACCGTGCTGATCTGGGTGCTGGAGCAGGCGCACGGCACCGTCTGGGCCGGCACCTTGCCGGGCGGCCTGTTCCGCTCGGCCGACTTCGGCCGCTCCTGGCAACTGGTCGAGCCGCTGTGGCAGCAGCCGGGGCGGCTCGAGTGGTTCGGTGGCGGCTACGACGTGCCGGGCATCCATTCGATCTGCCCGCATCCGCAGCGCGAGCGCGAGCTGCTGATCGGCGTGAGCTGCGGCGGCGTGTGGGTGACGCGCGACGACGGCGCGAGCTGGGCGCTGCAGGCGCGCGGCATGAGCGCGGCCTACATGCCGCCGGAGCGCGCTGCCGACGAGAACATTCAGGACGCGCACCGCATCGCGCGCTGCGACGGTAGCCCCGACACGTTGTGGTGCCAGCATCACAACGGCATGTGGAGCAGCAGCGACAACGCCGCAAGCTGGCAGCCCATCACCGAAGTGCCGGTGTCGAGTTTCGGCTTCGCGGTCGCCGCGCACCCACGCGATCCGCTCACGGCCTGGTTCGCGCCGGCGCAGGCCGACGAGCGGCGCGTGCCTTCGGGCGGCGCGATGGTGGTCAACCGCACGCGCGATGGCGGCGCCAGCTTCGAGACCTTGCGCGAGGGCCTGCCGCAGCGCGATTGCTACGACCTGGTCTATCGCCACGGCCTGGCGGTGGCCGACGATGGCGTCAACTTGCTGATGGGCAGCACCACCGGCAACCTCTGGTCGAGCAGCGATGCGGGCGAGCTCTGGCATTCGGTTTCCGCGACGCTGCCGCCGATACACGCAGTGTGCTTCGGCTGAGGCCTGCCGTCTGCGGCCACAGGCCACAGGCCAGAATCGTCCCTTCGGCCGATGCCGGGCGCCGGCCTGCCGCCCACACTGGCCCTCCGGGTTTCAACGTCCAAGGCGCTCATGCACATCCTCCTCGTCGATGACCACGCGCTGTTCCGCGAAGGCATGGAACTCGTGCTCAGCGCATCGACCCCGGCATTCGCGCAAGCCACGCGGGCACGGTGGACGCGGGCGTTCGCCTGCTGCAGCAGGCGCCCTTGCCGCAACTCGTGCTGCCGAGGAACACGACCGCCATCGCTGCGGCACAGGCCGCGTAGGACCCCCAGCCGACGCCCGGCACGATGAGTAGCCCGAGGATCCCGGTGGCGGCGATCGCCATCCGGGTGCCGACCTTCACCTGCTGCGCCAGCGTCCGAATGCGCTCGACCCGGCAGCGCTCCTCCGCCTGTGACTGGAGCATCGCGTGCCCTTTGTGTTTTTTGCAACGGGCAGCTTACGCAAGTTCGGTGCGGCGGACCAGTCATTCCAACGGCGGAGCCGGCCTGCAGGCGCGGCGTGGGCGCGCGGCATCCCGCTGCGGTCGAGAAAGTCCAGCGTCCTCGGGGGCCGGCGGAAGGACTGCTTTTGCTGCGCCGATTGCTCTAGAACGGCACGGTCGACGCGAAGCGATGTGGCTCTTCCGTTGCCGGATGCGCCAGCTCCAGTTCGCTCGCGTGCAGCAGCAGCCGCGGAGCACGGCGCTGGATCTCCGGCGGCGCGTACAGCAAGTCGCCGAGGATGGGATGGCCGATGGCGCCGAGGTGCACGCGCAACTGGTGGCTACGGCCGGTCAGTGGTTCGAGCTCGAGGCGACTGCAGTCGCGCTCGGCTTGAACGGTCAGCACGCGCCAGCAGGTCAGCGAGGCTTTGCCGTGGACGTGATCGACTTGCTGGCGCGGGCGCCTTGGCCAGTCGGCCGCGAGCGGCAGATCGATGCGGCCGCTGGCTTGCACCGGGCAGCCGGCCACCACGGCCATGTAGCGCTTGCCCACCTCGCGCTGTTCGAAGGCGCGGGAGAGTCGGCGCTGCGCGTCGAGGCCGCGCGCGAACACCATGAGTCCTGAAGTCGCTTGATCGAGCCGGTGCACGATCAGCGCGTCGGCGAACGCGTCTTGCACACGCGCGGCCAGGCAGTCGCGCTTGGCCTCGCCGCGGCCGGGCACGGCCAGCAAGCCGGCGGGCTTGTCGATGATGAGCAGGTGCGCATCGGCGTAGACGACCTGCAGCTCGGTGCAGGGCGCCGGGGGCGGTGGAGCGAGGCCCGCGTTCGCATTCGCGATTTCGGGTTCGTTGCCGATCGATGCTGCATTCACGTCGGGTTCACGCGGCCACGATGATCGGAAACTCGGCCCGCAAGCCGCCTTCGCCGGGAAGGAACGCCACCGTCAGCGCCGCTCGCTCGGCCTCGCCGTCCAGGCGACGCCAGAGGAAGTCGCGCGCATTTCGCGGCTCACCCTCCACGTAGACCTGCGTCGTCAGCAGTTCGCGCCGGCCGAGCCGGACCTTCACATGGATGTGCGGCGTGCGCCCGCTGTAGGGCGCCGGGCGCAAGGTGCGGAAACGGTACCGTCCCTGCGCGTCGACGCTCACGCGGCCGAAGCCCTGGAAGGTCAGGTCGGCTTTACCGCCGTCGGCCGGGTGGTGGTAGTGGCCGTTGTCGTCGCACTGCCAGATCTCGACCTGTGCGCCGCTCACCGGCCGGCCCCCGGCATCGCGCACGGTGCCGCTGAGCCAGGCCGGCTGGCCGCGGGTGTAGGCCTGCTTGCCGGTTCGCAGCAGATCGAAGTCGTTGTCCGTGGGCAAGGCGACCGGGTAGAACGGACCTTCGGTCTGTGCCGGCGTAAGGAGAAGCGGCGCGGGTTCTGCGGCCCGGGCGCGCAGCCAGAGCGTGGGCAGGGCGAGGGCCGCGGCGCCGGTCAAAGTGCTGCGCAGTAGGCGGCGGCGCGGGGCGGTAAACGGGGCGGTGTTCGGCATGTGCTGAATCTCGTTCTGGCGCGCAAAGCGGGCCGCGCCCTCACCCCAACTCTCTCCCAAAGGGAGAGGGGGACTATAAAAACTCGGCTCTCAGGAGCATCGAAAACGTCAGGGGGGCGGCGCACCGGTGGCGAGTCGATCATGCCCCTCTGCCTTCAGCAGCGTTTCCTGCAAAAACAGCACCGTCGCGTAGAACTGGTAGTCGGCGTTCTCCTTGCGCGCGAAGCCGTGGCCTTCGTTCTCGGCGCGCAGGTACCAGACCGGCACGCCGTTGGCGCGCACCTTCTCGACGATCTGCTCGGCTTCGGTCCAGGGCACGCGCGGATCGTTGCGGCCCTGCACCACGAACAGCGGCTTTTCGATCTTCTCGGCGTTGTTCAGCGGCGAGATGCGTTGCAAGAACTTGCGCATCTGCGGATCGCGTTCATCGCCATATTCGACACGGCGCAGATCACGTCGGTAGCTCTCCGTGTTGTTGAGGAAAGTCACGAAGTCGGAGATGCCGACGATGTCGATCGCCCCGGCGATGCGCTCGGCGTAGTGCACGCTGGCCGCCAGGCTCATGTAGCCGCCATAGCTGCCGCCGGCGACCAGTACGCGCGAGGCGTCGAGGCCGCTCTGGCCGGCGATCCAGTCGAGCAAGTTGCCCAGGTCCTTGACGGCGTCCTCGCGCTGAAAGCCGTTGTCCAGGGTGAGGAAGGTCTTGCCGTAGCCCGCAGAGCCGCGCACGTTGGGCTCGATGATGGCGACGCCCAGTTCGTTGATCAGGTAATTCCAGCGGCCCAGAAAACCCAGGCTGGCCTGGCCCTCGGGCCCGCCATGCACCAGCACCACCACCGGTCGCTTGCCGGTGAAGCGGGCGGGCGGCGGGCTCAGCACGCCGGAGATTTCGCGGCCGTCGAAGCTTGTCCAACGCACGATGCGCTGTGGCAGGAAGCTCGCGGCGTCCAGGCCCGGCGGCACGTAGGGGCGCGTCCAGGGCTGCACCGTGCGGTCAGCCGCATCGAGCGCGTAGAGCTGGTTGGGGCCCTGCGCGCTGTCGATCGCGAAAGCGAGCCGGTTCGTTGCCGGGTGAAAGCCCACGCTGTTGACGCTGCCCGGCGGCAGCGGCGGCACCGGCCGCTCGCGCAGGCTGTCGGCGTCGAAGATTCGCAGCTCGGTGCGGCCATCGACGTTCATGCGCACAGCGATCTGCGCGCCGTCGTCGCTGAGGGCGACGCCGCTCGCGTCCCACGGGATGTGCGCGGTGATGCGCTGCAAGCCGCCGCTGGCGAAGTCGTGGAGCATCAGCTCGCGAAATTCGCCGGCGCGGTCGCTCACCACGAAGAGGCCCGAGCCGTCGCGCTTGAAGCCGATCGGGAAATGCGTCGCCTTGACCGCCTCGCCCTTGGCCGGCAGCAATTGCGTGGGCGTGCCGGTGGCCAGGTCGATCAGCCAGACCTGCGATTCGGTGGCCGAGCGGTAGCGCGTGATGGCGAGCCGGCGGTCATCCCGCGACACCGCGCCGCCGAACCAGCCGGGCCCCGGCAGCTCGGCCAGCTTGCGCCGGGCTTCGGGGCGCAGCGGATCGATCAGCCACAGCGTCGTGCCCGGGTTCGCGCGGGTGCCCTCCTGCGCGGTGCGGTCGAGCGGCACCGAGGTGACGAGCAGCTCCGAGCGGCCGTGCAGCCAGTCGACGATGCCGTGGCGCTCGTCGGGATCGGTCAGCAGGCTGACCTTGCGGGTGTCGAGGTCGAGCCGGTAGAGCTGGTTGGCCTCGTTGCCGTCGGCGCTGCGCGAGAACACCAGGTAGCGGCCATCGGTGGGCTCGTAAGTCGCCTCGCGGACCGGATCGGCGAAGTCGGTGAGCTGCTCGAGCGGCGCCAGCGGTGCCGTCGCGCGGAACAACTGCGCTGTGTTGGCGCCGGCCTTGCGGTGGGTGACCAGCATCTCGCTCTTCTGCGGATGCCACTCGACGAAGCCGTGGCCGCGGAAGTTGGTGTACTGCTCGACCTGGCGCACCAGTGACATCGGAATCGGCGGAATGCCCTGCACGAAGAGGTTCTCGTTGGGCAGCAGGGTGCCGGCACTCGGCGAGGAAGCCGGCGGCGTGCTGCAAGCAGCGCTCAGCAGGCCTGCCGCGGCCACGGCGACGATTCGGCCTAGGCTGCGTCTTCCCAGACCAGTCCTCATCGGCATTCTTTCAAGCCGAATTCCCTGGCAAGCAGGGCATAAGAATGGCGGCGCGCCGCCGGCGAGTGGGCCCAGGTGTTGATCACCAGTTCTTCGAGTTCCAGGCTCGCGGCCAGCGCCCGCAGCTTGTCGGCCACTTGCCCGGCCGTGCCGACAAAGGCCTTGCGCTGCCCGGCTTCGACACCGGCCCGCTCTTCTTCGCCGAAGCCGCGCTCGGCGATGTCGTCGGGCGCCTGCAAGGGGCCCAGGCGCCCGCGCAGGTAGTCGGAGCGCCAGCGGTCGCGGCTCAAGGCGTGGTGGCGCGCTTCGGCCTCGCTGTCAGCGGCCAGGGCCCAGACGCAGATCGTGACTTCGGGCAACGGGTGGCGTTCGCTCGGCCGGTACAGACCGCGGTAGAGCTCGAGCGCCTGCTCGACGCCCTGGCCGTCCATGAAGAAATAGGCGAATGCATACGGCAGGCCCAGGTGCGCGGCGAGTCGCGCACCGTAGTCGGAGCTGCCCAGGATCCACAACTGCGGCGCGTGTTGGATGCTGTTCGGCGCTTCGGCCGGCCCGCCGCGCGGATGCGCGACGAGGCCGCGGTGCTGCGCGCCGCTGCTCCAGGCCTGAAGGTCGAGCACCTGCTCGGGGAAATCTTCCGCACCGGGCCGCGCATGCGGGTTCAGCGCCAGCGCGCTGCGCCGGTCGCCGCCGGGCGCGCGGCCCACACCGAGGTCGATGCGCCCGGGCGCCAACGCGTCGAGCACGCGGAACTGCTCGGCCACCTTGAACGCAGAGTAGTGCGGCAGCATGACGCCGGCGCTGCCGAGGCGGATGCGCTCGGTGCGCGCCGCGATCGCCGCCAGCAGCACCTCGGGCGCCGTGCCCACGATGCTGGGCAGGCTGTGGTGCTCGCTGAGCCAAAAGCGCTGGTAGCCGAGTGCCTCGCAATGCGGCGCAAGCGAGAGCGTGTCGCGGATCGCGTCGGCCTCGCTGGCGCCGCTGAGGGCGACCGATTGATCGAGAACGGAAAGTCTCATGCGGTGGGTGTTCGGTAGGCGCGCCGTGGACCCGCGGTGGGCGCGTGGTGAGCGTCGCGCGCCTGGGCTGTCTGCCGCGCATTGTCGGCAGGCCGCCGCGCCGCTGCGGCCGCTGCGCCGGGCGCCACTGCCCGCGGCAGGGGCAGCGCCGCGTCAGCCGCGTGCGGCGCGTGCGCGTTCGCGCAGCATGAACAGATAAAGGCTTTCGACTTTCTCGCGCGCCCAAGGCGTCTTGCGCAGGAACTTCAGGCTCGACGCGATGCTCGGCTCGCTGGTGAAGCAGCGGATGGCGATGCGCTCACCGAGCCCCGGCCAGCCGAAGTAAGCCACCAGCTCGGTAAGCATCGCCTCGAGTGTCAGCCCGTGCAGCGGGTCGCGCGGCGGGGGTGCGGTCATGGGCCGGTTCATCGAAGCGGGGGCCTGAGCGCGCCGACACGACGCTCGTCGAAGGCCTGCGCCCCGCAAGCGAAAACGGCGGCCGAAGCCGCCGTGGATGTCGTCGCTTGCGCGCGAACGCTCAAGCCGGGGTCGGCGAAATGCCGGCGATCGCCCACTCGCGCTCGCCCTGCACCGGCTTGACGAGGTGCCAGAGTTCGTCGAAGGGCTCGGCCGTCCCGTCAGCGTCCTCGCGGATCAGGCCGTGGAAGCGCACCGACACGATCCACTGGCCGTCTTCCTGCGCGGTATCGAGCACTTCGGCTTCCAGTTGCACCACGTCGGTCTTCTGGGCGGCGGCGCCACGCTCCTGAAGGTCCAGGCGCAAGGAGGCGAACAGCTCGGGCGTCGTGAAGCGGCGCAAATCGTCCACTTCTGCCGCGTCGTTGGCCGCTTGCAGGCGGATGAAGATCATCTTGGCGATGCGCTCGAACTCCGCGGCGTCGAAGCCGGCGGGTTGCACTGCCGAGATGCGGGAATCGACGGCGCTGCCGGCGGCGACGGCTGGCGTCGCAAGGGCGCTGCGCTGCATCGGTTCGGGCTCTTCGGCCCCCGGCCCGCCGCGTGGCGCACCGGCGCCGGCGAACTGCAGATTGCCCGGAGCGGCGCGTGCCGTGGGCGCGCCGACATTCAGGCGCCGCATCAGCCAGCGGATGGCGATGAAGGCCACCGCCGCCAGCAGCAGGAGGGTGACGAAGTTGGCCAGGCCCTCGCCGAAGCCGAAGTGGCTCAGCAGCGCGGCGATGCCCAGGCCGGCCGCCAAGCCCGCGAGGGGGCCCAGGAACGAGCGCCTGCCCGCCGCCGCGGCGCCGGCAGCAGCCGGCGCGGCTGCGGTTGCGCCAGGGCTGGGCTTGGGTGCCACGTCAGCCTGTTTGGGCGGCATCTGCCGCTGCATGCCAGCGGCCCGGCCGCCGCCCAGGCGGCGCGCTTCGGCGTCGGTGGGGGCGAAGTTGAGCGTCACCCCGGCCAGCGCCATCGAAAGTGCTATCAGCAATGTCTTCACAACGGTCTCCTCGATCGGTTCATTCAAGCCGCCTCGGTGCGGCACTTGCCGTCAGACCCTGTTCGAGTCGTTCGGTTCAGCGCGACACCGTTCGGTGGTTGCGGTCCAGGACTGCATGCTACGCGGGCTGAGCGGATCAGAATCATCGCCGCGCACGGGAGCACGAGCCATGTAGCAATCGGAGCGCCTGTCGCAGCGGCAAGCGCTGCGCCGCGATCGGGTCTTGCAAGCGGTTTGGCACGCCGGCCTCAACGCGGCGGCGGTACGGTGGGGTCGAAGAGCCGTTGCCGCATCCAGGTGAGTGCGCGCGCCACGTCGGGCCGCTGGCGAAGCAGTTGCGGGGTGACGGAGACAGTCCGTCCCTCCTGCCGTTCGGCCAGCGCGAAGGAGAAGGTGTAGTAGGGCTCCTGGCCCATGCGCAGGTCGCTCATCATGAGGCGGCCTTCCACCTCGGCGGTCTTGAAGAAGCCGCGGCTGAACCAGGCCAGGCGCTCGGCGTGCTGATTGCCGCGCAACGCCTCGAACAAGGCCTCGCCGCGCGGGAATGCGTCGAAGCTCATGTGCCGCTGGTCGTCGAAGAGCGAACGAAACCCCTCGACGTAGCCTTCGGGCGTGATGGCGACCACCCGCCAGAGCAGCGTGTTGAAGGGCGTGGGAGTGACCAGCAGGCGCTCCACCGTCACACCCTGCTCTCGCAGTGCATCTCTCGCAACCGACTCCACCCGCTGCTGCGCGGCGAAGCTCCAGGCCAGATAGGCGCTGCTCAGCGCCAGACCCGCCAGGTTCCAGCGCAAGCCCCGCCGGTTGCTTGCGACCAGTGCGCCGCCCACGCCGACCAGCAGCGGCAGCGTGTAGAGCGGATCGATGATGAAGATGCTGCCCACGCCGTAGGGGTGGTCGGTGAACGGCAGGGCGAGCTGTGTGCCGTAGACCGTCATCGCGTCGAGCAGCGGGTGGGTCACCAGCACCAGCCAGACGGCAAGCCACCAGCGCCTGAAGCGATCGGCCTCGCCGTGCAGCCGGGCGATCAGGCCGGCGAGCAGCGGCGCGAGCAGCGTCAAGTAGAAAAGCGCGTGGCTCTGCGCGCGGTGCCAGGTCATGTTGCTGACCGGATCGCCATGGTCGATGAAGGAATCCAGGTCGGGCAGCGTGCCGCAGACGGCGCCCCAGAGCGCCGCCTTCCACACGGCCGTGCGCCGGCCCATCACGCCGATGCCGACGGCCGCGCCGAGTGCCAGTTGAGAGAGCGAATCCATGGCGGCGCATTGTGGTGCGGGCGGGCCGGGCCTGCGCGCACGCGCAAGGGCGCCGGCTGCTAGAGTCGGTTTCGCCGGGGGTGGCTCGGCACAACTGCATCAGGAGTCCAGACGATGCCCGCAGCAAGCTTCAGCGTCCGTGCCGTGTCCCTGCTCGTGTGCGCATGCGCCGCGATGTCGCTGGCTCCGGCGGCCGTCGCCGCGCCGGGTGGCCTGCCCACCAACGTGCAGCACACCGACTCCTCGCCGCAGTGGGAAAAGCTGCGCACCGCGCTGTTCAAGGATCGCAAGGTGGAAGCCGGCACAGGCAAGGTCGAGCTCACCGTGCCGCTGCGCGCCGCCTACGGCGCTTCCGTGCCGGTGAAGATCACGTCCAAGCTGCCGCAAGCGGCTGACCTTTACGTCAAGCGCGTCTACCTCCTGGTCGACAAGAACCCCTCGCCGGTGGCGGCCGTTCTGGACCTCACCACCGAGATCGGGCAGGCCGATTTCGAGACACGGTTGCGGGTCGACGAATACAGCCACATCCGCGTGGTCAGCGAGCTTTCGAACGGCGAACTGCACATGCACTCGCGCTACGTCAAGGTGTCCGGCGGCTGCTCGGCGCCGCCGAACCGCGACCAGCTGCACAACATCGGCAAGACCGTGTTCAAGCTGCCTTCGGGCGTCAAGCTGAACGAGCCGACCGCCGTCGACGTGCAGGTCACGCACCCCAACGACACCGGCTTCGAGCTCAACAACGTCACCGTGATGTTCATTCCGCCGCACTTCGTGCGCAGCCTGAAGGTGAGCTATGCGGGACGCAAGCTGTTCGATGCCGAACTCGACTTCTCGATTGCCGAGAACCCGGCCTGGCGCTTCAACTTCGTGCCGCGCGGCGAAGGCGAGCTCACCGCCGAGGTCGAGGATTCCAAAGAAGGCCGCTTCACCGGTTCGCTGGCCGTGCGCGCGCCGGCCGACGTGGCTCAGGCCGGCGCGGCCGCGCAGTAGTCGCTGCGGTGCACGGGGCCGTCTCGCAGCGCGCCATGGGCCGGATCTTCCTTGCCGCTTGCATGGCGCTCGCACTGCTGACCGGCGTGCCGGGCGAAGCGGTGGCGGGAATTCCTGCGGCGTACCAGCCGATCGTGATCGAGCCGACCGGCGCGCCCGCGAAGACCGAGTTCGACCTGACCGACGCACTGGCCCGCGCGCGACGCGAGAACAAGTCGCTTTATGTCTATCTGGGCGCGAGCGACTGCCGCTTCTGCCGCAAGTACGAGGCTTTCCTCGACGCTCACGCCGATGAACTGCAGGCGGAGTTCGCGGCCCGCTACCTGGTGGTGGATTTGCGGAGTTCGCTTTCCAGGCCCTCCGGGCAGGTTTTCATCAAGGTGGGCGACAAGAGCCTGCCTTACGCCGAGTTCCAGGCGTCGATCGGTGACGAGCGTGCCCGACTGCTGGTCTACCCGAGCGTGTGGCTGCTCGATGCTCAAGCCCGGCCGTTGATGCAGATGCCCTCCGGGGCCGGCACCTTCTCCACGGTGCCCGAGCAGCTCGAAATCCTGCACCTCGTGCAGTAGTTTTCGACGCGCCCTTGCAGTGCGTCGAGCGCTGTCGGCGTTGTCCGACAGCCGAACACGCCTGAGCCCGACTGCACTTGCGAGCGCTCGCCTTTATCTTTTCCGGGCAGTTGCAAACATCGCCGACCTGCGGCGCTTGCGCCTCTGGGCGAAAGCGCTGACGCCGGTACATCACACAGCCCCGCTCACAGGGCGGGCCTTTCTCTGAAGGAGCTTCTTATGGACCGCAAACGATTGCTCACCCCCCTGCTTGTCACTACCTTTGCGGCGCTCGCCTTGACGGGCTGCGACAACCGGAACGACACCACCGTCGGCGAGCAGGTCGACTCGGCCATCGCGAAGGCGGATCGCAGCACCGAGAACGCCCGTGACCAGATGGCCGAAACGGCCCGTGACGCCCGCGCGGCCACGGCTGATGTGGTACGCGATGCCGGCAATGCCGTCTCCGACGCGGCGATCACCGCTAGCGTCAATGCCGAACTCGCCAAGGATCCGGCTTTGAGCTCGTTGCGGATCGATGTCGACACGGCCAGTGGCCGCGTCGCCCTCAAGGGCAGCGCTCCCGACCAAGGTGCCCGTGACCGCGCCACACAACTTACTCAGAGCGTGGACGGCGTCACAGCGGTCGACAACCAGTTGACCGTCAGCAAGAGCTGATCAAAGTGGTCAAGCACTGATAGAGCGAAACGGTAGCCTCGCCGCGTCAAGCTGCGAGGCGCTGCTTTTCCGTTTCGACCGCCAAGCCAGCTCTTGCGAGCTGGCTTTTCTACGTCGGCAGGCGGACGCAGCCGCCGCCGCCGTAACAGTCCCTGCGCCGCCCCGGCGGTATGCCTCGCACGAGAATGTTCGCAGCGCCCCGGCCGGGCCGTGCTGGCCAACCTCGGAGATCCTGCGTGTTCACATGGTTCGAAAAGCTGGTGCACCCGTATCCGCAGGGCGCTCCCACTGCCCCGCCGCACGGGCTGCTGCGCTTTCTCTGGGCCTGCACCGGCGGCATGCGTCCCTTTCTGATGGCGATGACCTTGTTGACGGCCGCCATCGGCGTGTTCGAGGCGCTGCTGTTCGCCATGCTCGGGCGCATCGTCGACTGGCTGGCCGAGGTGCAGCCCGCGCAGTTGTGGACGCAGGAGCGCGGCACCTTGCTGTTGCTCGCGGCCGTGATCCTGGCCAGCCCGCTGCTTGTCGCCGTGCAGAGCCTGCTCAAGCAGCAGACGCTGGCCGGCAACTTTCCGATGCTGCTGCGCTGGAACTTCCACCGCCTGATGCTTGGCCAGAGCATGAGCTTCTACCAGGACGAGTTCGCCGGACGGGTGGCAACGAAGGTCATGCAAAGCGCGCTGGCCGTGCGCGACACCTGGATGATCCTGGCCGAGCTGCTGGTCTTCGTGACGATCTACTTCGTGACCATGCTGTTCATCGTCGGCACGCTCGACGCGTGGCTGCTGCTGCCCTTTCTGGGCTGGGCGGCGCTGTACCTCGGGGCGCTGCGCTTCTTCGTGCCGCGCCTGGGCTCCGTGGCGCGCGAACAGGCCGATGCGCGCTCACTGATGACCGGACGCATCACCGATGCCTACACCAACATCGCCACGGTCAAGCTGTTCTCGCACGCGGGGCGCGAAGCTGCCTTTGCGCGCGGCGCAATGCAGGAGTTCATGACCACCGTGCACGCGCAGATGCGACTGGTGACCGGCTTCGAGATCGTCAACCACACGCTCAGCATGCTGCTGATCCTCGGCACGGCGGGCGCGACGCTTGTGCTGTGGGCGCAGGGAGCCGTCGGCGTCGGTGCGGTCGCTGCGGCCACGGCGATGGCCCTGCGCCTGAACGGCATCTCGCACTGGGTGATGTGGGAGATGGCCTCGCTGTTCGAATACATCGGCACGGTGCAGGACGGTATGAACACGCTGTCGAAACCGCACACGGTGCTCGACCGTCCCGGCGCGCGGCCGTTGATCGTGAGCCGTGGCGAGATCCGTTTCGACGACGTGAGCTTCGCCTATGGCGGCGAGCGCGCGGTGATCGATCGGTTGCAGCTGCACATCCGCGCCGGCGAAAAGATCGGCCTGGTCGGCCGTTCGGGCGCCGGCAAGTCCACGGTGGTCAACCTCTTGCTGCGCTTTCACGACGTGGCCGCGGGCCGCGTGCTGATCGATGGCCAGGACATTGCCGAGGTGCAGCAGGATTCGTTGCGTGAGCAGATCGGCATGGTCACCCAGGACACCTCGCTGCTGCACCGCTCGGTGCGCGAGAACATCCTCTACGGCCGGCCCGATGCGCTCGATGCCGACATGGTGGCTGCCGCGCACCGCGCGGAGGCGCAAGACTTCATCGCCGACCTGACCGACCCGGCCGGCCGCCGCGGCTACGACGCCCATGTCGGCGAGCGCGGCGTCAAGCTGTCCGGCGGCCAGCGTCAGCGCATCGCGATCGCGCGGGTGATGCTGAAGGATGCGCCGATCCTGCTGCTCGACGAGGCGACGAGCGCGCTCGACTCGGAGGTCGAGGCCGCGATCCAGGCCAGTCTGTACCGGCTGATGGAAGGCAAGACGGTGGTCGCCATCGCGCACCGTCTTTCCACCATCGCGGCGATGGACCGACTGATCGTGCTCGACAAGGGCCGCGTGGTGGAGGAGGGCGACCACCGCAGCCTGCTCGCGCACGGCGGCCTGTATGCGCGGCTGTGGGCGCACCAGAGCGGCGGGTTCCTGGGCGAGGAGGCGGAGGACGACGCGCCGGCGGCGCCCTACCAGCTCACATCGCGGTCCGGCGTTGCGCCGATCTTGTGAACGGCCAGATCGGCGCCGCGGAACTCGTCTTCCTGCGACAGGCGCAAGCCCATCACCATGCGCAGGACGCCGTAGACGACAAAGCCACCCACGAGCGCCCATGCAACGCCAAGCGCAGTGCCGATCAGCTGCGCTGCCAGGCTCACGCCCCCCAACCCGCCCAGCGCCGTGCTGCCGAAGATGCCCGCCGCGATGCCGCCCCAGGCGCCGCACAGGCCGTGCAGCGGCCACACGCCCAGCACGTCGTCGATCTTCCAGCGGTTTTGCGTGAGCGTGAACATGACGACGAAAATCGCCCCGGCGATGCCGCCGACGACGAGCGCGCCGCCCGGGTGCATCACGTCGGAGCCCGCGCAGATGGCGACCAGCCCGGCCAGCGGCCCGTTGTGCACGAAGCCGGGGTCGTTGCGGCCGAGCAGCGCCGCGGCCAGCGTGCCGCCGGCCATCGCCATGAGCGAATTGACGGCGACGAGGCCCGAGATCTTGTCGATCGTCTGCGCGCTCATCACGTTGAAGCCGAACCAGCCGACGGTGAGGATCCACGCGCCGAGCGCGAGGAAGGGAATGCTGGAGGGCGGGTGCGCGCTCACCGCGCCGTCCTTGCGGTAGCGGTTGCGCCGCGCGCCGAGCAGCAGCACGGCGGCCAGCGCGATCCAGCCGCCCATCGCGTGAACCACCACGCTGCCGGCGAAGTCGTGGAAGGGCGCGCCGGTCAGGCCCTCGATCCACGCCTGCACACCGAAGCCCTGGTTCCAGGTGATGCCCTCGAACAGCGGGTACACGAAGCCGACCAGCGCTGCCGTGGCGATGAGTTGCGGCCCGAAGCGCGCCCGCTCGGCGATGCCGCCTGAAACGATGGCCGGGATGGCCGCGGCAAAGGTCAGCAGGAAAAAGAACTTCACCAGCTCGTAGCCGTTGCGCTCAGTCAGCACCTCGGCGCCGGAGAAGAAGCTCACGCCGTACGCCACCGAATAGCCGACGAAGAAATAAGCGATGGTCGAGACCGCGAAGTCGACCAGTATCTTGACCAGCGCATTGACCTGGTTCTTCGCG
>NZ_JACDCW010000085.1 GCF_013817345.1 Methylibium sp.
AGCGGCTGCGCGGGCGCAAGGTCGCGATCAAGACCGCGCTGCTGGCCGGCGACATCGTCGTCGGCGTCGGCAACATCTATGCGTCCGAGGCGCTGTTCCTGGCGGGGATCGACCCCCGCACGCGCAGTTCGCGGCTCAGCGCTGCGCGCTGCGAGCGCCTGGCCGCGGCGATCACCGGCGTGCTGGCGCGCGCGGTCCAGGCCGGCGGCTCGACCCTGCGCGATTTTCGGGATGCGCACGGCTCGAGCGGCGCTTTTCAGCTCGAAGCCGGCGTCTACGGCCGAGAAGGCCTGCCCTGCAAGCAATGCGGCATTCCGTTGCGGCGCATCGTGCAGGCACAACGCTCGACGTACTTCTGCCCGCAATGCCAGCGCCGGTAGGCGACGGATCGCGCACCGGCAGCATGCGCGCGTCTGCACCGGCCGCACCCGCACCCCTGCACCGTCGCGCGCCAGCACCGCCGCGGCCACGATTGCGCGGCGTTGATCACGACTTCACCCGGCTTCATCGCGCCGCAGGCCTTGCGGGCTGCTGAGCGGGCCTTGCGCCGTGACCCTTGCGCTACCATGATTCTTCCCCTTTCGCGCGGCTCCGTCGCCACACCGCATGTCCGTTTCGTTTGCCCATAGCGTCGACGCTCATGGCGACTGGCGCAGCGCCCTCGAATCGCGTGTGCGCGGGCTCGCGCGCTTCTTGCGCGAACACGAGTTGCTCGATGAGCCGGCCGCCGATCTGCTCGAATCGCTGCGCCAGCGCCTGGCCGGCGAGAAGCTGGTGGTGGCTTTCGTGGCCGAGTTCTCGCGCGGCAAATCGGAGCTGATCAACGCCATCTTCTTTGCCGATACCGGCCGGCGCATCATGCCGGCCACGCCGGGGCGCACGACGATGTGCCCGGTCGAACTGGGTTACGAAGCGGGCGAGCCGGCCGCGCTGGCGCTGCTGCCCATCGAAACGCGGCTGCAAAGCACTTCGCTCGCCGAACTGCGCCGCCAGCCGCGCGCCTGGCAGCTCACGCCGCTCGACATCGACGACACCGAAGGACTGGCTCAGGCGCTGACGCAGGTGATGCAAACCCGCCGGGTCAGCGTCGAGACCGCCCGCAATCTCGGCTTCTGGGACGACGCTCAGCCCGACGACAACCCGCCGGTCGATGCCCAGGGCGAAGTCGAAGTGCCCATGTGGCGGCACGCGCTGATCAACCTGCCCCATCCGCTGCTCAAGCGCGGCCTGGTCGTGCTCGACACGCCGGGCCTCAACGCCATCGGCGCCGAACCCGAGCTCACCGTCGGCCTGCTGCCGACCGCCCACGCCACTGTGTTCGTCCTGGGCGCCGACACCGGCGTCACGAAATCGGACCTGGCGATCTGGCGCGACCACCTCAGCGCCGAAGGCGTGAGCCGCTACGTTGTGCTCAACAAGATCGACACGCTGGCCGACACCTTGCATTCGCAGGCGCACACCGACAAACAGATCCAGCGTCAGTGCGACGACGCGGCGCACACCCTGAAGCTGCCGCGCGAACGCGTGTTCCCGCTTTCGGCCAAGCAGGCGCTGGCCGCACGCGTGGCCGGCGACGAGGCTGCCCTCATCGCCAGCCGCCTGCCGGCGCTCGAGGACGCGCTGAGCCAGCGCCTGCTGCCGCAGCGCCGCGAACTGCTGGCGCAAACCGGCGTGGACAACCTCGCCCAGGTGGAAGTACAGGTTCAGCGCCGCCTCACGGACCGGCGCCGTCAGCTCGCCGAACAATTGCTCGAGCTGCGCGGCCTGCGCGGCAAGAGCGCCTCCAAAGTCAAGCTGATGCTCAAACGGGTGGACGGCGAGGTGGCCGAGTTCGACCAGTGCACTGCCAAGCTGCAGGCGATGCGTGCGGTGCACGGCCGCATGCTCAAGGACGCCCTGCTCGACCTGGCCAGCGACCGCCTGCGCGAGCACATCGACGAAATGCAGCAAGCGATCCGCAGCTCGCTCCTGCAACTCGGCGCCAGAAAGGCCTTTCTGCTGCTGTGCAGCCGGCTGCGCGAGCGGCTGGCCCGCGCGCAGGATCGAGGCACCGAGATCCACGCCATGCTGGAAGCCTCGTTCGTGCAGCTCAACACCGAATTCGGCTTCAGCCTGATGAGCGCACCGGCGGTCGACCTGTCGCGCTTCGGGCACGACCTCGAACTGATCGAGCGCAATTACGTGCAGTACCTCGGTCTGACGCAGGCCCTCAAGCTGACGCAGGCACGTTTTCTGGACCAGTTCCGCCGCATGCTGGTCTCGCGACTGCGTGTGGTGTTCGAAAGCGCCAGCGGCGAACTCGAGCTCTGGAACAAGACCGCTTCGGCGCAGATCGACACGCAGCTACGCGAGCGCCGCCGCGGCTTCAAGCGCCGGCGCGAGGCGCTGGAGCGCATCCAGTCCGCGGCTGGCGAGCTGGAAACGCGGCTGAGCGAACTGGCGGATCAGGATCTGCAGCTGCAGTTGCTGCAGCGGCGCATGACGGAGATGGTGAACGACGCGCGCGCTCACGCCCAATCGAACACCAGCCCGACCGCCGGAGCGTCCGAGCCCCAGCCCGGCACCGGCACTGACGAAACAGTCGATCTGCTGCTGGATTTCGAAGCGGCTCAGGCCCGCGCTTGAGCGACCGGTCTTCCTGCGCTGCGCAGGCCGCAGCAAGCGCCGGCCTGGCGTACTGCGTCACCACCTGGCAACGCGAGCACGGCCGCCACGGCCTGCCCTGGCAGCGAGAGCGCGATCCCTACCGCGTCTGGCTCTCGGAAATCATGCTGCAGCAGACGCAGGTCACAACGGTGCTCGCGTACTACGCGCGCTTCCTGGAACGCTTCCCCGACGTGGCTGCACTGGCCGCTGCAACGTTGGACGAAGTGCTCGCCGCCTGGAGCGGCCTGGGCTACTACAGCCGGGCCCGCAACCTGCACCGCTGCGCGCAGGTGGTGATAGCCGAGCATGGCGGGCGATTCCCGGCCAGCGCCGAGCGACTCGCCGCCCTGCCCGGCATCGGCCGCTCGACCGCCGCGGCCATCGCCGCGTTTTGCTTCAACGAGCGCGCGGCCATCCTCGACGGCAACGTGAAGCGCGTGCTCACGCGCGTTCTCGGCAACGGCTGCGACCTCGCAGTGGCGGCGCACGAACGCGCGCTGTGGCGGCAGGCCTGCGAACTGCTGCCTCACGATGGCGCCGACATGCCGGCCTACACGCAGGGCTTGATGGATCTCGGGGCCACGGTCTGCCTGGCGCGACGATCGAACTGCCTCGTCTGCCCGCTGCAATCGCTTTGCATCGCGCGGCGCGAGGGCCGGCCCGAGGCCTATCCGGTCAAGACACGCAGGCTGGTGCGCGGCGCGCGCGAGAGCTGGTGGCTGTGGCTCGAGCATGCGGACGCCATCTGGCTGCAACAGCGTGCGGCGAAGGGCGTGTGGGCGGGCCTGTGGAGCCTGCCGCTGTTCGACGACGAGGCGGCACTGCAAAGCGCAGCGCAATTGCTGGGCGTAACCCCTGAATCGCAAGCGTCGATCAAGCACTCGTTGACTCACTTCGACTGGCGTCTGCACCCGCGCCGCGCACTGTTGTCCAAGGCCAGCGAAGTAGAGATGCAGCTTGGCCCGGGCCGGTGGGTCGATCGCCGCGCGCTGCACACACTGGGCATGCCCGCACCGCTGAGGAAGCTGCTCGCGCCCTGAATCCCCGCGCGCCGCTGGTCACCGCAACCGTTTGCGATAGCCGGGCCTACGCGGGCCGGAACGTGGCTGTGGAGACTCGTCTGCTGATCCGAGCGGGCTATCTCGACAAGGCCTTGAGCGCCAGCCGGATGCCCTCGCCGACCGCCACCCCGGCCGGCAACGGCTTCACAGCCGCGTGGGCCTCGCGCTCGCTGTAGCCGAGCGCCACGAGCGCCTGCAGGATGTCGGCCTGCGCATCGCTGGCGGGTGCCGCACCCGGCACGCCGATGTCGGCGCCCAGCTTGCCCTTGAGTTCGAGCAGCAGGCGCTCGGCCGTCTTCTTGCCGATGCCGGGCACCTTGACCAGGCGACTCGCGTCCTGCGCGGTCACGGCGTGCGCAAGATCGGCAACGCTCAGGCCCGACAGCAGCGACAGCGCCATGCGCGGGCCAACGCCCGAGATCTTGATCAGCTGGCGAAAGGTGTTGCGCTCGTCGGCCGTGAGAAAACCGAACAGCACCTGCGCGTCCTCGCGAACGACGAAGTGCGTCAGCAGGGTCACACGCTCGCCGCTGGCCGGCAGATTGAAGAAGCTGCTCATCGGCACGTCCACCTCGTAGCCGACGCCGTTCACGTCGACGAGCAACTGCGGCGGCGAGGATTTGTCGGCAAGCATGCCGATGAGACGACCGATCATGGGCGGCGATTATGGGTGGCTGTCGGGGCACGCTCGGTGCCCGTCGAAACGGCGCGGCGAACATCGCGTACGCCGCATTCGCTGGCGCCAGCGGTGATCGATCAAGGCGAGGGCGCAGCGCCCATGGCCCGCGGCCGCTAGCTAGTTGCGCCGGAACAAGCCGAGCCGCTGCGCTTCAAGCGCTGCCTCGGCGCGCGAGCTTACGTTGAGCTTGCGATAGATCTGCTTGACGTAGTCGGCGATCGTGTGGCGCGAGAGATTGAGCTGCACGCCGATCTCCGGCAGGGTGAACCCCTTCGCCACGCGCAACAGCACCTCGTTTTCACGGTCGGTCAGGGTCACGCCGGGCATCAGCGGCGTCGCTTCGCGAAACTGGTTCTTGGCCTGCGCCGCGAAGTACTGGATCACGCGACGCGCGATCGAGGGCGACAGCGGCGGCTCGCCCTGGCTGATGCGGCGCAACTGCTCGCCCAGCTGCTCGCGCGACTGTTCCTTCAGCAGGTAGCCGAAGGCGCCCGCCTGCAGTGCGGGAAACAGATGATCGTCGTCGTCGTGGATGGTGACCACCACCGACTGCGCTTCGGGTTGCTGCTCGCGCAGTGCGGCGACCACATCGACGCCGGAGCCGTCGGGCAGGCCCAGGTCGATGAGGGCAAGGTCGAAGCGCTGAGCGCCGATCTGCGCACGAGCGTCGTGCACGCGGGCGGCCTCGGTGATCTGCGCGCCGGGGAAGACCTGCATCGCCAGGGCCTTCAGCCACACGCGGATTTCGGGCAGGTCTTCGAGGAGGAGGATGCGGGTCATTGAGCTCACCGAAGGATCGTAACAGTCGGATACGACGAGCTCACGCCGACTTTCGCACGGTGGCGCCGTTCACAGCGGCAGCGTCAGGCGAATCACGGTGCCGTAACCGGGGCCTGACTCGACCAAGCACTGGCCTTGCATCTGCTTGGCGCGGTTCTTCATGCTGGCCATGCCGTGGCCGCGGTCGAGCCTGCCGTCGAGTTCGAGCGGAATGCCGCGGCCGTTGTCGCGGATGACCAGCTGGAAATCCTCATCGACCGAGCAGCTGACGATGGCGCGCGATGCGCCGCTGTGCTTGATGAGGTTGCTGGTGGCTTCGCGCAGGACGCGCGTGGTTTGCACATAGGAGCGAGCGGCCAGCGTGCGGGGCGTGGCCGGCTCAGCGCCTTGCCACTCGACCTCGATGCCGGCGTCGCCCAGGCGCTGCACCGTCTCGGCGCGCCAGTCGGCCAGGGCGTCGGTCAGGTGGACCGGCTTGCCGGCAATGCCGCGAACCGAAAGGCGCATTTCCTCGAGCGCTTCGCGCGCCAGGGTCGAGATGCGCTCGTTGTCGCTGGTGTGCACGATGGTCAGCAGCTTGGCGCCGAGGTCATCGTGCAGGTCGGCGGCGATGCGCTTTCGCTCCTTCTCGGCCACCTGCTCGACTCTGGCTTCGGCCAGGTGCGAGAAGTTGCGCTCGATCTGGGCGGAGATTTCCGCGACGCGTTGCTCGAGCTCGCGGCGCGCGTCCTCCGCGTCGGCCAGGGTCCGCGCAAAGCTCTGCGCCAGACGCAGCGCCAGGGCGACGAAGAGCAGCGGAATCGCGAAATGGATCATCTGCACCCGAGGCACGTCGATGTGGCCGAGCTGCACGCCCACCTCCGCAGCGATCGCCAGCGCGGCAAGTGCGAGGATCGGTCCCATGAAGAAGAAATCGCGGCGCCGCGTGCCCCAGGCCCGCACCAGAAAGTAGACAACCGCGAGGATGAATTCGGCGGCCAGCACCGCATAGCACGCGCTGGCCGTCACGAAGAGCCGCTCGGGCGCGGCAGCGAGCAGCACCGCCGGCATCAGCAGGCACTGGCTCCAGAGCAGAACGTCGAGGCGCCGCGAGCGTACGCCGCAGTAGCGCAGCACGAACAGCACGCCGCACACCGCAAGCGGCACGAACAGGATGCTGGTCGCCACTTCCACCGCGTGGTGCGCCAGTGGAATATCCCGCCACCACAGCCGCGTGCTGACCAGCGCCCAGCCGAGCGACAGGAGGCCGAAATAGACGGCATAGCCCAGGCGCCTCGTCCAGGCCAGAGCGAGCATCACCAGGCCGATCAGGCTCAGCGTCGCGGCGATGACCTGCGCCACGGTCACGTTCCAGAAAATCTGCGCTTCGTGCTGCCGTTGGAGAAGTCCGAAGGGTCCGATGCGAACCGGCGACAGCCCGCCGACGCGCTGGCGGCCGGTGACGCGGTTCTGGGGGAAGCCGGCGACCTGGATGTCGAGCCGGTTGCCGTCGGCGAGCAGCAGATCGGCAGGCAGCGCCACCAGCTGCGATCGATAGCAGTTGCGCGTGACCGGCTCCGTCATGCGCCCGCCGCTGTGCAGCAGCTCGCCGTTCAGATACACCTCGAGGTTGGAGCACGCCCGCGGGATGTAGGCGGCCAACAAGCGGCCGTCGGACGGGATGCCGGTTCGTGCCGACGGGGTCGCAAAGTCCAGGCGATACCACGCCACGCGCGCGGCGCCGGACGAAGGGCCCGGCGAGGACGGCGCATCCCAGGTATCGGGCAGTTGCACCGGCACATGGCCGCTGGCCGGAGGTGCCGAAGTCGGCGCCGGCACGACGATCACTGCACTGCTGCGCAGTGTGATCACGGGCTCCGACGACTGCGCCAGCGCCGTACCGATGAACAATGCCGGCCCGCATAGGAGAGTCAGGCGCAACAGCGCGAACACGGTACGGAGCATCGCCGGCGATTGTGCAGGATCACCACCCGCCGAAGACCCCCGCGAACGCGGCGCGACAATCGGCGCCCGTGTCTTTGCGAGTCTGCCGTGATCCTGCGCCACGCCTTCATCCCGCTCGACAACACCCGGCTCGCCAACCTGTGCGGTACGCTGGACGCCCACCTGCGCGAGATCGAGGCGGCGTTCGGCGTCGGTATCACCCGGCGCAACGAGTCCTTTAGGATCGAAGGCGCCAAGGCCGATGCGGAGCGCGCCGCCGTGCTGCTGCAGACGCTGTACGACCGCGCCAGCAAGCCGATTGCGCCGCAAGCCTTGCAGCTCGCGCTGGTAGAAGCTTCGAGCGGATCGGCTGCGGGGGCGGAGAAAGGCAGGCGGCGCGCCCACTCGCCGTCTTCTTCTGCCGATCGGAAGAGCGCAACGCCTATCGCTGCGGCGGCCGAGGGCAACACCGACGAGGCCATCGTGCTGCGCACGCGCCACGCCGATCTGGCCGGCCGCACGCCGAACCAGATTCGCTACCTGCGCAACATCCTCACGCACGACATCAGCTTCGGCATCGGCCCGGCGGGCACCGGCAAGACGTTTCTCGCCGTGGCCTGCGCCATCGACGCGCTGGAGCGCAGCCAGGTGCAACGCATCGTCCTCACGCGCCCGGCGGTCGAAGCGGGCGAGCGCCTGGGATTCCTGCCCGGCGACCTGGCACAGAAGGTCGATCCCTACCTGCGTCCTCTCTACGACGCGCTCTACGACCTGATGGGTTTCGAGCGCGTCACCAAGGCGTTCGAGAAGGCCACCATCGAGATCGCGCCGCTGGCCTTCATGCGCGGGCGCACGCTCAACCACGCCTTCGTGATCCTCGACGAGGCACAGAACACCACGCCCGAGCAGATGAAGATGTTCCTCACGCGCATCGGTTTCGGCGCCAAGGCCGTGGTGACCGGCGATGTGAGCCAGATCGACCTGCCCAAGGGAACCGAGAGCGGCCTCGTTGAAGCGGAGCACGTGCTGCGCCGCGTGAAGGGCATCGCGATGACGCGCTTCACTTCGGCCGACGTGGTGCGCCATCCGCTGGTGGCGCGCATCGTCGAGGCCTACGAGGCGGCTGACAGCCGCGACGACCGCACATGAAGGCGCTTCGCCCGTCGCTCGGGCTGTCGCTGCAGTTCGCCGACCCGCGGCACCGCGCGCTGCTGCCGCGCCACAAGGTCACGCGCTGGCTGCGCGCTTCGCTGGAAGGGGCGGCGCAACTCACTGTCCGCATCGTCGATGACGAAGAGGGACAGTCGCTCAACCGCGACTACCGCGGCAAGGACTACGCGACCAATGTGTTGACCTTCGCGTATGGACCGGGCGATGCAGACGGTGGCGCTCCGGCCGACGATGAAATTCCACCGGGCATCATGGCCGACCTGATCCTGTGCGCGCCCGTGGTCGAACGAGAGGCCGAAGAGCAGAGCAAGACGCTCGAGGAGCATTACGCGCACCTGCTCGTTCACGGCGCGCTGCACGCGCAGGGGCACGATCACGAAGCGCCGGACGAGGCCGAGGCAATGGAACGGCGCGAGCGCGAAGTGCTAGCGCAGCTAGGCTTCGCCGACCCCTACCGCTGAAGTCACCGAACCGCTCCTCGCCGACGTGAAGACGCCAGGCACTGTCAGTACGAGTACGGGCGCTGGGGAATGCGACGCGGACTGCCGTGCAAGCCGCCTTACTGTTTCAGGATCGCCAGCCCCTTGAGGTACTCGCCCTCGGGAAAAGTCACCGTGGTCGGATGGTCCGGCGCGGCTTCCAGCCGCTCGAGCAGGTGGCCGTCGACGCCGGCATCGAGCCCGGCGCCGGCGACGATCTTGTGGAACAGCGACGCATCGACGCCGCCCGAGCAGGAGAAGGTGAACAGCAGCCCGCCAGGCGCAAGCAGCTTGAAGGCGAGGCGGTTGATGTCCTTGTAGGCGCGCGCGGCACGTTCGGCATGCGCGGCCGTCGGCGCGAACTTCGGCGGGTCGAGCACGATCGCATCGAAGGTGGCGCCCTCGTCGATGAAGCGCCGCAGGCTCGCGTTCACGTCGGCGTCGAGCGCTTCGTGACGCGACGCGTCGAAACCGTTCAGCGCGACGTGCTCGCTCGCCCGCGCAAGCGCCGGTGCGGACGAATCGACGCTGAGCACGTGCTCGGCGCCGCCGGCCAGCGCGGCGACCGAAAAGCCCCCGGTGTAGCTGTAGCCGTTGAACACGCGACGACAGCCGAACTGGCGCACAAGCTCCGAAAACCGCAACCGGTTGTCGCGCTGATCGAGGTAGTAGCCGGTCTTGTGGCCCTGGGCCACGTCAACGGTGAGGCGCCAGTCGTGCTCGCGGATGGTGATGGCCGTGGCGCCCCCGTCGGAGGCGGGCTTGCGAAGCCAGCCGCTCGCAGGCGCCAGGCCTTCCAGCTCGCGCACCGACGCGTCCGAGCGTTCGTAGAGTCGCGTGCAACCGGTGGCAGCGAGCAGCGCGTCGGCGATGACCGCTTTCCAGCGCTCGACACCCGCAGCCAGAAACTGCGCGCACAGGGTGTCGCCGTAGCGATCGACGATGAGCCCCGGGAGTCCGTCGGCTTCGCCATGCACCAGCCGCAGGGCGTCGCTCGCAATGGCGAGCCGCTCGCGCAATGCGAGCGCCCGCAGGATGCGGCGTGAGAAGAAAGCCGCATCGATGCGCTCGGCTGAGTCAAAGCTCCACGCCCGCACGCGGATGAGCGACGCCGGGCTGTAGGCGCCCCAGGCCAGGAACTGGCCATCGCTGGCCTCCACGCGCACCGTCTCGCCCGCGTCGGCGCGGCCCGAGGCGATGCTGCCCTCGAACACCCAGGGATGGCGCTTGAGCAGCGAGCGCTCCTTGCCGGGGTGCAATCGGATGGATTTCATGCTTCCCGGTCCTCAGTCGAGATCGACCTTGCGCCAACCGCGCTCGCGCTGGCTTCGAACTGCGAGCACGCGCACACGATCTGCAGCGGGCTCGTAGCGGTAGAGCGCGAGGTAGCCACTCGCACCGGTGGCGATGATGAGCTCACGCTGGCCATGCAATATGGGGCGGCCGATCAGGGGACTGGCTTGCAGCACGTCAAGTGCCTGCACGATGGCGGCCACCCGGCCGGCGGCTGTTTCGGGCGAGCGCTCGAACAGGAACTCGAAGATGCGCTCGAAATCCCCCGCCACCGCCGGTGCGAGGATCAGGTGCGCCACGCGAACGCGCTCAAGGCTTGGCGCGCCTGCGCGAGGGTGGAGGCTCGTGCACGGCCGGTGCACTCAGGCGCCGGGGCTGTGGTGGATTCAGGCGCCGGCCTTCGGCCCGCGCCTGAATCCAAGTCCGCATTTCGTGCCACTCGAGCACGCTGCCGTCGGCATCGATGGCACGGTCGCGCGCGTGGGCCTCGTTCTGCAGATCCATGCGCCATTCGGCCTCGTCGGCCTTTTCCTGCAACGCCTCGACCATGAAGGCATGCGCAGTCTGGCCGCTCTGCTCGGCCAACTCGGCAATGCGTTGCTTCAAGGGTTCGGGAAGGCGCAGCGTGGTGGTACTCATGCGGAACTCCGCCGTGGAGATGTGTCACGATTGTGGCACATGGGTCGCCCCCCAGGTCAAGGACGGTCCGAACGCTTCTTGGCCCGCGGATGCGCCGCGTCGTAGGCCTTGGCCAGATGCTGGAAGTCCAGCTTGGTATAGACCTGCGTCGTAGTGATGCTGGCATGGCCCAGCAGTTCCTGCACCGCGCGCAGGTCGCCGCTCGACTGCAGCAGGTGCGAGGCATAGCTGTGGCGCAGCATGTGCGGGTGCACATGCGAAGGCAGGCCGGCCTGCAGCGCGCGTTGCTTCAGCCGCGTGCGCACCTGCGATGCGGTCAGGCGCAAGCCGTGGCGGCTGACGAAGAGCGCGGGCTCGTGCGCCTTGGCGAGGGCACTGCGATGCGCCAGCCAGTCGGCCAGCGCGGCCAAGGCCGGCGCGCCGACCGGCACGCTGCGCCGCTTGCTGCCCTTGCCGAGCACATGCGCCTCGGCGCCGTCGCGGTCGATCCAACCGCGCGCGTCGCCGGCGGCCGTGATGTCCAGGCCGGTCAGCTCGGCAACGCGCAGGCCGCAGCCGTAGAGCAGTTCGACCATGCAGCGGTCACGTGCTTCGAGCCGCGGATCGGCTGCCGAGCCGTCGCGGTGCTCGGCCAGCGCGACGGCATGGTCGACCGACAGGGCCTTGGGCAACGGCTTGGGCGCGCGGGGCGCGCGCAGGCCCTCGATGGGGTTGTGCTGCACGGCGCCCTCGCGGCCCAGCCAGCGGTAAAGGCCTCGCCATGCGGACAGCACGACCGCGATGCTGCGCGGCGCCAACCCGCTCGCATGCAGCTGAGCCGCCCAGCGCCTCGCATGGTGCGGCTGTACCGCGCGCAGCGGCACCCCGCCTTGCGCCGCCATGTCGCGCAGCGCGGCAAGCGCGTCGCCGTAGCTCGTGAGCGTGGCTGCGGCGAGCCGGCGCTCCACGCGCAGGTGCTCGAGGTGGCCTTCCACATCGTCGCCGTCGGTGCGGTTCACGGAGAGGCTGCCTCTTCGACGCGACACCCGCTCATCGCGCTGCCACTCCTGAACACCAGTCCGAATCCCGGCGCGCTCACTCCACCGGCAGCAGCCGGTGCAGGGCTGCACTGGCGATCTCGCCGATGCGCGCCAGGAATTCGGTGCCCATGTCGGCGCTGTAGCGCGTGGGGTCGGGCGAGCCGAGCACCAGCATGCCGAAGGCGGGCTGGCCCGGCTCGGTCCGCAGGGGAATGAGCGCCAAGGAGGTGATGGTCGCCGCGTCGTCGAACCAGCGCGAAGCCTCGAAGCCCGAGTTGATGCCGCAATAAGGCTGCGTCAGGCTGGTTGCGAAGCTCTTCAGGTCATCGCTCACCGGCTTGGCGAAGGGCAGCGTGGCGAAAGCGCTGGCAGCGTCCCAGATGCGCACGCCGCCCTGCGGGATCATGAACTGGTGCTGCAGCTCGGCCACCAGCACGCCGGGCAGATCGCCCGCGTTGGTGGTGAGCATGATCGCGCGCACCCAGCGATGCAGCTTGTCGGCGATGCTCATGTTCTCCTGGCCGTTGCGGATCATCTCCACGATGCGCAGTTCCAGCCCGCGGATCTTCTCGCGCAGCATTTCCATCTGCCGCTCCTGCAGCGAGACCGCGCGGTTGCCGTGCGGGCTGGTCAGCTGCACGCTAGCCAGCACCTCGGCGTGGCGCTCGAAGAAGCCGGGCGTTTGCAGCAGGAAATTGGCGATGTCGTCTTCGGTGATGCCCTGGGTGCTCATGCGGTGTGGGTCCGGTCGTTGGGGAGGGAGTTCGGGATGTCGATTTCGCCGTCGAAGACGCGCTCGGCCGGGCCGGTCATCAGCACCGGGGCCCAGCGCGCCGCGCCGACGGCGCTGCTCGCGTCCGGGTTCGGAGTCGCGCCGGCCCACTCGATTTCGAGCCGGCCGCCGCGGGTCTGCACCTCGACCGGCACGCCGGCCCGCAGCCAGCCCAGGCGGACGCCGGCCACGACCGCGGCGCACGCTCCCGTGCCACAGGCCAGCGTCTCGCCGGCGCCGCGCTCGTAAACGCGCAGCTTGATCTGCGTGGAGCCCAGCACCTGCAGGAAGCCGGCATTGACGCGCTTCGGAAAGCGCGCATGCGACTCGATCAGCGGGCCGAGTTCCGCCACGGGCGCGTCATCGACGGAATCCACCCGCTGCACCGCGTGCGGATTGCCCATCGATACGGCGGCGATCTCAACATGACGGCCGCCCGTCTTCAGCGGCCACAGCGCCCAGCCGTCGACCTCGCGCGGAATCAGGCCCTCCACATCGAAAGGCAGTCGCGCAGGCTCGAACAGCGGCGCGCCCATGTCGACGGTGACCCGGCCGTCGCCGCGCCAGCGCGGCTCGATCACGCCGCATGCGGTGCGCACGCGGATGGCATCTTTGGTCGTGAGGCCCGCCTCGCGCACATAGCGTACGAAACAGCGCGCGCCGTTGCCGCACTGCTCGACTTCGCCGCCGTCGGCATTGACGATGCGGTAGCTGAAATCGATGCCCGGCTCGTCGGCGGGCCCGACGATGAGGATCTGGTCCGCGCCGATGCCGAAGCGGCGGTCGGCGAGAAAGCGCAGCTGTGCCGGGCCGAGTTCGAGCGGTCCGCGCGTCGCGTCGAGCACGATGAAATCGTTGCCCGTGCCTTGCATCTTGGTGAAGCGCAGCTTCATGGTGGGCGGATTATCGGCGCTGACTGCGGCGTGGGATGCCGCGCGCCAGGCACGCAATGTTCGCCGTGTTGCCGGCGCGCTCTTGTCCCTCGCACCGATCGTTTCCATCGCGTGGATTACGCTCACCGCCCGGCCTCGCCGCCACCTTTGCGCCGTTCGATGCCCACCGACTCACCCAATAGCTCCGCACCGACCGCTCACGCGCAGTTCTTCGACGAAGCGCGGCGCTGCCTCGAGCGGCAAACGCTCATCAAGCTGGTGCTGGCCGGCCCCCGCGGGCCCAAGCCCGACCTGCAGCGAGTGCTGGTGCGCCCGCTCACACTCAAGGGCCGCGCCTGCCTGTCGCTGACCTACAACCACCGAACGCGCGACGTGACGAAGAACCTGCCGGTGGAGGAAGCGCTGACCACGGTGGCGGCGCTTATTCAAGACCGCTTCGACAATGTTCACCTGCTGAGCGACGACGGTGGCGAACTGCAGCTGGCCATCAGCCGCAAGGGCAAGGCCACTTTGCGCCGCAGTCGCAAGGGAGCGTCCGTCGGCGCGCCGAACTCAGCCGAAGCCGAAGCCGTGGACGCGGTAGCGACCAGCGAGGCAACCCAAGACCGAAGTACGGCTGAACTCGGCGCCCACGACCGCGCCAAGCATCGCCCGGTCGATATCGGCGAACCCTGGCTGACGGCCCTGGGCGTCACCGACGCGCAGCACCGGCTGATCCCGGCGATGGCGCGCAAGTGGAAGCAGATCAACAAGTTCATCGAGGTGCTGAGCTCCGCCCTGGCTTCCGCACCTGCGTTGACGGCGCCCGATGCCGTCACGCCGCTGCAGGTGCTCGACTTCGGCGCCGGCAAGGGCTACCTGACGTTCGCGGTGCACGACCATCTGCGCCGAGCGCTCGGCCGCCCGGTGCAAGTGACCGGCGTCGATCTGAAGGAAGACATGGTGCTTCTGGGCAACCAGACCGCACGGGGCCTCGGCCTGCGACAGCCGGATCACGGCCTGCGCTTCGAACTCGGCGACGTGAGCAGTTATGCGCCGCGGCCGGTGGACATCATGATCGCCCTGCACGCCTGCGACACCGCCACGGACCACGCCCTGCACATGGGCGTGCGTGCGGGTGCAGCCATCATCATGTGCTCACCGTGCTGCCACAAGCAGTTGCGCCCGCAGATGCGCAGCCCGCTGCTCCTGCTGCCGCTGCTTCGGCACGGCATCCACCTCGGCCAGGAAGCCGAGATGCTGACCGACGGCCTGCGCGCGCTGCTGCTCGAAGCCGAAGGCTACGACACCCAGGTGTTCGAGTTCACTTCTCTCGAGCACACGAGCAAGAACAAGATGATCCTGGCGGTGAAGCGGGCTCAGGCGCGGCCTGCCGAGCCGGTGCGTGAGCAGATCCGCGAGATCAAGGCGTTCTACGGAATCGACGAGCAGCGCCTGCAGACGCTGCTCGAAGCCGATCACTCGGGTCCGGCATAGCGGTTCGTCGAAGCGAGACCCTGCCGTTCGAGCCACGCGTGAGGCCCGTGCGGAACGGCCAATGTGCCGACCGCATCGCCGTGCCGGGATAAACCGGTTCGGCGATCGCAAAGGGCGCGCCTGCGGGCCCGCAGCTCAACGAAAGCCGGCCTCCATCTCGCGGCGAAAACGCACTGCTTCGCTGTTCGCATCGAACGCTACGTCGCTCCAGCGCACCGGCTCGCCGCTGGCGATGTCGCGGTTCAGCTTCATCTTGTGCGCCAGGCCCAGCGGCAGATACCCGCCCGCCACCGAAGCCGCCGCCGGCATCAGCTTGCCGTACACGGTGAAGCCGCCCTCGCCGTCGAGCAGTTCGCCTTCGCGCAGTTCGCGCTTGGCCGTGGCGACCACATCGCCGCGCCAGCCGGTCGCCGCACCCGTGGCCTCGCGCCGCAGGCCGGCACTGGCGACGCTGATGCCGAGCTCCAGGCCGATCAGGTGGAAGGGCTTGTACATCGACGAATAGTTGCCGCTTGCGTCGGTGACGAGGCCGTATTCCTTGAAGCAGCGCCGCACGTAGTCGCTGTCGGCCGCGAAAGTGACGTAGACGCCCCAGCGCAGGTCTCGAAACACAGGCCGGCCGTCGCGCTCCAGCGACGAGATCACTTCCACCTGGCCGCGGCGCTGCAGCAGGCCGCCGTCGGCGCGCGGCTTGAGCAGGCGCGCGAGGTCGTCCACGCCGCAGGCCGGGAAGGCCAGGCCGTCGTCGGCCGGCGTCAGGCCGCAGGCATTGGCCACCGCGGCCATCTCGATGGCGCTCTTGGTGCCGTCGAGGAAGCTGTTGAACATCTGCGCGTTCATGCCACCCGCTTTCGCGTCTTCGGCAGTCAGGCCGTAGTGCTGCCACACCGTGTCGGGTGTGCTGGCGTGGTAGGCAGGCAGGTACTTCGTGCCCTTGCCGGCAGCCACCACCTCGAAGCCGGCGGTGCGCGCCCAGTCCACCATCTCGCAGATGAGCGCCGGCTGGTCGCCGTAAGCCAGCGAATAGACGATGCCCGCCTTGCGCGCGCGCTGTGCGAGCAGCGGCCCGGCCAGCGCGTCGGCCTCCACGTTGACCATCACGATGTGCTTGCCGTGCTTGCAGCAGGCCAGCACATGGTTGATGCCGGCGGCCGGCGAGCCGGTGGCGTCGATGACGATCTCGACCGCATCGCTGGCGATCACGGCCGGCGTGTCGTCGGTCAGCAGGGTGGTGCCGTTGCGCCGCGCCTCGTCGAGGGACTTGGCGCTCAACTGCTCGGCCGCCCAGCCCACGCCCAGCAAGGCAGCGCGAGCCCGCTCGGGGCTGAGGTCGGCCACCGCCACGAGATGAATGCCCGGCGTGCGCCGCGCCTGGCTCAGGTACATGGAGCCGAACTTGCCGGCGCCGATGAGCGCCACGCGCAGCGGCTTGCCCTCAGTGGCGCGGGCCTGCAGCATCGAATGCAGGTTCATGCAGCGACTCCCTCGCCGTGCGGCAGCGGATCGAGCGAAGTGACGAGCGCCGAAGCCGGCGTGCCCTTCTCCCAGGGCAGCTCGACCGGGTACGGCCGCTGCAGGCAGTCGTCGGGCAGGCATTCGATGGGCGTGAAGTCGCGGTGCGCGATGTACTCCACGCGCTTGTGGCGGCGAATGTGGTTGGAAACCGCACACAGGCTGAGGTACACGCTCACGCGGTGCCAGGGGCTGAGGTTGGAACTGCTGGCATGCACCAGGCAGGAGTCGAACAGGATCATCGAGCCCGCCGGTCCCTTGGGCGAGACGATGCCGCCTTGCCGTCCGCCCGCCTTTTCAACCAGCGTGCCGATGGCCTCGTTGTCGATGGTCCACAGCGGATAGCTGGTGGTGCTGAGGTCATGCCCCGCCGGCAGCGCGCCGACCCGGTGGCTGCCGGGAACGAACATCAGCGGGCCGTTGAAATCGTTCACCTCGTCCAGAAAGATCGCCACGTTCATGGCGCGCGGCGTGGGCATCAGATCGTCGTTGAGCCAGGTGCCGTAGTCCTGGTGCCACTGCCACACGTCGCCGTCGAAGGCCTGCTTGCCGTTGATCTTGAACTGGTGCATGTAGAGCTGCTCGCCGAAGATCTGCTCGACGGGCTCGA
>NZ_JACDCW010000086.1 GCF_013817345.1 Methylibium sp.
GATCAGTCCGCCGACGAGCAGGAGCACCCCGGCCAGACCGGCGGCCAGGCGCCAGGTCGCCAGATCGCTGCTCTCGAAAACCACGCGGTCCAGCACCAGGAGCACGTTGCTCACCGTCAAGGCCACGAAACAAAGGCCGCTCCATAGCAACAGCCGAAAGCGCGTGCGCATGTAGGCGCGCAGCAGCAGGCCTGCCGTGGTCGCGGCCGTCAGGGCACACAAGGTGTAGATGATCTTGTCCATTCATCGGTCCTCTCGGAGCTTGAACGCGTCGGCGAAGCGCTGCGCACTGCGCTGCGTGCGGTCGTGGATCAGGTTGGTGACGCCGACCAGGTTGCCGGCATAAACCTCCGCCAGTTTGCTGATCGCCGCGTGTGCCGCCTCGCTGGGCGCATAGCGAAAACGCCCGGGCGCGCTCTCGACGGGCACGATGGCACCTGCCGAGCACAAGGCCTCGAGCAGTTCGCCGGCTGTCTGTTCGTTCAGATATAGCAGCGAAGCCACATCGGCGCGGTTGCGCCGGAGCTCGGGCGCAGCGTTAAACAGCAGCATGGCTTCTAGGTACGGCACCGTGGGCACGCTGGTCATTACGAAGCGGCGCACGTCGTCGGGGATGGGCCGGGCCGATGTCATGTCGGCGCCCGCCGGACCGCCCCGGCGCCAGAGATGGCCGACTGACGTCGCCCTTGGGCACCGACCGCCCCCTCCAGGATCGGCGAACGAAGTAAGCGTGGGGGCAGTTTCATCCTGGGCGTGCGGCCGACGCGTCTCGAGGTCGGCCGAATTGCGACCGCTTGCGGTCGTTTTTTTGAAGTTGGCGGGGTGGCGTACCGCGTCATCCTAACTGCCATGCCCAGCGGCGCAAGCCGCATAGGGCTCAGCGGCCGGCACCGCCGGCCTGTTTCTTCGACTCCGGACGCGCGACTCGAACTCGCCCGCGCGCCTCAACGAGAACGGCACCATGTCGCGCACTCTTCTCGACATCACCAAAACGTTGTACGACACGGACGGCTACCGCCACACGCTGGTGCGAGCCACGCCGGTTCAGATCCTCACGCTGGTGGAAGGCTTCTACTGGCTGTGGGACCGCCGCTCAGGCCGCTGCCTGATCGAAGGCATGGCCAGCAATCGCTTGAGCAACGCTCGCCCGCCGGGCGATGACTTGCAGGCCGGCAGGGACCCGGTGGCCGAGACCCGCGCCTTTTTTCTGGCTCAGAAAGCGGTGCGTTCCGCGGCGGCCAGCGCCACGGCCGTTTTGGCGCATGTGAGCACTGCGGCACGCTCATCGGGCGCCGTCGCGCAAGCCGTTCGCACGGCGCCCGCATTGCGCGCCTTGCCGGCAGTCAGCGGCGCGGCAGCCCCGTATTCCCGCCGACGTTCTGCGCCCGCCGTACCCGGACCCTCGTTGATGACGGCGACGCTGATGGTCGCTTGCTTCGCGCTCGCCTTGTTGCTGCCGGCCGGCCCCCGCGGCGAGCCGCTGCGCTGAAGTTCGCCGCAGCCCCGGCCGGGTGGCATCCGCCCCGGCCGTTGTTTGCAAGCATCGTCTCTGCCCTGCGGACACCGTCGCGCCCGCCCTGTGTGTGCTCGCGAACACATCGGCGGAACCCGCCACGCTACAAGCTGAAAATCGCCCTCCCGGACGCGCCGAACGCCGGATTTCGCCGTCCGCGACGTGCGAGCTCTCCGCGTCCCCTGCGGCCCCCTGTTATGCCCACGCCCACCGCCCTTCCCGGCTTCGAGCCGACGCAGCACTATCAGCGCCACGCGCGCGTCGCCCTGATCCCCGGTAGCCGGGTCGGCGAGTTCGAAATCGTGCGCGTGCTCGGCGTGGGCGGCTTCAGCATCGTCTACCTGGCCCGCGACCCGGCCCTCGACCGGCTGGTCGCGATCAAGGAGTACCTGCCGTCGGCGTTGGCCATGCGCGGCGAAGGCGCGCAGGTCGAACTGCGCACGTCGTCGAACGCGCAGACCTTCGAGCAAGGCCTTGATTCCTTCCTCGAGGAAGCGCGCATGCTGGCGCGTTTCGACCATCCGTCGCTGGTGCGCGTGCATCACTTCTGGAAGGCCAATGGCACTGCCTACATGGCGATGCGCTACCTCGAAGGCACGACCCTGCTGACCGCACGCCGGGCGATGCCGCGCCCGCCCGACGAGGCCTGGCTGCGGGCCTTGCTCGGTTCACTGCTCGGGGCGGTCGAGGCGTTGCATGCCGAGTCCTGCCTGCACCGTGACATCTCGCCCGACAACATCCTGCTGCTGCCGGACGCCACGCCGGTGCTCCTGGACTTCGGGGCGGCCCGCCACATCGTCGGTGAAGGTTCCCAGCAACTCACGGCCATTCTCAAACCGGGCTTCGCGCCGATCGAGCAGTACGCCGAGGCGACCGATCTGCGTCAAGGCCCGTGGACCGACCTCTATGCGCTGGGCGCCGTCATGCGCAACTGCATCACCGCCCGGCCGCCCATTCCGTCGACCGTGCGTGCGGTGGGCGACCGGCTACCCTCGCTGGCCCTGGAAGTGCGCACCCTGTCTGCAAGCTTTCCGGGCCTGAATTACAGCCCGGGCTTCCTGGCGGCGATCGATTGGGCTTTGGCGTTGCGCCCCTCGGAACGGCCCCAGAGCGTGGCGCAGTTCAGGCAGGCGCTGGCCCTAGGCGGAGCCGATTCGGTCGGGGCCGCCGCGGCTACCGGGGAAGCCCGACAGTTGCGCCCGGCCGCCGTAGCCCAGGGCGCCATCACGACGACCGCCCGCTTGTTGGCGCACGCCCACGGCGCTGCGGCGGTGCTGTCCAGGCGCTGGCCGGCGGCTGCAGCTTCGCTGGCGGCACGATGGACTGGCTCGGTGGCCGCCTCCGGCGCCGGGCCGGCAGCAACGCAGATCGGCGCCGGAGCCGCTTCGGACACCGCCCGGCCACCGGGTGACGCGTCTGCAAAAGCGCCGGCGGAATCGCAGTGCCCGACACTGCGGGCGCCTCGTCAGGCGCGGCTGAGGCGGGCTTTGCCCTGGAGCATGGCAGCGGTCTTGCTGGGTGCCGCGGGCAGCGTCGGCTGGCATTCGTTCGATGAGCGCCGCGTCGGCCGCGACATGGCCGTGATGGCCAGTTCGGCCGCGGCCGTCGCTGAGCGGCAAGCCACCCCGGACGCATTTGCAGCGCCGGAACTCGTCACCGAACAGGAACCGGAGGAACCAGCAGCGATCTACACGCGGCAGCCGCCGGCGTACGAGCCGCCGCAAGATCTGCAGGTTGCCGGAACACCCATGTCACGGGAGAGCGAAGAGTCCGTGGCCGATCCGGACACCGGCCTGATCACGGAATGGCTCACACCCGCCATGAACGCCCAGGCGTCACATCAGCCGGTGCAGGCAGTCGAGTCCGTAACGACCAGCGCGGTGGCGCAGCAAAGCGCGCGCGGCGTCCGCGAGGCGCCAGGCGGCGTCGGCGGCGGACCGTCCAGCATTGCAGAGGTGGGCGGCGCAAGCCCGCGCAAGGTCGCAGCACGCCGAGGCGAATCGCCGCGCCGGATTTGCGCCCGGCAGGAGCGCTACACCGATTACGTGTGCATGCAAAGGCAGTGCAAGCTGAGCCGGTTCAGCGGTCACGTGCAATGCGCCAACCTGCGCAAGACAGGCTGGTGGGGATTCGTCCGACTGCCCTGAGCGGGTTTTCGCTGCCGGTCAGCGAAGCCCTGTCATCGAACGATCACCGGCACTTGGGCCAGCGTCGCGGCTTGTCCTTCACTCCCCGCGCTCCAGCTTGTCGTTGCCGGGGGCTGCACAAGATAGCGTCCGGTATCCAGCATTGGCAGCAATGCTTTGCGTGTGACAGCCGGGTGCTCGTGGTTCGCGTGTCCGCTACGCAATGCAAGACCGGCGGGGTGCCCCACGATGAAGGTCGACGGATCGACGGCCGGCAGAGCGCGCGGCGCAAAAACTGCAGGATGCTGGCCGACGTCTTGCGCCTGGGCAACGCTCAGTAAAGTAACGCCTGCAAAAGCGATCGAACTCGCTAAGAAAGTTCTCGTGAGGTTCATCGGGTTCTCCGTTCAAGACAAAACTGGGTGGGCGGTCGCTGCGGGAGCAGCGGGCCACCTAGTAATTACCCTGATTATGGTAAACCCTAGTACTCATATATGTCTTCGGTGAACATATTTGGCCGCGAAACAACGCTCCACGCGAAGCCTTCACTGCCAAGCGTCACGGTCGACGTCTTCCTGTACAGCCACCGGAACACGGCTTCCAGAGGGCAGACGCGCCACATCGCCATAGCGCGGTGCAGAAGCGGAGATCGTCTGCATATTCGGCCGAGCGTAAGCCGGCCCCGTGGTAAAGAACACCAGCAAGGCACTGCTGGCCACGAACAGTGCCGACCACAAGGCAAGGCCGCTTCCATCGGGCTCGCGCAATGTGTTCAGGGGGGGCTCGTTGCCGCTGCGGTTGGGGGAAGGGGTAGGACTGCTCATGGTGCGCTCGAACGATGACGGATGACCCTGTCGAGCAAGCTCCGTTCCCTCCCTAGCTTGAACCGCGTCGCCGCGCTGTGGAAACGGGAGCGCCAGGCTCGGCCAGATCGACCCGTCGCCCGCCGACATACGCCCGGCCGCGCCACAGGCTGGGCCGCCCGCCGACATGCCGACGCAGCGCGGCCCAATTCAAGGCCAGCACGAGCGCCCCGCCCACCGCGTGCAAGGCAACTCCGAGCGGATGCTGGCCGAAGCGCCAAGCCAGCAGAACACGAAGAACCAGATTGGCGGCAATGCCCAGCGCGGCGAACTGCATCACTTGCGCCTGCCCGGTCATCCAGCCGAGCGGCAGCAGCAGCCAGGGCAACAGGTGGCCGCCGGCGATGAGCAGCGTCCACACGGGCAGCCCCATCGGCGTGGCCAAACCTTCGCCGGCGCTCTTTCCGAAACCGTCCCAGACCTCGCGAAAGCCGCGGTACATGCGGCATCGGGCCAGAGGCGTAGCGTCGAACAGGTCGGTCCGCCAGCCGGCGGCGCGAAAACTGCGAGGCAAGCTGACGCCGTCGTGGCGCGAGGCCGGCGCCGCACCGTGGCCGCCGACTTCGAGGTAAGCATCGCGCCGCGCCACCATCCACTGACCGCAGCCAGCGCCGAACGCAGGCCGGCGGGAATGCCGCATGAAATCCATCGGCAGGTAGCCGAGCAGCAGCACATGGATCCAGGGAATCACCAAGTGCTCGGCGATGGATCCGGTCGTCTCGCGCGGAAAGCCGCTGACCAAGCCCAGGTTCGCCTCGCGCAGCAGGAAACCGGCCGCGCGTGACGCCGCTTCGGGCGAGAGCCGCACGTCGGCATCGATGAACATCAGCACCTCGTGCCGCGCTTGGCCCGCCAGCAGGGAGCAAGCCCGCTGCTTGCCCGCCCAGCCGGGCGGCAAGGGCGGCGGGACGACCAGCCGCACGCGCGAATCGCCGTGCGCCAGTCGGCGCACGATGCTCGCGGTCTCGTCGCTCGACTGGTCGTCCAGCACCACCACTTCGACCTCGACCTCGACGCTCGCCAGCGCCGCCGCGACCGCTTCGCCGATGTTGGCCGCCTCGTCGCGCGCCGGGATCAGGATGGACACGCGACAGCCCACCGGCGCCGGCTCGCGCGGCACCCGAAACAGCATCAGGTTGCGCAGGCCGAGTAGCAGCGGCAGCAAAGCGAGCAAGGCCGCCGCCCAGGCCAGCGCTGTCATTCCGACTTCTCTCGCGGACCGGTGCCGTGAGCGGCGTCGAAGCGCTCTCCCTGCGACCAGGCCTTCAGCCGCCGCCAGCCGTCGTACACGCCGCCGATGCCGGCGCGGCCCTCGAGCAGCGTCGTGAAGCGCGCTTCGTCCCTGGCGATGGCATCGATGGCGAGCGCGTCCATGGTTTCGCGCAGGGCCCCCTCCAGTGCGGCCTGGATCTCCGGCGGCCTGCGGCCTGCCAGTTCGGCCGCCGGCACCGGCGCGCCGAAACGCACCAGCGCCTCCGGCGTGCGCTCGGTCCAGAACGGGTACTCGAGTGCCACGGGCAGCGCCACCGCGGCCGGCGAGCGAGCGAGCAGCGCCGCCAAGCCGGGCCGCAGCACGATCGGTCGTCGGCGTGGATCGGTGAAGCCGCCTTCGGGCGTGATCCACAGCAGCGTGTCGGGCCGCGCCAGCAGCGCCTGGCCGGTGCGCAGGAAACGGGCGCTGCCGGCCCACGTGGCCTGCTCGACCGGGAAGAAGCCGATGCGCTCCATGAAGCGGTACTTGCGCAGCGCTTGCGCATCGATCGGGCCGAAGCTGCAGCGGCCGGGGAACAACCGCGTGGCCAGCACCGGCAGCACGGCCGCGTCCCACCATGACGGGTGGTTGCAGTAGGCGACCACGGCAGTGCCTTGCGGCAACTCGGGCCAACCCGCGCGGGCAATGCGCAGCGCATGGAAGTTCGCGCGCACGTGGCGGGCCATCACGGCGCCGAAAAAACGCACCGAGCGAGCCGACCGCCCGGGCAGCGGCTCTCCAAAGGCGCGCGGGGATGTCATGGGCTCATCGCTGCGCCCCGGCGAGGCGCGAAGAGCCGGCCGGGGCGGCGGCGGCGGCGCGCTCGTCCGTGTCGAAAGCGTCGGCGGCGATCCAGCCCGACATCAGCACCATCGGCATGCCGGGGCCGGGGTGCGCCGCGCCGCCGGCCAGATACAGGCCCGGAACATCGGAGCGACGGTTGCCGGGCTTGAAAGCGCCGGTGAAGCGGCCGTGGCTGGCCAGCCCGTAGATCGCGCCATTGAGCACGCGGTAGCGGTCGTGGATGTCTTGCGGCGTCAGATGGCGTTCGACCTTGATGCGGTCTTCCAGGTCGGTGAGGCCGGCGCAGCGCGCCAGCTTGTCGAACACCACGCGCCGGTAGGCCGGCAGCATCACGCGCCAGTCATGGTGCGGGCGCAGGTAGGGCGTGTGGACCAGGATGTAAAGGGCTTCGCCGCCGGCCGGTGCCACGCCGGGCTCGGTGCGCGCCGGGGCGGCGAGGTAGCAGGTGGGGTCGGGCGCCGGCTCGCCGCGGCGGTAGATGTAGTCGAACTCTTCCTCGGCATTGCGCGAGAACACGAAGTCGTGGTGGGCGAGGTGCTCGTAGGCGCGGTCCAGGCCCAGATAGAACACCACGCCCGAGCAGGCCGGCTCGCGATCTCGCAGCGCCGCGCCCCGCTCGGCCTGGGCCGGATCGAGCAACTCGCGGTAGGTACGCACGGCGTCCATGTTGGAGACCACGGCATGCACCGGCACCCGTTCGCCTGCCTCGGTGACGACGGCCGAGACCCGGCCGCCGGCCGTTTGGATATGGGCGATGGCCGTGCCCGTGCGCATTTCCACGGCCAACTCGCGCGCCACGCGCTCCAGCGCCTGCGGCACCGAGCGCGTGCCGCCGCGCGGGTACCAGATGCCTTCCTGCGTCTGCATGTGCGCGATGGCGCCGAGCACCGCCGGCGCCGCAAACGGGTTGGAGCCGACGTACTGCACGAAGTGATCGACGAGCTGCGCGATGCGCGCGTCGTTCACGTGTTCGCGCACCACGCCGCCGAGAGTGCGGCCCATGCGCAGGGCCAGCACGTCGGCCAGCGTGCTCAGGCTGAAGCTGTTGCGCAGGTTGAAGGTGTCACTGACGCCCTCGACGCTTTTCCAGAAGAAGAAGTTCTCCGAGATGCGGTGCAGTTGCTCCGATTGCTCGATGTAGCGGCGGTAGCCCTCGCCGACCTCGCGACCCGGAGCGAAGGCATCGATGCGCCGGGCCATTGCATCGACGTCGCCCACCAGGTCGAGCACCGCGCCGTCGTCGAAGAAGCAGCGCCACTGCGGCTCCAGCTTCAGCAGCTCGAGTTCGCGGTCCATATCGCGGCCGGCCTCGGCGAACACGCGCCGAAGCACCTCGGGCAGGGTAAGGATGGTCGGGCCCATGTCGAAGCGGAAGCCCTCTTCCTCGAAGCTCGCCGCCTTGCCGCCCAGCCAGTCGTTGGCCTCGAACAGCACCACGCGATGGCCGCGGCCGGCAAGCGTCACGGCCGCCGCCAGGCCGCCGAGTCCGCCGCCGATCACTGCCACGGGCAGAACGGTTTTGTTCACGGATCCCTCCTTGCGCGTGCCGCGCCGTTCCCGCGAGGCGCGGCGAACCGTGTTGGGGCGGTCTGGCGCCCGCTCATTCACATGCCCCTATCAAGGCCGCGCCGGTGCGAGGCGTCAACGCGGTCGCCTGGCGCGGCGCGAGCGCTTTGAAGCCGAGGTCCTCGGCCATCAGCCGTGCGGTGATGCGCGCGCCCTCGAAAATCACCGGCAGGCCGCTGCCCGGATGCGTGCCGCCGCCGACGAGGTACACGCGCTCCAGATCCTCGAAGCGGTTGTTCGGCCGCCAGCACAGCATCTGGTCGAGCGAGTGCGCGAGGTTGAAGGTGGCGCCGCGGAACACCGCGTGATCGCTCGCCCATTCCTGCGGCGTGATGATGTGTTCGACGCGGATGCGCCGTTCCAAGTCTTGAATGCCCATCGCCTCGAGTCGCTTGAAGACCAGCGCACGGTAGCGTGCGCGTTCGCGCGCCCAGTCGATGCCGCGTTCGAGATTGCCCACCGGCACCAGGACGTACAGCGTGCTGTGGCCGGGCGGCGCCAGCGTCGGATCGCTGCGCGAGGCGTTCTGCACATAGACCGAGGGCGTGGCCGGTGGTGCGCTGCCGCACTCGATCTCACGCAGGTTGTCGGCATATTTTTCAGCAAGCAGTACCGTGTGGTGATCCAGATCCACAGAGCCTTCTATGCCGAGGTAGAGCATGAAGGTCGAGCACGAATAACGTTTGGAGGCCAGCTTCGCGTCGGTCCAGCGCGTTCGCAGCGCATCGGGCACCAGCGTGTGCATGGCCTGGGCGAAGTCGGCATTGACGACCACCGCATCGGCGCGGTGCACGCCCGCCGCCGTGAGCACCCCAACCGCCTTGCGGCCCTCGAAAACAATCTCCTCGACGGGCTGCTGCAGCTCGATGCGCACGCCCATGCGCTGCGCCAGCCGCGCCATCACGTCGATCACCGCGTTGCAGCCACCGACCGGATGCCACACGCCATGTTCGTGTTCGAGAAACGAAAGGATCGTGAACAGGCTCGGACAGCGAAACGGCGACATGCCCAGGTACTTGCTCTGGAACGAGAAGGCCAGCCTGAGTCGCGGATCCTGGAAATAGCGCGCCAGTTCGCGGTCGACGCTCGCCCATGGACGCAAGTGCCGCAGGGCCTTGAGGATCTGCGGATCGAGGAAATCCGTCATGCGCGAGAAGGGCCTCGAGAGCACCGGCTCGAAGGCGGCCAGCTTGGCGCGGTTGTCGAGCATGAACTGCTGCAGGCCGGCCGCGTCGTGCGGGCTGAACTCGGCCACTGCCGCGGCGAGCTGCTGTGGATCGGACCACAGCCGCAAGTGATCGAAAGCGCCGTCCTCGCGCATGAAGGAAAGCCGGTAGAGTGGGTCGAGGCGCAACATTTCGACCTCTTTGCGAAAGTCGAAACCGCAGCTCTCGAACAGCTCTTCGATGATGCGCGGGTAAAGAAAGAAGGTCGGCCCCGCGTCGAAGCGGTAGTCCCCCAGTTCGAGTCGGCTGCAGCGCCCTCCCACGCGTGCGCCGCGTTCGATCACCGTGACGTTCTGGCCGGACGCGGCGAGCAGCATGGCAGCGGCCAGCCCGCCAGGGCCGGCGCCGATGATGACGACCGAGCGCGACATCAGACGCCGCTCAATGCGTGAACGACAAGACCGCGGCGCAGGCAGGACGGCCCGCGCGCGCGGACACCGCCGGTTCTCTCAAAACAGGGCCGACGAAAACGCCGAGGGGAATGCTTTGCATACCGAGCGCCAGCGCCGTCTTGCAAGGGGCGCCGCAGCGGGTGGGCAAACGAGCGGCAGCCGAAGCAGCCACGGCATTGAAAGACATCTTCAGGTACTCCTTGATCCGGAAGACGAAACCCGTCTTGTACCGCAAACGCGCATTCCCGCACGCCTGAGTCCGGAGCGACTCGTGCACGACCTGTGGACGTGCGCCAGCACGCAGACGCGGGCATGTGCCATGCCGAAAAACGGCGTGAAAGAAGTTCGCGCAACAGGAACAAACGCAATGGCGCAGGCAGGTCCGTCAGGGTGGTTGAAACGGGCATGGAACGCAGGCGCCGCGAGGCCGGGCGCTCTGATCGGTATTGGCGCGGCTGGCTTGATGGGGCTTGTTTGCGTTCAAGCAGGTCAGCTTCTGCGCGCGTTGCGCAAAGCCGATCACACTGGTGCTTGCGAGTGCTTCGAACATCGCCCGGCACTGCGGCGCGCGCGCGTTCTCGTTCTGGGCGACAGCACCGGTGTGGGAATCGGTGCTGCCGATCCTCACGATTCGCTCGCCGGACTGCTTGCCGCCGAATTTCCGAACGCGGAGGTGGTCAACGCCAGTGTGGCGGGGGCCAGGTTGGTCGATGTGATCGAGCAGTGCCGAATGCAGCATTGGCCGCCTCATCACTTCGATCTCGTGCTCTTGCATGCGGGGGGCAACGACGTGCTGCGCCTGACCGACTGGCGCGCGTTGACGACTGATGCCACGCATCTGCTCGAGCAACTGCGCTGCGTGGGCAAGCGCACCATCTGGATGGGCGTGGCCAACATCGGTTTGTCGCCGCTGTTCATCGCGCCGTTCTCATGGTGGCTGTCGGCACGCACGCGAAAGGCCTCGCGCATCTTCGCGACTTGTGCAGCCCGGGCCGGTGTCGAGTTCGTGAGCTTTTTCCACGAGAGAGGACGCGACGTTTTTTCGAGCGAATGCCGCAAGTACTACTCCACCGACGGCCTGCATCCGAGCAGCCACAGCTACCGCTTTTGCTACGAGGTGCTCAAGCGGCGTACCGGCATGGCCAACGCACTGCGAGCGGCCGCGGATCGGCGGCGACTGCCCAGACGCGCGCGAAGCGCCTGGCCCATCGCATCACCAGGAGCAACGCAATGATTATCAAAGCCACTGTGCAAGAGCCGTTTCCCTATGCCGGACCCGATGGTCCACAGCCTACCGTTCCGAAAGGGCCGTGCAGCGTCGAGCCGCACGCCGGCACGGTCACGTTGACATGGAGCGAGGGTGCCGGCGAAGAGACTGCGGTGATCAGCAGTGACCAGTTCGACCAGCTAGTGCAGCGCGGGGCCATCATTTTGCTTCCATGACGTTCGGCCTCGTGGCCGTCGTCGAACCGCGCGGACGGCTTCTCCGTCTGAACCGGCCGAGCGGTGCGATCGCCGATTAAGGCATCGCGCGCTTCAACTCATCGGCTCGACTTTGGCGCGCGTGATGGCACCGTCGGAGCGGCCCTTGAGGTAAGCGTAGAGCTCGTCCAGGTTTTCCATGACCACCGTGCTGGTCTTGAAGCTGGGCATGCCTTTGACCAAGCGGCCATTGGTGAGCACGTCGACGAAATACGCCTTGTCGCGAACCTTCAGGCTTTCGATCAGCGACGGCCCGACCATGCCCTCCTGGTTGGCGCCGTGGCAGCGGTCGCAGGCGGCAGCCCGCCAAGTCCGAAAACCTTCCATCGTCGCTACGTCGACCTTGTAGCCGTCCACGACCTGGTAGAGCTTGCCCTCGGCGCCGGAGGCGCCGCCGGCAGCGGCAGCGCCTCCGCCGGCCGGCGCGCTGGCACCGGCGGTGCCCGCCGCGGTGTCGGCAATCGCCTTCCCTTCGGCAGCATCCGCCAGCGGCGTGTCGGTTGCAGGCTTCTCAACGCTGGCGGTGTCGGTCATGGGCATTGCCTCGTCGGTCGATGAGACCGGGGAGGCCGACGACTGCGGCTGCGAAGCGGCATCGGGCGCGGAGGCTTCGGGCACCGGCGGCACCGCAATGGCGTCGGCCTGGGAAGCAGCCTCCTGCGCGGCCGGGCTGACTTCGCCGGCCGTCGAATCGGTGCGTTCGCACGCGCTGAGGGCAAGGCAGGCCGAGAACAAAAGCACCGCAGCAATCGGCGAACGTGTCTGTATGGGAGTGTTCATAGGGTTGTCCTGTCGAAAAAGCACCGAACGAACTCGCAAGCAATCGGCGTTCCTGTGAGTAACCGGTCGAGTTCACCGCAGTACAAGCCAACTGCGCAAACGCCAATGCACGCATTCGTGTGCACGCGTATGGATCAACCCCGCAACTGCAGGCGAGTCGGCAACCGCTTTTTTTAACGATAAGCAATGTTCAACCAGTAGGCGTGCTTCTGTGCCAGCCGCATGAATCCAGCCCCGCGCTTTGCCTGGCCGACTGACCGTGTCGCCTTGGCTTATGCTCCATTCCGTTGAAACTCATCGACAGGATCTTCCAGATGGCCAAATCTCTGGCGCAGCTCAAGAAGCAAATTGCGGCACTCGAACGGCAGGCAGATGCAATCAAGCAGAAAGAAACCAAGGATGTCGTCGCGCGCATCAAGGAGGCCATTGCCTTTTACGATCTGAGCGCAGAACAACTCGGACTCGGCGGCGCAAAAAGACCCGGCCGCAAACCCGGCGCCGCCAAGAGCGGGCGCAAATCGGCTGCCACTGGCGGCAAGCGCGCTTCCAAAGTGAAATACCGCGATGACGCCGGCAATAGCTGGTCGGGACACGGCCGCCGTCCGAAATGGTTTCTCGACGCCCTTGCCAGCGGAAAGACCGCGCAAGATATGGCAGCCTGATTCTTTTACCGAAATTGCGCCGCGGCTGAAGCGCCCGGCGTCTATTGCGCCGCCGCCGGCGCAGAGGCGCTGGGGGGCACGGCAACAGATGCTGCTGCTTCCGCTGAAATAGCCGCTGCACTTGCGGCCGCCTCGCTGAGGCTTGCCGCTTCCATTGCCTCATGGTGCTTCGCACTGATGCATTCATCGACGAGGCGGCTACCGGCCTTGACGTTCAACAGCATCGATTTGGCGGTGATCTGCACCATCAGCGTTTCGCCTGTGATGTCTTCAAGCCGGATGGCGCCGGTGCTGGAGACCACCGGCCGCATCACGTAAGCGGCCTTGCCGAATTTCACGGTGACATAACCGGGCTGCTCCGGCGAGATCGCCACGTCGACAGCCTGCGCAAACTCGCACTGGTGCAGGCCGTAGAACACTCGTTCTGCGGCCTCGAGTTGCTCAGGCGTCGCGGCGGCGAGAGGTGCCGGCGGCAGGGGGGCCTGCTTGCGCTGAGGCGCACGTCGGCTTGCCGGCTTGGCGGCCTTCGGCTTCGCCGGCTTGGCGGCAGCGGGCGGTTCGGTCACGCCGCCGCCAGCTTCGGCCGGTGACGGCGCAAGCCAGAGAGCACACAGCCCCGCCGCCAAGCCCGTACGGAGCCAGAAAGCGGAAGACGTGGGCGCGCCGCACACTAACGGCCTGAGGAGCGCCGGCTTCAACTGCGCGGTCCGACGGACTGGGCGCGGCTGACGCGGGTGGTGCCGCCCGTGGAGACCAGCACGACCTGATCGCCGGGCTGGAAGGTCTCGTTGCCCTGCGCCTGCACGATGGCGCGGCGCTCGCCGTTGCGCAACTGGACCATGATCTCGTAGGCCTGTTCGCGGGTGCCGAAACGCTCGGCCGTGTTGCCGATGATCGCGCCGGCCACGGCGCCCAGCACGCCGACTGCGATCGCCTCGCGGCTGCCGCCCACCGAGCTGCCCGCCACACCGCCGATCACGGCGCCGGACGCACCGCCGATGCCCGATTGCGAACCTTCGACCGTGACTGGCCGCACATTGATGACCACCGCGTCCTGCACCTGCGAAAGGCGCTGCGCATCGCCGCGCTGGATCACGTCGGGGCTGGTGGTGGAGCAGGCAGCCAGCACCATCACCAAGCCTGAAATCAGAAGTTTCTTCATGGCTTTCCTCCTTGCGAAATGCGAGCGTACAACTGTCTGCCGCAGACAGGTTGACGCAAATGCGCCCGAAACGTTCAGCAGCTCACGCCGACGGCTGCAGGGCCAGCCCGGCGTGCTCGCGCAGCGGATGGAACACCACCGCGGGGTGGCGCTCCTGCGTCAGGCGCAAGTCGTAGGGCGAGGTCATCAGATAGGCCAGGGTGTCGGCGGCGTCACGCGCCAGCTTGCTGGCGGCCTCGTCAGTGAACTTGCGCATGGCCGCGTCGTCGTCGCAGGTGACCCAGCGGGCGCCCGTGAACCGGCTGGCGCCGAGCCGCACGTCGGCGCTGTACTCGGCCTTCAAGCGGTGCTGGACCACCTCGAACTGCAGCTGCCCGATGGCGCCGAGCAGCATGGCGCCGCCGGTCGTGGGCCGGAAAACCTGGATCGCGCCCTCCTCGCCGAGTTGCAGCAGTCCTTGCTGGAGCTGCTTGCTTTTCATCGGGTTGGCCAGCTCCACGGTCTGGAACAGCTCGGGTGCGAAGAACGGCAGGCCCGTGTAGCTGCCGAAAGCCAAGGGCGCGTCGCCGTCGGTCAGGGTGTCGCCGAGCTGCACGCCGCCGTGAGTGGTGAAGCCGATGATGTCGCCGGCATAGGCTTCCTCGACCGACTCGCGGCGCTGCGAAAGGAAGGTGACCACGCTGGTCGGGCGCAACTCCTTGGCCGTGCGCTGCACCCTGAGCTTCATGCCCTGCCCGTAGCGGCCCGAGTTCACGCGCACGAAGGCGATGCGGTCGCGGTGCGACGGATCCATGTTGGCCTGCACCTTGAAGACCACGCCGGAAAACCCTTCCGAGGCCGGTGCGATCTCGCGGTCGCTGCCGTCGGCCAGGCTCACGTGGCGAGCCGCCGGCGGCGGGGCCAGATCGACCAGCGCGTCGAGCACCTCCTGCACGCCGAAGTTGTTGACGCCGGAGCCGAAAAACACGGGCGTCTGGCGAGCGGCGACGAAAGCCGCCTCGTCGAAGCTCGGGGCGGCGCCCTGCAGCAACTCGACGGTCTGCTCGGCATGCTCGTAGTCGTGGCCGAAGCGCTGCAGCAGGGTCGCACGCTCGCTCAGCGGCACGGTTTCGTCGTCCCCGCCGCGCTTGTCCGCGCCGGCCTTGAAGAGCCGCATGTGCCGGCGGCGCAGATCGACGATGCCGCCGAAGGCCTTGCCCTGCCCGACCGGCCAGGTCATCGGCACGCAGGGCATGCCGAGCTCCTGCTCGATCTCGTCGAGCAGCTCCAGCGGCTCCTTGCCCTCGCGATCCATCTTGTTGACGAAGGTCATGATGGGCGTGCCCCGCTGGCGGCACACCTCGATCAGCCGACGCGTCTGCGGCTCCACGCCGTTGGCCGCGTCGATCACCATCAGCGCGGAATCGACTGCGGTGAGCACGCGGTAGGTGTCCTCGGAGAAGTCCTTGTGGCCGGGCGTGTCGAGCAGGTTGATGACGCAGTCGCGGTAGAGCATCTGCATGACCGAGCTGGCCACGGAAATGCCGCGCTGCTTCTCGATCTCCATCCAGTCAGAGGTGGCGTGGCGGCTGGCCTTGCGGGCCTTCACGCTGCCGGCGATGTGGATCGCGCCCGAGAACAGCAGCAGCTTCTCGGTCAAGGTGGTCTTGCCGGCGTCGGGGTGGGAAATGATGGCGAAAGTGCGGCGGCGCCGCACCTCGGTGGCATGCGAGGAAAGTGACACGAAAGAAAGCTCCTGGGCCGCGGGGCGCGAGCGCATGGACGCACGGCGATACGGCAGCCGGCGAGCGTGCGCAGGCGCGGAATGCTACCGGGTTCATCCGGGGCTCCCCGGGCTCGGGGCATGCAGGCGCGGCGGTGTGGCTACAATTTCCGCTTCCGAGGAGCGTTGCGACGGTCGCCTTGTATCTACAGGCCACTGCCAGGCTCGGAACCTTTCACCAGGCAACGGCGCTCACCCGCAGGTTTTTACGATGCGCGGTGGGTCCATGGTCGCCGAGCGATCCTCCCTTTCGTGCTCAGGCCTGCGGTTCATCGTCGAACCGGAGTCACATCTGCCATGAGTGCCGTTCTCAAACCGCTGACCGAAACCCAATACGTCATCGCCGACCTCTCGCTCGCCGCGTGGGGCCGCAAGGAGATCAAGATCGCCGAGACCGAGATGCCCGGTCTGATGGCGATCCGCCAGGAGTTCGCTACGAGCCAGCCGCTGAAGGGCGCGCGCATCACCGGCTCACTGCACATGACGATCCAGACCGCCGTGCTGGTCGAGACGCTGCAGGCGCTGGGCGCCGAGGTGCGCTGGGCCTCGTGCAACATCTTCTCGACGCAGGACCATGCCGCCGCCGCACTGGTCGCCGAAGGCACGCCGGTGTTCGCCTACAAGGGCGAGTCGCTCACCGACTACTGGGACTACACGCACCGCATCTTCGAGTTCGGCGCCAAGGGCGCTGAAGGCGAAGGCCCGAACATGATCCTCGACGACGGCGGCGACGCCACCTTGCTCATGCATCTGGGCAAGCGCGCCGAGAAGGACGCCTCGCTGCTGGCCAGCCCGACGAGCGAAGAGGAAACCTGCCTGTACGCCGCCATCAAGGCCAAGCTCGCGCAGGACGGCACCTGGTACAGCCGCAAGAGCGCGCAGATCATCGGCGTGACGGAAGAAACGACCACCGGCGTCCACCGCCTCAACGAGATGAGCGCGAAGGGCACCTTGCTGTTCCGCGCCATCAACGTGAACGACTCGGTCACCAAGAGCAAGTTCGACAACCTCTACGGCTGCCGTGAATCGCTGGTCGATTCGATCAAGCGCGCGACCGACGTGATGATCGCCGGCAAGGTGGCCTGCGTGGCCGGGTACGGCGACGTGGGCAAGGGCTCGGCGCAGGCGCTGCGCGCCCTGTCGGCGCAGGTGTGGGTGACCGAGATCGACCCGATCAATGCGCTGCAGGCGGCCATGGAAGGCTACAAGGTCGTGACGATGGAGTACGCCGCCGACAAGGCCGACATCTTCGTCAGCGCCACCGGCAACAAGAACGTGATCCGCTACGAGCACATGGCGGCGATGAAAGACGAAGCCATCGTCTGCAACATCGG
>NZ_JACDCW010000087.1 GCF_013817345.1 Methylibium sp.
GCCCTGCCAGCCGGCGCGCGCGTGCTCGACGCCTGTGCCGCGCCCGGCGGCAAGACGGCGCACCTGCTCGAACTGGCCGATCCGGACCTGCTGGCGCTTGACGCCGATTCGAAGCGCCTCGTCAAGGTGCAGGAAACACTCCAGCGCCTCGGGCTGAGGGCCGAGCTGCAGGCGGCCGACGCCGGCGCGCCGGACACCTGGTGGGACGGGCGGCCCTTCGATGCCATCTTGCTCGACGCGCCCTGCACCGCTTCGGGCATCGTGCGCCGCCACCCCGACGTGCGCTGGCTGCGCCGCCCGGGCGACGTGGCGGCGCTGGCGCAGACCCAGGCCCGGCTGCTGCTCGCGCTGTGGCCGCTGCTCAAACCCGGCGGGCGGCTGCTTTACGCCACCTGCTCCTTGTTCCGGGCCGAAGGCGAGCAGCAGATCGACGCTTTTTTGCAACGCGCGCCCGACGCCAGCCTACGGCCTTGCGCCGGTCGCCTGCTGGGCGTCCCCGACAATCCACCGCAGGGGACGGAGCCGGCGCCGCCGCCCGAGACGGATGCTTTTTTCTACGCCTTGCTCGACAAACGCGTGGCCTGACCGCCCCCTCCGGCCCTTATTCAAGCCCCTGACCAGAATTCCTTGCCGACGTGTTCACCGCCTGGGTCCGATGCTGTTTCCAAGCCCGCGCGGGCCGGCGCACCGGGCGGGGCTGGTCGCTGCTGGCGTTCGTCGCAGTGCTGCTCGGCTTGGCCGGGCCTCCCGCCGCAGCCGACGGCTTCGACCTGCTCGGCCTGGATCTCACGCGCAATGAAGAGGGGCTGCTGCTGGCCTACGATGTCCAGGTCGTGCTGCCGCAGGCCGTCGAGCAGGCCCTGAGAAAGGGCGTGCCGCTGTACTTCGTGGCTCACTCCGAGGTGTGGCGGCCCCGCTGGTACTGGCGAGACGCCCGTGTTGCCGAGGCCACCCGGAACTGGCGCCTGACCTGGCAGCCGCTGACTCGGCGCTACCGCGTCAATTTCGGCAGCCTGAGCGACAACTACGACACCCTGGCCGGTGCGCTCGGCGCCATCGAGCGCGCCACGCGCTGGAAGCTGGCCGACGCCGATGCGCTGGAGGTCGGCGCCGACCACTATGTCGAGTTCAGCTTCCGGCTCGACACCTCGCAGTTGCCGCGGCCGCTGCAGATCGGCTTCGAGGGTGAAGCCGACTGGGAGCTGGCCATCGAACGCACGCTCGCTGTGCCGCCGCCCAGCCCACCGGCTGCGGCGCCATCGGCCGCGCTGCGCTAGGCCCGCAGGGTAGGCTCACGCCGTGAGTTCGCACCCCCTACGCTGGCGCCGGCGCCTCGGGCTGCTGCTGTCGCGCCGTGCGGACGGCGGCACGTCGCGCTGGATGTGGATCGTCTCGCTGGCTGCGACCATCGCCGCAGCGCTGGTGCTGACCTTCCTTCTCGCGATCGCCACCAACAACCGCGAGTTCTACGAGCGCTACTACAACTGGCTGCTGTGGGTCAACGTGGTCATCGCCGGACTGCTGGTCCTGGTCATCGCGGGGGCCGGCCTGCGGTTGCTGGTGCGGGTCGCGCGGGGGCAATTCGGCTCTCGGCTGTTGCTGCGGCTGGCCGGGATCTTCGCGCTGGTCGGCCTGCTGCCCGGTGTGCTGGTCTACACAGTGAGTTACCAGTTCGTCTCGCGCAGCATCGAGAGCTGGTTCGACGTGCGGGTGGAGGGCGCGCTCGATGCCGGCCTGAACCTCGGCCGCGGCACGCTGGACGCGCTGGTGAACGACCTGGCCGGCAAGACTCGGCTCGCCGCCGAACGGCTGGCCGAGTCGGGCGAGCGCGCGCGGCCCCTGGCGCTGGAGCGCGTGCGCGAGCAACTGAGCGCGCAGGAGGCCGCGGTGCTGGGCTCTGCGGGCCAGGTGCTGGCCAGCGCCGGTACGGCCGGAATCGGCGGCGTGCTGGCGCCCGAGCGGCCCTCGGCCACGCTGCTGCGCGCCGCCCGCACGAGCCGCGTGACGACCCAGCTGGAAGGTTTGGACGATGACGCCATCGGCCAAGGTGCCGACGCGGGCCCGGCGCCGCAGCCGCGGATGCGAGCGGTGGCGCTGATCCCCTCGACCAGCTTTTCGCTCGGTGCCGAGGACAACTACCTGATGATCACGCAGCTGCTGCCGGCCCAGCTCGCGGCCAACGCGCTGGCCGTGCAGAGCGCCTACCGCGAGTACCAGCAGCGCTCGCTGGCGCGCGAGGGGCTGCGCAAGATGTACATCGGCACGCTGACGCTCACGCTGATCTTGGCGGTGTTCGGCGCCGTGCTGCTTGCCGTGACCTTCGGCAACCGCCTGGCGCGCCCGCTGTTGCTGCTGGCCGGCGGCGTGCGCGAGGTCGCGCGCGGCGACCTCAGCCCCAAGGCGGTGTTCGCCTCGCGCGACGAACTCGGCGGCCTGACGCGCTCGTTTGCCCAGATGACCCAGCAGCTCGCCGATGCGCGCGCGCTGGTCGAGCGCACGGTCAGCGAGCTGGAGGCGGCGCGCACCAAGCTGCAGACCATCCTCGACAACATGAGCGCCGGCGTCATCGTGTTCGACCCGGCCGGCCGCATCGACAGCATCAATCCCGGTGCCACCCGAATTTTGCGGTTGCCCTTGTCGGCCTACGTCGGCAGGGGGCTGGCCGAGGTGCCGGGGCTCGAGGGCTTCGATGCGATGCTCGCCCAGCGCTTCGAACAGCTCGAAGTCGGCCCGGAAGTCGGCGAGCGCGATCAGTGGCAGGACTCGTTCGAACTCAAGAGCACCGTGCCCGACCGCGACGCGGTCACGCTCCTGGTGCGCGGCGCGCAACTGCCCGGCGCGGCGCGGTTGACCGTCTTCGACGACATCACCGAGCTGGTCTCGGCCCAGCGCGCCGAGGCCTGGGGCGAGGTCGCCCGGCGTCTGGCACACGAGATCAAGAACCCGCTCACGCCGATCCAGCTATCCGCCGAGCGGCTGCAGCACAAGCTGGCCGCCAAGCTCGACGGGCCGGACGAAGCCGTGCTCGTCAAGTCGGTCGCCACCATCGTCACTCAGGTGCAGGCGATGAAGCAGTTGGTCAACGAGTTCCGCGACTACGCCCGCCTGCCGGCCGCGCAACTCGCGCCGCTCGACCTCAATGCCCTGGTCGGCGAGGTGCTCGGCCTGTATGCGCAGGCGCAGGAGGCCGGGCGGCTGCACGTCGAGCTGGCCGAGGCGCTGCCGCTCATCGAGGGCGACGCGACCCAGTTGCGCCAGGTCGTCCACAACCTGACCCAGAACGCGCTCGACGCGGTCGCCGAGCAGCCCGGCGGCCGGGTGCACCTGCGCACGGAAGGTGTGCATTCGGTTGCAGGCGTGCAGGGCTTGCAAGGTGAAAAGGAGGGCTGGCGCGCGGTGCGCCTGATCGTCACCGACAATGGGCCCGGCTTCAGCGAACGCGTGCTCAAGCGGGCGTTCGAGCCCTACGTGACGACCAAGACCAAAGGCACCGGGCTGGGCCTGGCGGTCGTAAAGAAGATCGCCGATGAGCATGCGGCGCGGGTGCGATTGTTCAATCTTCCCGGCCTGCCTGCGGCCGACGGCGGTGCAGCAACGGCCGGCGGCGCGCAAGTTTCGCTATCATTTTCGAAAATCCTTTCCCGTCAGGGCGAGGCCGGCAGACCCGCCGAGACGGCGGTTGCCTCCCACTGAGACTTCATGGCCACGATTCTTGTAGTTGACGACGAACTCGGCATCCGGGCACTGCTCTCGGACATCCTGGGCGACGAGGGCCACAGCGTCGAAGTGGCTGAGAACGCCGCTCAGGCTCGCGCCGCCCGCGAGCGCGCCCGGCCCGATCTGGTGCTGCTCGACATCTGGATGCCCGACGTCGACGGCGTGACGCTCCTCAAGGAGTGGGGCGCCTCCGGCGCGCTGTCGATGCCGGTGATCATGATGTCGGGCCACGGCACGATCGACACCGCGGTCGAGGCCATCAAGTTCGGTGCCATGGCCTTCCTGGAAAAGCCGATCACGCTGCAGAAATTGTTGCGCGCGGTCGAGCAGGGCCTGGCCAAACCGCAAGCGCGGCTGGCGCCGGCGGCCCCGGTGCCGCTGCATGCCAGCGAGCACGACGATAGCGTCGTCGAGCCGGCCCCGCCTGCTGCGCCGGGCGCGTTTGCGCCACCGGTCGCCCTCGGCCTTCAGCCGGAACAAAGCTTCGAGCTCGACCGGCCGCTGCGTGAAGCGCGCGATGCGTTCGAGAAAGCGTACTTCGAATTCCATCTCGCGCGCGAGAACGGCAGCATGACCCGCGTGGCCGAAAAAACCGGGCTGGAGCGCACTCACCTGTACCGCAAGTTGAAGCAGCTCGGCGTGGACTTGAGCCGCGGCAAGAAGGGTGTGGGCGTGCCGGTGTGAACGCCTGCGTCGCGGGGAGCGACCGCCACAAACGGGCAGTGCATTGCCCGTCAACAAACAAAGGCTGCGCATGCAAACACTGAACGAGATGTTGAGTCGCAAGCTGCTGACGTCTGCCCAGCATTCCCAGATCGGAGCCTGGATCGCTCATGCCAGAACCCCGGAAGCCATCATGCAGATGCCGGCACCGCTGTGGCGCACGCTCGAGCTGGCGAGCGTGCTGATGAATGTCGACGCCGATCTGACCCAACCGCCGCTGCTGTCGGAAGGAATGTGAAACGCGCCTGTTCGATTTGAGGAGTGTCGAGCGACAGCGTCCTTGGTCTGCCCCCGAACTCTCAAGCCGAAGCGCCGCCCGCGCATTAAAAAAGCCCTCGAGCGTTGAACCTCGAGGGCTTTTTGACGTTCCGGGATCGCTTTAGATTCTATGAACGGGAGATCTGGTGGCTCGGGGCGGAATCGAACCACCGACACGCGGATTTTCAATCGACATCCGCGTGCGCAGCGTTACAACTCCAACACGCAACATTCAACAAAATCAAGCACTTAGACCGCAGAGAAACGCAGTCAAACGCAGCCTTCCGCACTCGAATCCCGATGCGATTGCCAGAAAATTGCCAGAAAGTTCCACCTCGCTGACCGCCTGGCGCAAGCACCCGTTCAAAGTGTAGCAACGCTTGGCTGCGGGCGTCGGCCTAGGCGCGTCCTGCGGTGTGGCTGGCTACTCAGTCATTGCCTCAGCGGAGGACCCTGCCGCTCGCCCTCGCAGAATCAAGGACTACCGCGATGACGGTGTCTTCACCATCGACCACCTTGAGATGCGTCCCGATGGTTCACTGGCGGCGCTAGTGAGAGCGTTTGTGCCGCTCCGAGACTTGGCCGCACACGCGCAAACTCACCGAACGACCGCAGGTGAAGGACCGTTCCCGGCTGACCCAGCGTTGAAGACGGGGGTCCCTCACGGTTCGCCAGATAGCGTTCGCGGGACGGCGCGCACAACACAAGCCACGCACCAACGTGCGGCGACTTGGCAGGGCAGAGGTCGTCCAAGGTCGACCTCGATGGCGCGGGCGCGCTCTCCGATGCGCTGGTGCGCTTTGCATCACTGCGTTGCAACTTCCGTCAGTGAGTACGTCGCGTCGGGGATGCCGCTGTCATTTGTTCAGCAGATGCTGGACTCGAGGCGCTTGAGTCAATCATGGGTGCGTGAACTGCTTTGGGAGGCCAGCCCCACTTGGGCGGCGGCGGTCTAGTCACCCGTACCGTTCGGAGGAGTGGCGCTTTCTCATCTGTACGTGCGTGAGCCTTTCAGAACTGTTGAGGTTGCCTTCCCAGGGTGCACCATCGACGACAAGCCCTGAAGCAACACGTGCAGACCTCGCGCGCTGTGCTGGAAAGCAGTAGCGCTTGGCGAAGCATTCGCGCTGTATGTCCTTCGCGGGAGTTCGGCTCGTCGCTAAGCGACGGCTTGGTCCTAACATGGCTCAAAACGAACGCACAGAGAGAACCGCCGTGTTCAATGTCATCGCCGAATTTGTCCACTCACTTTCGAGTACGTCTATCGAGGTCTATGAATGGAGTGAAGCCGTTGTACGCAAGAAGCGGCTGCCGAATTCACCGCAATTTTCCCAATTGGCAACCCAACAGCCAAGCCTCAGCTTCAACGGCTGGGGCCTGGCGCATGCCATCGTGAAGGCGGATTACCTCGACCGGCGAAGCCTATGGATGCCAGGCATTGGGTTCTTGCTTCAAGCGAGCAACCTCATTGACTTCGGCGCAGCTCCTGTTGCGCTCAAAAATGGAGCCAGCAAGGCGCTGAACGACTTCTCATTGACAAGCCTGTCTGGGAGGGTCGGGCAAGGACTAACAATCTTGTACGGGCACAGCCTGGGAATGAAGTTTGCGGCCCACTTGCGCTCCTACGTCGAATCACTGCCGACGGGGGCCACCGGTGTCGCTCACAAGAACAAAGCGATGGCGGACTTCTTGTTCGCCAACGACCAGCAGTCCGTGCTATTCGAGTCAAAGGGTAGCTTCACACTCCATGAAAACGACCCAACCGCCATAAAGCGCGTCCTCAAGGATGCCTTAGAGAATCAAATTGACCCCTGGATGAGCCTTCTTCAACCCCCGCCGAGCAATGGGTATGTCGTTTACAGTTGCTTGCGCGAAGACTCTTGGCACCCGTCAGCGCTTTTCGTCGTTGACCCTCAAGGTGACGATGCCGACGCAAGCAGCATTCCGATTGGCCCAGACCAGGTACGGCGCGAGAACTACAGCGCGTGGTTGCGCGCAATGGGGCTAAATAGTGCGGCCAGCCGTCTGGTCGAGCCATTCAGTGATGGTAGTGAGCCGTCAGATGAAATCTTTCTCTTGCAGGAAGTGAATGGCAGGACATATGCGTTTCGAGAGATGAACTATCCCTGGCCACGACTCGCGATGTGGCCCTCGCCTTTCCTCGGCATTGACTATAAGGTCTTGCAGTCGATTTCCCGGGCTCTCCATTCCCCCGAAAGAGGTCTCCAGGACATGCTGGCTGACCTGCCTAGGCAGGTGACGGACGGCAGAGGTGACTACAGCATTTTCCCAGACGGCTCGATACTTGGTCATGCCGACTATCCGCCGAGCAACCGTATGTCTGTGCGTCTCTAGAGATTACCTTGCTGCTGCTTTTGAATCTACCCACGAGAAGACAGACGGCAAAGGAAGCCTTAGTAGTTGGTATTGGCTCGGACCATCGCCATCATCTAGACCCGCGGAGATAGACAAGGGCTTCTCCAAGGCGATGTGCGTGAACGTGCCTGGCCGACTTGGCCAAGAGGCGTCTCGTGATATCAAAATTCATCGTAAGCGGCCGCGTCGACTTGCGGAACGGCCTGCCCCCAATTTCGAAAGGCACCGTCGTCCGAACGCGGGCGTGGTGAGGCGTCTAGCGCACGCAACATCGTTGGCATTGAAATACTCCCGCCGAAGACAATCGCCGTCTGTCGGGCCAAACCTGCGATGCGACGAACTTCGCGCCGGTCCGCCCATTCGCTTGCGGTTTGCACGGCGTTCAGGTCCTTCTCCGAGGTGAGCCGGAAGGTGACCCAGTTGTTGCACTGAGACAGGACCGTCGGCGAGATTTCGGAAGGCCGTTGTGTACTGAGCCAGAGCGCAAGACCAAACTTGCGACCCTCTTTGGCGAGACGCTCATAGGCGAGAGAGTTCTCGTTGGCTTCCTCTCCAGAGCCAATCGGACGCATGTAGTGGTGTGCCTCTTCGAGAATTAACAGCGTCGGCACCGATTGCGCTTGCCCGCGCCGAAACAGTTCGTACGCGTACAGTTCCAGCAATGAGCCCAGAACGAACGGCGTCAGGTCATGAGAGACGCGACGAAGGTTGATGATGTGAACGCGCCAGTCGACATGCTGGCCGCCGAAAATCCGCTCCACCAGTTGAGCAGATTCCGCACCCCACGACAGCGCCCCTCCGCGACCCGCGCCACCCGAGACGTCCACCACGTCCGTGAACATCGGGTCCTCGGCGAACCTGTGGATGCGCGTGACCAAAGGCGAGACGTTGGAGTAGTGAAAGCTTGAACGTTCGGCGCCGTTGCGCCCCGGTTGGATGCTATGACTTTCCGCTACGAGCGCGGCCAATGCCGCCATGTGAGGCCACTCGTTGCCAAGCGGCGCCGTGCCAGCGCGAAGGCGCTGAACTCTGGACTCGGCATCGCCGGCTCCAGCCTGTCGGCAGTCGTCAAAGAGGAACGCCCTTGCATCTCCAGCAAGACCAGCCCCCTTATCGTTGTCGAACCACCGCACCTTGTTAAGGTGTTCCAGTGCGAATGACAGCGCCGGGCGCTGCGTCTTCTCGCTGGGGATTAGTAACCGATGAAGCCCGAACCGCCCAAGCGCGAAGTAGGGCACCTTGAACGAGTTCTCCTCATTGCCACCCAACGTTGTCAGCTTCACTGCCCCAGGCGGTAGGTCGGGCAGTTCGAAAGCGTCTGAATACTCGTCATTGATGTCGAAGATGACGATGCGTGCCTGCGGCAGCCGAACAATTTGTTGAAGCACCGCCGCGGTAAAACAGCTCTTTCCTTGCCCGGAGCTGCCCAGCACGGCGACATGCCGCGACAACAAGCTTTCAAGCCCGACCCGAAGAGTGCCTCCACCTCGCAGGTCCTGGCCAAGGGCGATGGGCAAGTCCTCGTCTTCAGTGTGACCGAGCGAGGCCGCCAATTCGCTGCCGGTCAAGGGAAATGCCTCGGCGCCGAGCGGCGGCGTGGGCAACGAGTCGCTGATGAATCTCGTTGTCCTGCCTTGCCGAATAAGCTGCCCTACCACTAGACCTGCGACGTTGCGCAAGGGTTCCGACTGATGAGCACTCGAACCGACCCCCAAGCGATGCGCTTCCCTGGGTTCGGCAAAGCTCAGCGCCATCACCTTCATAACGAGGACGCGGCTTCCCGCATCGAGGGCGAGCAGGCTGCCCACCTCCGTCACGGAAGAGACTCCCTGAAGGTGTGAAGCTACCTGACCCCGATGCATGTCCAAAAGATTCAGCGTGACCTCAGCACCATCAATCTGCACAACGTAACCGACAGGCTGGCGGCTTCTCACGCGAGGTCCTCAAATTCTGGCGCCACGGCGCCGGCGGCCGTAGCCAACGGCTCTCGGAGGGCTTTCTCCAGCTTGCGCATGTCGTCGTCGTACAGTAATGGGTCTGGCAACTGTGCGGCCAACTTGTCGAGATGCGCCTCTGCCCCACCGCCCACGACGGTGACCCTGGGGTTTCTCAGGGAGAGAAGCTTTCGCAACGCGGGCGGCAAGGCCGGGTCTAAGGCATCGCCGCTGAATCCGGGGAAGTACACCACCAGTTGCAACGTCGGATTCAGCAGCGCCGAGCGCAGCAAGCGATTGATGTGCTCGTCTCCGAAACCGTAGCCGCACACCAGCAGGCTGGCTTGCGGACGGGAGAGGAACTCCGAAAAACGTCGGAACAGCTCGCCCAGCACGTAGCCAATGGTCTGCATGTACTTCGCGGCCCTGGGCATGACCATGAGGCCGAGCTCGGTTTTGCCCACCTCGTCAAGAAACTCCTGGATTTGCAGCCCCGCCAGCGGGGCCTGCACCTCATAGACTTGGTCCGCGTCCTCTCGCCAGCTCAACGACCCATGGAGCTTGGCCAGGTAGATGTTGTAGACACCAAAGCGCGCTTCACCGCGCGCCTGTGTGTTGCGGAAGCCCAGGTCAAAACTTTGGGGCGAAAAGCGGCGCCCATGGACTCCGAGGAATCCGTTGACGACTTGAAGGTCAATGGACTCTGCTGCCCACTCGATGGCCAGGTCGTAGTTCGTGGTGAACACCCATGGCGCGGCCTGGCCCGGCTGCCGGGCGGCAACCAACTTCTGCAGGATGGTCCGGTGGTGCCTTAGCTGCTCGGCATCAGCTTCCGCGCCGCCTGGCGAAGTCCACCAAGCCGGCTGCAACTGGGCGGCGCGCACCACAGCGCGGGCTAGCTGAGCACGTGCATGTTCAAGCGCTGGCAGGTCAACACTGTTCTGACGACGCCACTCGACGCGAGCAATCTCCAACGCATCGCCAAGGCGTTCGACATTCGGAACGATGCGTTCGGCCGGTTCGGCGACCGCAACTGGCTCGACAAATCCTCTGTCGACCATCCACTGCGCCTCATCGGGAGCCGTGTCGACAAAGTCGGTCCACAGGCTCCACATGGTCTTGCCGCCGGCAGCAACTGACGCACCGGCTCCCAGCAAAAGGCCGACGTTCTCCAGCCTCAGCAATGTGGCGAGATGCGCTTGAAGTTCAACCGCATCCTTCAATAGGGTCGCGCCCCGGATACCTACGAATGCCATCTACCGCTCCCTGTCCGTGGTGTTTGTAGTTGACCAGTTGCTATCGAGGGTCTTCGCTTAACTTCCAAGCTCCTTTGCAAGTTTTGTCATGCGCTGCACCAGTTCACCGAGCGCAATTTCCGCGTCAGCGCTTCCGCGCCGAGCCTTCTTCAACACAGCGCGCTCTTTCTTGAGCGTGTTGACGATGTACGGTTGGTAGAACCCCGGCACATACAGCGATGAGCCTGCGGCTTCCAGCAGGCCGAGAGCCTGCTCCTCACTGACTGCGGCGGGCTCAAGGCGCGTCGTTCGCAGGGTCCGTGTGGCGTCGGGCAAGTACTGACCGATGTCGTTGAGCGGGGCGTTGGGTGGCGCGCTGGCCAGCAGACTTCCTGCAGCCAGCAGGTGCGACCGGCGATGGGTTTTGCCAGCGGTCGTCGACACAGCCTCCGTGCGCGCGCATCCATCAAGCCGCATGCGCAGTTCATCCGCAGCTCGCAGGGCGGCCTGACAGGCGAGGTCTTCATTGGCAGCAACAGGGCTCTGCACATCAGCCGGCAGTTGGTCGAAGCGCTCGATGACCATCTGATGGCCGCCAGGCATCCGCAGGCACCAGCGAACCAGTGAAGCCGAACTCCCGGGGGCAGTCTGCTCCGAGCGGCCGAGTTCCTCACACTTTTCGCGTTGCCCCACCATGAAGTCCACGACAAGTTCGAATGCCGGGTCGCCCCACGTGGCGAAGTGCAGCGACTCCGGCCGCGCCGCGAGGCCTCGCTCATAAAGGGCTCTGGCAGCTGTCAACAGAAAGGGTTCCGTGCCCGGGATACCGCGAACCAGCAACGCTTCTCCATGTTCGGTCGGGACCACCTCAGAGCCCAGTGACTTCAAGGTCAAGGACGACACCAACGCGCCGTACATCTGCTCCAGCGTAATGGGCAGCTGCTCGCGCGCCATCTCGTCGTCCAGCGATGCGTAGATGACATAGAGCTCGTCCGGCGTTAGCTCCATCGCCTGTGCCCGGGCCTGGACTTGCTGCAACCGTTGCTTCACCCGCTGCTCCAACTGCTCGCGGGTAATCTCCTTCGCTGCAAGTTGTCGGAGGTCGTTGGGTAGCACAGGCAGTAGGATGGTTTGCTGCGCACCGACGGTCCCAGCGGCGCCACCGATGCGCTGTTGCAAGCGCACGTACAACTCCTCCTCGGCGGTGCCTGGATACGCAAGGTTGGCAACGTAGATGACGTTGTGCCGTTGCCCGATACGGTCGATGCGGCCGATGCGCTGCTCTACCTTCATCGGGTTCCAAGGCAGGTCGAAGTTGACCAGCAGGTCCGCAGTCTGCAAGTTCAGGCCTTCAGCAGCCGCGTCCGTACACAACAGCACATCAATCTCACCGTTCACGAAGCGGCGTTTGACCTCCTCGCGTGTGGCGCTGCGCCACACGAGCGGCGCGCCGTCCATGTAAGCACACCGTGGGCCGGCGAAGACGCCCACCCGGACCGCCGGCGCGCTGCGTTCAATCCATGACTGGATGTCCAACAACGTGTCGTAGAAGCGCGTGAACAGGACAAGCTGCCGAACCCTGCCACTCGGCAATGACCGGCCTTTCAGCACCTGCAGAAGTGCTCGGACCTTGGGTGACTGCTTCTGGGCGAGGGGCTCCATCAGGCCAATCAGCTTGCCCAGTTCGTCGTGCTCCCACTGCAAGTCACTGCGGCTGCGCGTGTGAAGGCCGGCGAAGGTCACAGGGTCTTCCGTGCCTTCGTCCTGGTCGTCGACCGCTTCTTCCCAGTCGTCCTCGTCCCAGCCTTGCTGCACAGGCAGCTGACCATCGAGCGCCAACTGCACCTTGTTGTTTCGGCGCCGCAGCGTGTCGAGGATGGCCTTGTAGCTGGATGCGAAGCGCAAGTTGAAGAAGCTCAGCATGAAGCCGATGGCCGTCCGTTGCTGGCTGTATGTCTTGACCTGCTCTGACAACTCCTGGCAGTACGGTTCGAACAACTCGTAAACCGCACGGTCCTCTGAGGTTAGTTCCACCGTCGGCAGCAATACGCGCCGTTCGGCCAGGTTGCCTGCAAGCTTGCCGTGCTCACGGTACTTCTGAAGCAGTCCCCGGTTGTGCCGCATCATCACCCGCGACAAAGGCGCGACCGCGAACAGCAGGCGAGTGACCGCCTTGCGGGCGGGCGCCACGGGCGCAGACGGCGCCGACTCGATGGTCTTCAGCCACTGCTCTAGGTCACGGCGGTCCCGTCCCCGCAGCAGCGTGCGCCGCACGAACCCGGCAACCGCTTCGTCATGGGTCATCACATGCCGGACCACCCGAGCGAGGAAAGACCATTCGAGGTCCTCCAGAGTCAGACCGCGCCGCAGTTCCCCGAGCAGCTCGTAGTAGGCCAGCGCAATCTGTGTCTCGTCCCCGAACGGGCCTAGTCGCCTCGTCAACGTAGCCAGGTCGACCGCCTCTATCGGCTCAATCTGCATCGGCGTAGCTGTCGCCAGCCACAGGCTGCGGGTCTTCGCGCGCAGCACATCCTTGGTCACCTTGAACAGCTTGTTCCACTCGGGCGGACGCTCTGCCCACTGGGTCGGGTTTGAACGGCGTGCGTAGTGAGCTTCGTCCAAAAGCACCACGTCCCAGTTCTCGGCCGCCTTCAGGTCGGCCTGACGCTGCTCTCGCACCAGCAAGCCGGTTGAAACGATGTTCAGGTCCGTCGAGTACAGCGACGTCGCCGGCTGCTCCATCTCAGAAGGGAACAGTACCTTGTGTCGGTTCTTGCCACCCGTCATCGCCCGGGTGAAGGGCAGGAAGAATTTATCGGCCAACTCGTGCTGCCACTGCGGAGCCACGCTGGCCGGCGCGGCAATCAATACCCGCTTCACATAACCGGATAGCACCAAAGCGCGCAGTGCGAGGCCGGTTTCGATGGTCTTGCCAAGACCCACCTCGTCACACAGCATCCAAGAGAGCGGCCAGCCATCCACCAGTCGCCGCGCCACGATGCGCTGATGTGGCCAGGCCTCGATAGGCGCGGTCTCGATGCCCAGGTACTGCCCGTTGCGCATGCGCGGTGCATCCTGGATGAACTTGAAGGCGAGCCATTCCACCACTGAAGGCTTGATGTCCACCGGCGCAGCGCTGGTGCCGTCCACCTCCTTGGGCGGCTCGGCCGGTGGGTCGATGGCTTTGCCATCGCCCTCGGCAAAGGAAATCAACCTAGCCTTGACGGCCTCAGGCAGCGTGAGCACCCTGAACGCCGGATGCTCGTTCGCCCAGAGCCCCGCAAACTCAGCCTCGGCTTCGTCAGTGCGTTCGCGACCTTCTTCGCTGCGCCAAGCGCAGTGCACGTCGATGTTCTCCGCGTTCAGTAGCAGTGCGGTCTTGGACTCGTTCAGCGACCCGGAGATGTACATCCGGTCGCCGGCCGAATCGGCCAGCACGGCCCACTTTTCATGGACGTACCCATCAACCTGCGATTCCACGGGAATGGCCCGCCCGGTCTGTGCATGCACGCGCAGCGCCACGCGAACCTCCAGCAGGCCCACCTTGACCATCCAGGCCAGCAGCTCGACTCCTCGTGCTTCGGGCTCGCTCCAGTCGGCAGGCTCCCCAAGTGCGGCCGCCAGCCCTTGGCTCAGGCGTTCCAACTCGCCCTTGAGGATGGCCTCCACATCGTGGAGTTCAAGGTCCGCGCCCACCAGCAGGCGCATCTTTCCCTGTTTATCGACAAAGGCCGAGAACCCCTGCGAGGCCGCAGCCAGAGACGTTGACCGGAAGTAGCCAGCCACCCGGTCGTATCGCGTTGCGCGCTGCAGCGCCGGAATGTAGAAGTCATGCAGGATGCTGACGGCCTTGAGCCCGGAGGTCTTGTACGACAGCCTCCAGTTCCAGTCCCGGAAGACGTGCGGGGCCGCTGGTACCGTCATCAGGCCACCGCGGCCGACCGCATGCGCAGACCAAACAACAAACTGTCGGCCGCCTTTTTGAGCGCGCGGTCACCGCACTCCAGGGCCCACACCTCCAGCAAGTCGGTGATGCGCTCGATGTGGTCCTTGGCGTGCGTCTCCAGGTAGGCCCGTGCTACCGGGATATCGCCCTGGGCGTACTTGACCAGCGCGCCCTGCATCACGTCCCACAAACTCTGTGGCCTTTCCAGGCGCTTGGCCGAACGCTCGGCCGGCAGCGCCAGGCGCAACTTGGACCCCTTACGCACCACCGGCGCGTGATAGCCCACGTCATCGCTGGCCTGGGCCTGACCACGGCGTCCCGTCGCCTCCTGGTTGTAGCCCAGCAGCCGTTCCCCGCCGTCCACGCGGTAGCCCGCCGACTTGGCCTCCATACGCACGTTCAGCGACTTGGCCACGTTGTTGGCCTCGTCAAAGGCCATCGCACCCAGGCCGAAGATACCGAACAGCGTCAAAGCCATCGAGGTCTCGGGGTCCAGGTCGTCGACCGACAGGCGCCCGTGGGTGATGCGATTGATTTCCTGCGCGGCAACCACGCGGGCTGCCTCGTTCATGGCCCGAACTGGGCCAACCGGCTCGTTGCCATCCACCACTGGCCAGGCCTCAGAAAGAACCTGTAAGGCCCGTCCGTACGACGCCACCATCCGGTCCACCGGATTGAGCTGCAGGGGCTCGAAGTCGAGGAGCGCCTGGCGCACCGACTCGCGCACCTTGTTGGCCACGCCAGTGCCCCCGATGCCCGTCCAGGTCGATGGCAGTCGGTCTTCGAGCGGGCGCTTGCGGCAGGTGATGAAGATGGAGCTGGCAGCGGCTGCCACATCTTTCTGGTGCATCGAGTTCTCGCCCTCAGACTCGACCGGGAAACTTGACGTGATTTCCCATCCGGATTCGATGAGCGAACGCGTCAACGTCTCCCAAGCCTCTTGCTGCTTGTGTGTGAACATCATCGTCATCAAGCCATCATCGTGGAGCACTCGGCGGCAATCTCGGAAGATTTCGGTCATCAGCCGCTCGTAGGCCGCTGACGCAGCCGAAACGGAGCCATCGCGCACTGGATTCGCAACGGCCTCGTCGCTCTTGTTAGTCATCCGCCGAGTGAACAGTTCTGGATACTGGCCCGTGAGGGTGCGCTTTTGCCAAACGTAAAAGAAGTCTGACAACTCTGCGTACTGCACGTTGTTGTAGTACGGTGGGTCCAGAGCCACAAGGTCTACGCTGCCCGCTTCGACGGCCGTCATAGACGCCGCTGACCCATTGATGATTGTTACCGGCGGTTGTCCATTCGTTGCCTCGAAGACCGGCCTCACCAATTCAGCAATCCCGTTATAGGCGTCAAGAACTTGAGACAGCCCCCACGCCGCCCCCGAATTTGGTCCGGAGAAAATCATTTCTCCGAACGTCCATTTCATGGAGAAGTCGTGGCGTGAGAACGTTCCCTTGATTACGCCCCGCGTGAACTCCCAACGGGTGTATGCACTGTTGTAATCAATGCCCTTGTCCAGCGCGAACTGCAAGTATGTGATGACAGCCCTGCCGCGCGCCTCGCCAAGTTGCTCAACAATTTCTGGCTGACGTCGGTTCAACTCTTCGGTCAGAAGAAGGTGACCCAGTAGCTGCCTCGGCGTGAACATGTCGCACCAGCGCGTGATGCCATACAGCCGGTGGCCCCGGTTGTAGTTGCTCTGTTCAGGGATGCCTTCGGTAGGAATCAGTCCCGCCTCATCCCAGTGTGCCCAGTTTTCACGGAGCCTGGCTTCCGCCAGCCGCAAACCTTCAAAGTCGCGGGCGTTTGGTGCCCGGAAATAGCGCACCTTCTCGGTCTTCAACTGACCGGCACGGGCACCAGTCGCAAAGCGCTGTACGTTGCCGTGTTTGTCGAGCTTAGGCTGCAGTCGAATGGCGACGACGCTGTAGAGCCTGTCGGTCCACTTGCCGTGCTGCGACTCGCCGCGAGCCTGGGATTTGATTTCGTCTCCATCAATGGCCTGCCTGCAGTGCATGCACTGTCCCACGCCGTCGCTGACGGTGTATCCGTCCGGGTCTTCACCGCGTGGGCCCATGCCATTCTTGACCCGGTAGGCTTCAAACGCGACCTTCCCATTCTTGGGTGCACCATCGGTCACTACACGGACGCCCCACGAATCGGCAGCCTCTTTGGACAGCCAAAACGTATTGAGCAGTGGAGCCTCGCCGCCGCAGTGAGGGCACTTGACCAACCGGGTGTAGAGGAACCCCATGTAGTCGTGCTCTTTGGAGAACTGCGGCACCAGTTCGGGTGCCTTAACCAGTTCAGACTTCAGCACCGCAGACTCTGTATCCGGGATGTCTGAGAACTCGCAATACGGCGCCATTTCACTTTCTACATGGGAAAGCATGCGCCGGCCCCAGGTCTCGATATCGGCTGCCAAACCCGGGCCAAAGCGGGCTGGGTAGTCCAAGGTCGCATAAAGGATGGTTGTCGCCACAGGGTTGAGTTCATTGGCAACCACGGTATGGCCTAGCCGCAAGGCCTCAAATGGGATGGAGCCTCCACCAGATGTGGGGTCGAGTACCACTAGAGAGGTGGCTCCGGTTGTTCGAACACCGAATCGGCTTCGATAAGTGGAGCCCTGCGGGTTTGATATCGGTGGAGAGTTGTCCACGGCGGCGGGCGGGCGTCGTTTGC
>NZ_JACDCW010000088.1 GCF_013817345.1 Methylibium sp.
CAGACCGGCGAGGGCGTGCCGCCCCGCCGCATTCGATCCGGAGGGACGCCATGTACAAATGCATCCTCGTGCCGACCGACGGCAGCGACGTGACCGGCAAGGCGGTCACAACCGCCATCACGCTGGCGCAAGCGCTCGGCTCGCGCATTCGAACGCTCAGCGCCAAGGAGCCCTTCCCTTACAGCGCGATCAGCGAGATTCAGCCGATCGCGCCGCAGGAGTACTTCGAGGCGCAGGAGCGCATCGCGCAGCAGCGGGTGCAGCAGGTGGTGGCGACCTGCGAAGCGGCCGGGCTGACCTGCGACGCCGCCACGGTGGAAGCCTCGCACCCGTACGAAGCCATCATCGAGCACGCCAGGCAGCACGGTTGCGACCTGATCGTGATGGCCTCGCACGGCCGCCGCGGCATGCGTGCCCTGCTGCTCGGCAGCGAGACGCAGAAGGTGCTGACGCACAGCAGCGTTGCCGTGCTGGTCGTGCGGTAAGAGCGCGCAGCGCCGCGGGGTGCTCTGCGCGTCGAGCTCGCGCGACGGCACGGCGCCAGGCGACCCGAATCGCCGCCACGGCAGGCGGGCGAGCGGGCGAGCCGGCGTCGTCTGGCGCCGCTCAGCCCGGTGACCCGGCGCTCTGGTCGAGCGACCCCAGCCATTGCGCCGCGCCATCCCGGTGCAGCACCACACCGCCCGCAACGCTCAGCGCGTCCTCGACGATCCAGCGAACCGCCAGCGGATACAGCCGGTGCTCGACCGCCAGAACGCGCTCGGCCAGACGCTCCTCGGTATCGTGCGGCAGCACCGGCACGACGCCCTGGGCAATGATCGGTCCGTGGTCGAGCTCCGCCGTCACGAAATGCACCGTCGCGCCCGCCAGCTTGCAGCCCGCCTCCAACGCCCGGCGGTGCGTGTGCAGGCCGGGGAACACCGGTAGGAGCGAAGGATGGATATTGACCAACCGGCCCGCGTAACGCTGCACGAAACCCGGCGTGAGGATGCGCATGAAGCCAGCGAGCACCACCACGTCGGGCGCGTGCGCATCGATCGCCTGCGCCAGCGCGGCATCGAAGGCCTCGCGATCGGCGAACGCGCGGTGATCCAGCGTGGCAGTGGCAATGCCGCGCCCGGCTGCAAAGGCCAGGCCCGCCGCGCCCGGGCGGTGGCTGATCACCGCCGCAACCGTCGCCGGCCAGCGCTCGCTCGCGCAGGCCCGCACGATCGCCGCCATGTTGGAACCGCGGCCGGAAATGAGGAACACGATGCGCTTCATCGGCGGGCAGTGTAGGCGCGCTGTGAACCGCGCCTCTTGGTGGAGCGAGCCGCCACCCAACGCCCGACGCAGGTCAGTTGTCCGCCGCCGCCATGCACGGCGAATCCCGAGGGGCGGCCCCTAGAATCCCTTCTCGAAAACCGGCCGGCTCCCCGTCGCGCACGGCCCGCCGCTCCCTGCCGCTCCGCGCACTCCTCCACCATGACAACACAAGCCGTCTCCGGCGCCCGGCCGCCCCAGCGCGTGCTTTCCGGCATGCGCCCCACCGGCGCACTGCACCTGGGCCACTACCACGGCGCACTGAAGAACTGGGTTCGGCTGCAGGCCGCCTACGAGTGCTTCTATTTCGTGGCCGACTGGCATGCGCTGACGACGCATTACCAGAGCCGCGAAGTCATCGAGAAGAACGTCTACGACATGGTGATCGACTGGCTCGCCGCCGGCATCGATCCCGAGCAATGCACGCTCTTCATTCAGTCGCGGCTTCCGGAACATGCCGAGCTGTTCACGCTGCTGGCCATGGGCACGCCGCTGGGCTGGCTCGAGCGCATGCCCACCTACAAGGATCAGATCGAAAAACTCAAGGACCGCGACCTCGCGACCTACGGCTTCCTCGGCTATCCGCTGCTGCAGGCCGCCGACATCCTGATCTATAAGGCCGCCTTCGTGCCGGTGGGCGAGGACCAGGCGCCGCACGTGGAGATCACCCGCGAGGTGGCGCGCCGCTTCAACCACCTGTATGGGCGCAGCGCCGACTTCGAGACGCAGATCGCCGCCGCGCTCGCCAAGCTCGGCAAGGACGACGCGCGCTATTTCGAGAAACAGCGCAAGGCGTACGGCGAAACCGGCGCGGCCGAGGCGCTGGCCAAGGCCGAGGCACTGCTCGCACGAGCGGCGGGCGCGGTCGCCGGCTGGACCAGCGACGACGGCGAACTGCTCGCGGGCCATCTGCGCGGCAGCGGCAAGACGGTGCTGCCGGAGCCGCAGGTACTGCTTACGGAGGTGAGCAAGCTGCCCGGCCTGGACGGCGAGAAGATGAGCAAGAGCTACGGCAACACCATCGCCATGCGCGAGGAGCCGGCCGAGGTGGAGCGCAAGATCCGCAAGATGCCGACCGATCCGCAACGCGTGCGCCGCACCGACGTCGGAAACCCGGAGCACTGCCCGGTGTGGCAGTTCCATCAGGTCTATTCGAACGACGAGGTCAAGGCCTGGGTGTGGCAGGGCTGCACCACGGCCGGCATCGGCTGCCTGGATTGCAAGCAGCCGGTGATCGACGCCATCAAGGCCGAGCAGCAGCCCTGGCGCGAGCGCGCCGAGCCTTACCTGAGCGACCCGAAACGCGTGCACTGGCTGGTCGAGGTGGGCACCGAGCGGGCCCGCACGGTCGCGCGCGAAACCATGCACGACGTGCGCGAAGCGATGGGGCTTGCCTATTGAGCGAGCCAGGGCAAGGCGCCGGTGCGCGCCGCTCGGCGCCTTCGGCGTCCATGCTCCAGACGCTCTCGGCAGTCCCCCCTCCGCACGCAATCGATTCCGCTTCGCTTTCATGGCCGGCATCCACATCACCGACATTGAATCCGCCATCAACTGGTGGCGCGAGCGTTCGCCCTCGCCGGACGGCATCACCGCCTGTCCGCAAGTGCGCGCACTGGCCGAGGTCTACGCGCTGCTCGTCTACTACCGCGAGTCGGAGTGCGACGAGAACAGCATGCCGGCCAAGGCGAAGGCCGCCTGGCTGGCCTGGTACGCCACCATGCCCGACGCGCCGTGTATCGCCATCTGCTCCACCAGCCAGGGCGACGCCGTGTGCAAGGGTTGCGGGCGCACCGAAGGCGAAGTGCAGCACTGGACTGCGATGACCCCCGGGGAGAAGCGCAGCGCCTGGCGGCGGATCACCTTGGAAGGCACGGCGTGGCGCTTCAACCGTTATGCGGAGCGCGCGCGGGAGGCGCAGCAGGCCCAAGCGGCTACCTCGGTGGTTTCGACGCAGACAGCGCAGCACTGACCCCGGCCCTCTTCTCGAGCGAAAGGGTGAAATACAACCCGCCTCGAGGGAAGGCGAGCAGAAAATCAGATCGACATCCGCGCCCGCACGCCGTCCGCGGCCATGTCTGAACCGCGGCCGCTTTGAACCACGGCCCCGCGCTCCATGACGACGTAGCGGTCGGCCAGTTCGGCCGCGAAGTCGTAGTACTGCTCGACCAGCACGATGCCCATCGGCTTGCCGTCGAGACCGGCTTTCGCCAGGCGCTTGATCACGCGACCGATATCCTTGATGACGCTGGGCTGGATGCCTTCGGTGGGCTCGTCGAGGATGAGTAGTCGAGGTCCGGCCGCCAACGCCCGCGCAATGGCAAGCTGCTGCTGCTGCCCGCCGGAGAGATCGCCGCCACGGCGGTTGATCATGCTGGCCAGCACGGGGAACAGCTCGAACAGCACCGGCGGCAGTTTCGTGCCGACCGGCTTGCCGGCCAGGCCCATCTGCAGGTTCTCGCCGACGGTGAGCCTTGCAAAGATTTCCCGGCCCTGCGGCACATAGCCCATGCCCTGGCGGGCGCGGATATAGGGCGCCGCACGCGTCACGTCGGCGCCGCCGAGGCGCACCTTGCCGCTGCGCACCGCCGCCAGGCCCATCAGGCTCTTGAGCAAGGTGGTCTTGCCGACGCCGTTGCGGCCCAGCACCACGGTTACTTCGCCGGGAGCGGCCTGCAGGTGCACGCCGCGCAGGATGTGCGAGCCGCCGTAGTACTGGTGCAGGTCTTCGATCTGAAGCATGTTCGATGAAGGATGAGAGTGCGGTTGCTCTGTTCTAAGGAGAGAGGAAGACTTCATTGGCGGCCTGGGGCGCTTTCAGGCGAGCACACCGAGCGTTCATCTCTCATCTCCCGAGATAGACCTCGACGACCTTGTCGTCGGCCTGCACCTGGGCGAGCGATCCCTCGGCCAGCACGCGGCCCTCGTGCAGCACGGTCACCTTGCGTTGCGGGTCGTCGCGCGTGAGTGCGTCGATGAAGCTCATGTCGTGCTCCACCACCACCAGCGAATGCTCGCCCTGCAGCGAGAGAAACAGCTCGGCCGTGCGCTCGGTTTCCTCGTCGGTCATGCCGGCCACGGGCTCGTCGAGTAGCAGGAGCTTCGGGTCTTGCATGAGCAGCATGCCGATCTCCAGCCATTGCTTCTGGCCGTGCGAAAGCAGCCCGGCCGGGCGTCTCGCCTCTGCCTTCAGTTGGATCCGCTCGAGTACAAATTCGATGCGCTCGCGCTGCGCGCCTGAGAGCTGCGCCCACACGGCAGCGCGCACGCGGCGGTCTGTCTTGAGCGCGAGCTCCAAGTTCTCGTAAACGCTGAGCTGCTCGAATACGCTGGGCTTTTGGAACTTGCGCCCGATGCCCAGGCGCGCGACCTCGCTCTCCGAGTGGCGCAGCAGATCGACCGTGGAGCCGAAGAACGCACGCCCCGCGTCGGGCCGCGTCTTGCCGGTGATCACGTCCATCATCGTCGTCTTGCCCGCGCCGTTGGGCCCGATGATGCAGCGCAGTTCGCCAGCGGCGATGTCGAGCGTGAGCGCGTCGAGCGCCTTGAAGCCGTCGAAGCTCACCGTGATGTCTTCGAGGTAGAGGATGGCGCCGTGCGCGACGTCGAGCGTCCCGGGCTCGACCACGCGGCCATAGCTGGCGGCTCGCCCGCCCGAGGGACCATCTCGCCGTGGCGCTTCATGGCGCTGGCGCGCACGGGCGCCGGCTTGCAGCAGCTCAGGCGTCATGGCGTGGTCCCGCGCAAGCGCCCCAGCACGCGCCGCCAGCCTCCGCCTTCACCGCCCGAAAGACGGCGGAAAAGCCCCACGATGCCTTGCGGCAGGAACAGCGTCACTGCGATGAAGAGCGCACCGAGAAAGTACAGCCAGACCTCCGGAAACGCCTGCGTGAACCAGCTCTTCGCACCGTTGACGAAGAAGGCGCCGACGATCGGGCCGATGAGCGTGGCGCGCCCGCCCACTGCCGTCCAGATCGCCATCTCGATGCCGGCCGCCGGCGACATCTCGCCCGGATTGATGATGCCGACCTGCGGCACGTAGAGCGCACCGGCCACGCCGCAGATCATGGCCGAGAGTGTCCAGATCGCGAGCTTGTACCAAAGCGGGTCGTAGCCGCAGAACATGACGCGGTTCTCGGCGTCGCGCACCGCCTGCAGCACGCGGCCGAAGCGCGTGGCGACCAGCCAGCGGGCGAACACGAAGCAGCCGATCAGCGTGAGGCCCGTGATCACGAACAGCACCATGCGCGTGTCGGGCTGCGCGATCGGCACACCGACGATCCGCTTGAAGTCGGTGAAGCCGTTGTTGCCGCCGAAGCCGGTCTCGTTGCGGAAGAACAGCAACATCGCGGCGAAGGTGAGCGCCTGCGTGATGATCGAAAAGTACACGCCTTTGATGCGCGAACGGAACGCGAAGTAGCCGAACACGAAGGCCACCGCGCCCGGCACCGCGACGATGAGCACGAGCGTGGCGAGGAAGGAGTCGCTGAGCGCCCAGTGCCAGGGCAACTCCTTCCAGTCGAGGAAGACCATGAAGTCGGGCAGCGCCGATTGGTAGTTGCCGTCCAGCCCGATCTGGCGCATGAGGTACATGCCCATCGCGTAGCCGCCCAGCGCGAAGAACAGGCCGTGGCCGAGCGAGAGGATGCCGGTGTAGCCCCACACGAGGTCCATTGCCAGCGCGCAGATGGCGAAGCACATGATCTTGGCGATGAGGCCGACGGCGTAGTCGCTGAGGTGCAAGGCGCTGTCGGGCGGGACGGCAAGGTTGAGGAGCGGGGCGAGGATCGTGACGGCGATGAGGGCGATGAGGACGCCGGTCCAGCGGCGCGTGCGACGACCCTCACCTGCGGTGCGCGCAGCGGCTTGCAGGCCGCTGCCGCTCGGCGGGCTCGCCGCATGCGGCTCGAAAGACCCACCTCGCCCCCAGCCCTCTCCCGCGAGCGGGAGAGGGAGCGATCCGGCTCTGCTTGCCTGGCCTTCTTGCGCACGGCGCCCCTCTTCCAAGCCGCCTCCCGTGGACGCGAGCACTGGCTTGGCTCCCTCTCCCCCGGACACGGGGGAGAGGGTTGGGGTGAGGGGGCGCCCGCCCGGAACGACTGCACTCATGCCTCCACGCTCCGCCCCTTGATTGCAAACAACCCCTGCGGCCGCTTCTGAATGAAGATCACGATGAACACCAGCACCATGATCTTGGCCAGCACCGCGCCCTGCCAGCCTTCCAGCAGCTTGTTGACCACACCCAGCCCGAGCGCCGCATACACCGTGCCGGCCAACTGCCCCACCCCGCCCAGCACCACCACCATGAAGCTGTCGACGATGTAGCCCTGCCCCAGGTCCGGCCCCACGTTGCCGACCTGGCTGAGCGCACAGCCGGCCAGGCCCGCGACACCGGCGCCGAGCGAGAAGGCAAGCGTGTCGACCTTCGCGGTATCCACACCCATGCACGCCGCCATCGGCCGGTTCTGCGTCACGCTGCGCACGAACAGGCCCAGCCGCGTGCGCGCGATCACCAGCGCCATGCCGGCCAGCACCAGCAGCGCGAAGGCGATGATGAAGATGCGGTTCCAGGGCAGCGTGAGATTGCTCATCACCTGGATGCCGCCCGACAGCCACGACGGGTTCTCGACCGGCACGTTCTGTGCACCGAACAGCGAACGCACGGTTTGCATCAGCACCAGGCTGATGCCCCAGGTGGCCAGCAGCGTTTCCAGCGGGCGGCCGTAAAGCCAGCGGATGACGCTGCGCTCCATGAGCGCGCCGACTGCAGCCGAGGCCAGAAAGGCGACCGGGATCGCGACCAGCACATAGCTGTCGAACCAGTCCGGCGCGTGCGCCCGAAACAGGTTCTGCACACCCCAGGTGGCATAGGCGCCGATCATGATCAGCTCGCCATGCGCCATGTTGATCACGCCCATCAGGCCATAGGTGACCGCCAGGCCCAGCGCGGCCAGCAGCAGGATGCTGCCCAGGCTCAAGCCGGTGAACACCACGCCGAGCCGCTCGCCCCAGGCCAGGCGCGAGCCGATCGCATCGACCGCGCGGTTCAGTGCCTTGCGCACGGCCGGGTCGTTTTCGCCGCCTTGTGCGGCAGGTTTCAGCCGGTCGAGCAACAGCGCGCGCGTGCTGGCCTGATCACCGGCGGCAAGTGCCTGCGCGGCGGCCAGGCGCTGCGCCACCGAGCCGGAAGTCACCAGCGCCACAGCGCGAAGCAACTCGATTTCGGTCCGCAGCGAGGCATCGGTCTCGGCGGCGAGTGCCTTGTCCAGCAAGGGCAGCTTGCTCTCGTCGATGTTGCCGACCAGTGTGCCGAGGGCGGCGCGGCGCTCGGAGATGTCGGCCGAGAACAAGCCCAGCGCAGCAAGCGCCGCCTCGAGCTCGCCGCGCATGCGGTTGTTGTTGATCGCGTCCTCCGCGTCGTCCGGCAGGCTGGCGGCCTCGCCGGTGCCGGCCTCCACGACCTCTTCGCCCCGCACGATGTAGGCACGCTCGGCATCGACCTTGACGGCGCCTTCTAGCAGGGCGCCCACCAGCACCGGCACGCGCTCATCACCCGCGGTCAGCGCAGCCTGAAGCGCCGCAATACGCGAGTCGCTGTCGCCGGTGGCGATGGCGTGGGCCTGGCAAGGCGTGAGGGCGTGGGCGCCGGTAACCAGGCACGAGGCCAGGATAAAGACGAAGAAACTCAGCCCGCGGCGCGAGATCACTGAAGACACTCCTGGTGTGGCAAAACGCCCGCCGCCTGTACCTACTCACCTCGCTCGAGGCAACAACAAGCGGCGAGAAATCAAAGGGAGATTGAGTTGCCCCCTCTCCCTGGCAAGGGAGAGGGCTGGGGTGAGGGTCGTGGCCGCGCAAGCAGCAACGCCTTCGTGATCCCGCCGGCTCCTCACCCCAACCCTCTCCCCAGAGGGGCGAGGAAGCAAGACCACCCGATTCACATCTTCTTTTCGGGCTCGTCCTTCTTGGCGCTGTTGCCCTGGATGTAGGGGCTCCAGGGCTTGGCCTGGATGGGGCCCTTCGTCTTCCACACCACATTGAACTGGCCGTCGGCCTTGATCTCGCCGATGAACACCGGCTTGTGCAGGTGGTGGTTCTTCTCGTCCATCTTCGCCACGAAGCCGCTCGGCGCCTTGAAGGTCTGCCCGGCCATGGCGGCGATCACCTTGTCGGTCTCGGTGCTCTTGGCCTTCTCGACCGCCTGCTTCCACATGTGGATGCCGATGTAGGTGGCTTCCATCGGGTCGTTGGTGAGCGGCTTGTCGGCGCCCGGCAAATTCTTCGCCTTGGCGTAGGCGGCCCACTTGTCCTTGAACTCCTTGTTGGCCGCGCCCGGCACGCTCATGAAGTAGTTCCAGGCGGCGAGGTGGCCGACCAGCGGCTTGGTGTCCACACCGCGCAGTTCTTCCTCGCCGACGGAGAACGCCACCACCGGCACGTCGGTCGCCTTCAGGCCCTGGTTGCCGAGCTCCTTGTAGAAGGGCACGTTGGAGTCGCCGTTGATGGTCGAGACCACGGCCGTCCTCTTGCCCTGCGAGGCGAACTTCTTGATGTCGCCGATGATGGTCTGGTAGTCCGAGTGGCCGAAGGGTGTGTAGGCCTCCATGATGTCGGCGTCGGCCACGCCCTTGCTCTGCAGGAAAGCACGCAGGATCTTGTTGGTGGTGCGCGGGTAGACGTAGTCGGTGCCGAGGAGCACCCAGCGCTTGGCCGCGCCGCCGTCCTTGCTCATGAGGTATTCCACGGCCGGAATGGCCTGCTGGTTGGGCGCCGCGCCGGTGTAGAAGACGTTCTTGCTGAGCTCTTCGCCCTCGTACTGCACCGGGTAGAACAAAAGCCCGTTGAGCTCCTCGAACACCGGCAACACCGATTTGCGCGACACGCTGGTCCAACAGCCGAAGGTGGCGGCGACCTTGTCCTGCCCGATGAGCTGGCGGGCCTTCTCGGCGAAGAGCGGCCAGTTCGATGCGGGGTCCACCACCACCGGCTCGAGCTTCTTGCCCATCACGCCGCCCTGCGCGTTGATCTCCTCGATCGTCATCAGGGCAACATCCTTGAGCACCGTTTCCGAAATCGCCATCGTGCCGGAGAGCGAGTGCAGCACACCGACCTTGATGGTGTCGGCCGCAAAGGCAGCCGGTGTGCAAAGGCCGGCTGCAAGCAGTGAGGCGGCGGTGGCCTGGAGCGCGATTCGACGGTTCATGGTTTCCCCTTCGGTTGAGTGCATACGGTTTTGCAAGGCTTGTGCCAAAGCATCCGAACGAGGAAGCGGACGAGCAATCTCCGCAGGGCCGCTCACAAAGGGAACACTGCCGCGCGTTGCACGGAGGGCTTCCTTTATCGGCGCCGATGCACCTGGCTCGCACGACAACAGGGCGGGCACACCATTGCGGCGCCTAACCGCACGCTGCCGGTGCAGCTAAGCTCGCCGGTGAGCCCTGCAAACGAGCACAGCCGCTCCAAGCCGGGGCACGCGGCTTGCAAGACGCAACGCCGATCCCGATGACCAGCCTCTGTTGGAAAGACACCCATGGACCTGCTCCCGCGCGAGAAAGACAAGCTGCTGCTCTTCACCGCCGCGCTGCTGGCCGAGCGGCGCAAGGCGCGCGGTGTGAAGCTCAATGTGCCGGAGGCCATCGCCCTGATCAGCGCGGCCATCCTCGAAGGTGCACGCGACGGCAAGAGCGTGGCGCAACTCATGAGCGAGGGCCGGCAGGTGCTTGCGCGCAACGACGTGATGGAGGGCGTGGCGGAACTGGTTCCCGACATCCAGGTCGAGGCCACTTTCCCCGACGGCACCAAACTGGTGACAGTGCACCAACCGATTCCCTGAACGAAGGAGACAACACCATGCACAAGCTCGCTTTCCTCGCCGCCGCCCTGACGCCGGCGGTCGCAGCAGCCCACCCCGGCCATGGCATCGAAGCCGAGTGGCACGCGCATGCCGGCGATGCGCTCGGCCTGCTGGCCCTTGCCGTGGGCGTCGGCGTGGCGCTGTGGCTTTTGCGAGGCAAGTGAGCATGGTGCCGGGCGAGCTGTTCACCGACGGCCCCGACCATGCGCTCAACCCGGGCCGCCGCACACTTGTTTTGGTGGTGGCCAATGGCGGCGATCGGCCGATCCAGGTGGGTTCTCACTACCACTTCGCCGAGACCAACGGCGCGCTGCGCTTCGACCGCGTTGCCGCGCGCGGCATGCGCTTGAACATCGCCTCCGGCACGGCGTTGCGCTTCGAGCCCGGCCAGCAGCGCACGATCGAACTGGTCGACTACGCGGGCGCGCGACGGGTGTTCGGTTTTCGCGGCCTCGTGCAGGGAGCGCTGTGATGGCGGCGAGCGCAGCGTCTTGCTGCTTAGGGCAGATGAACATTCCCTCGAATGACCGGGAGCGCTACGGCGTGGCTGAGGCGTCGTCATGACCATCGGTCGCCGCGCGTATGCCGAGATGTACGGCCCCACGGTCGGCGACCGGGTCCGCCTTGCCGACACCGAACTCATCATCGAAGTCGAAGCCGACCACACGCTGCGCGCCGGCGGCTACGGTGAGGAAGTGAAGTTCGGCGGCGGCAAGACCATCCGCGACGGCATGGGCCAGTCGCAGCGCGCTAACGGCCCGGGACCGAACGATGCGGTCGATTGCGTCATCACCAACGCACTCATCCTCGACCACTGGGGCATCGTCAAGGCCGACATCGGCCTGCGCGGCCAGCGCATCTGCGCGATCGGCAAGGCTGGCAACCCCGACGTGCAGCCGGGGGTCGATATCGTCATCGGCCCGGGCACCGAGATCATCGCGGCCGAAGGCATGATCGTCACCGCCGGCGGGATCGACAGCCATATCCACTTCATCTGCCCGCAGCAGATCGAGGAGGCACTGGCGAGCGGCATCACCACCATGCTCGGCGGCGGCACGGGGCCTGCCACCGGCACCTTCGCGACCACCTGCACGCCGGGGCCGGAGAACATCGCCCAGATGCTGCGCGCGGCCGAGGCCTTCCCCATGAACCTGGGCTTCATGGGCAAGGGCAACGCCAGCCGGCCCGAGGCCCTGCGCCAGCAGGTCGAGGCCGGTGCCATCGGGCTGAAGCTGCACGAGGACTGGGGCACCACGCCGGCAGCGATCGACTGTTGCCTGAGCGTGGCCGAAGAGGCCGACACGCAGGTGGCGATCCACACCGACACGCTCAACGAGAGCGGTTTCGTCGAAGACACCATTGCGGCCTTCAAGGGCCGCACCATCCACAGCTTTCACACCGAAGGCGCAGGCGGCGGTCATGCGCCGGACATCCTCAAGGTGGTGGGCGAAGCCAACGTGCTGCCCTCCTCCACCAACCCCACCCGGCCCTACACCGTCAACACCATCGACGAGCATCTGGACATGCTGATGGTGTGCCACCACCTCGATGCGTCGATCGCCGAGGATCTGGCCTTCGCCGAGAGCCGCATCCGCCGCGAGACCATTGCGGCGGAGGATGTGCTGCACGATCTGGGGGCGATCTCGATCTTCAGCTCCGACTCGCAGGCGATGGGTCGGGTCGGTGAGGTGGTTCTTCGCTGCTGGCAGACGGCGCACAAGATGAAGGTGCAGCGCGGTTGGCTGCAGCCCTCACCCTCCGTCCTCTCTCGCGGGGCGGGAGAGGGAGTCAATACCGCCGGCACAGGAGAGACAGCCGGACAAGCTCCCTCTCCCGCGCAGCGGCAGCACTCCCATCGCAACGACAACTTCCGCGCCAAACGCTACGTCGCCAAATACACCATCAACCCCGCGCTCGCCCACGGCATCGCCCACGAAGTCGGCAGCGTAGAGGTCGGCAAGTGGGCCGACCTGGTGCTCTGGCGGCCCGGCTTCTTCGGCGTCAAGCCCAGCCTGGTGCTCAAGGGCGGTTTCATCGCTCAGGCGCTGATGGGCGATGCCAACGCCAGCATCCCCACGCCGCAGCCGGTGCATTCGCGGCCGATGTTCGGTTCTTTCGGCGGCGCACTGGCGCGCGGCTCGATCAGCTTCGTGAGCCAGGCGGCGCTGGCCGCCGGCATCGGCGAACACCTCGGCCTGCGCAAGTCGCTGGCGGCCGTGCGCGGTTGCCGCACGGTGAGGAAGACCGACATGATCCACAACGCATGGCTGCCTCGCATGGAGGTCGACCCCCAGACCTACGCGGTGCGCGCCGACGGCCAGTTGCTCACCTGCGAGCCGGCCGTGGTGCTACCGATGGCGCAGCGCTATTTCCTGTTCTGACTCTTCCGCGTGCGGCGCAGCGACCACAGGCCGCCCGTGTTCAACCGACTCCTCAGCCATTCGACAATGCCGCCATGCTGACCTTCAACAAACTCATCTCCGGCGGCCGCGGCCTCGCGCCGGTGCTGCTGAGACGCGCCGCCACCGTCGAGCTCGACTGGGACGTGCGCCAGAAAAGCCGCTTCGACGCGACCGACTCGCTGGGCCGCGCGCTCGGCGTGTTCCTGCCGCGCGGCACGGTGCTGCGCGGCGGCGACGTGCTGGTGGCCGAAGACGGCTCGCTGCTTCGCGTGATCGCCGCCGCCCAGCCGGTGCTGCAGGTCACCCCCTGCGCCGAGCACGGCTCGCCCTTCGACCTGATGCGTGCCGCTTATCACCTGGGAAATCGCCACGTCGCGCTCGAACTGCAGCCCGACCGTCTGCAGTTCGAACCCGACCACGTGCTCGCGGCGATGCTGCAGGCCATGCACCTGACGGTGACCGAAGCGCAGGCGCCGTTCGAGCCCGAAGCCGGCGCCTATGCGGCCGGCGGCGCACACGGGCACTCGTCTGGGCAGGCTCAGGAGCACCAGCACGCGCACAGCGGCGATTACGGTCACGACTCCAAGCCGGCTGCGGCCCGAGGCCGGCCGGTCGGTATCGCCGTGCAGGCGGCGCCAGTGCCGCACGTTCACGGTCCGGGCTGCGGGCACGACCACGGGCACTGATCACTGCAATGCCGCGCGTAAGCCGACCGGTCGCGCCGACAAGTGCCGCGACATGGCTCACCTTGGCCTGGCTGGCCTCGCCCGCCCTGCCCGTCGGAGGTTTCAGCTATTCCGAGGGATTGGAGCCGGCAGTCGAGGCGGGCCATGTGAGCGACGAAGCATCGGCACGCACCTGGCTGCTCGACCAGTTGCACATGAGCCTCGGCCACAGCGACCTGCCGGTCGTCGGCAAGGCGCTCGGTGCATGGCGGCGGCGCGATGCAGAGTCGGTCACCGAGCTCAACGCCTGGATCGACACGACCCGCGAGACGCGCGAACTGCGCCAGCAGACCCAGCAAATGGGCCGCTCGCTGCTGGAATGGCTGCGCAACCGCACGCCCGACGATCCGCGGCTGAAGCAACTCGCTGCGCTGTCACCCGCCCCGACCTGGCCGATCGCCTTCGCACTGGCTGCCGAGCAGGCCGCAGCCACACCCCGCGAAGCCGGCTTGGCCTTTGCCTTCGGCTGGGCGGAAAACATGGTGCAGGCCGCGCTCAAGGCCGTGCCACTCGGCCAGAGCGCCGGGCAGCGCGTGCTGGCTGCCTTGGTCGACGCGATTCCGCCGGCCGTGGACGCCGCGCTGCGGCTGAGCGAGGGCCGGCGGCAAGCCTTCACGCCCATGCTCGCCATCCTGTCGGCGCAGCACGAAGCCCAATACTCGCGCCTGTTCCGCTCCTGAACCCGTCAACACAAGGAAAGGCAACGCCATGAGCGCCCTGCACGACATCCCCAATCGAACCAAGCGATTGCCGCCGCTGCGCGTGGGCGTGGGTGGGCCGGTCGGCAGCGGCAAGACGACGCTCGTCGAACTGCTGTGCAAGACGATGCGCGAGCGCTACGACCTGGTCGTCATCACCAACGACATCTACACCAAGGAAGATCAGCGGCTGCTCACGGTGGCCGGCGCACTCGAGGCGGAGCGCATCATGGGCGTGGAAACGGGCGGCTGCCCGCACACCGCCATCCGCGAAGACGCCTCGATCAATCTCGAAGCGCTCGATCGCATGCTCGAGCGGTTTCCGAACGCCGACATCGCCTTCATCGAAAGCGGCGGCGACAACCTCGCCGCCACCTTCAGCCCGGAACTCAGCGACCTGACGATCTACGTGATCGACGTGGCCGCCGGCGAAAAGATTCCTCGCAAGGGCGGGCCCGGCATCACAAAGAGCGACCTGTTCGTGATCAACAAGACAGACCTCGCCCCGCATGTCGGCGCCGATCTGGAGATCATGGCCGCCGACACCCGCCGCATGCGCCAGAGTCCGGCCGGCTTGAAGCCCTTTGTCATGACCAACCTCAAGACGCGCGAGGGCCTGATCGAGGTGGTCAGCTTCATTGAACGCCGCGGCATGCTCGGCGAGGCCGGCACCGGCACCGGCACCGGCACCGGCACAAGCGCAGACGCAGACGCATGAAGTACTGCGCGGGCTGAAGCGGCGTCTGGTCGTGCTCCCCGCTCCCTGCCCAGGCGCTGCAGCCGTACGGCGCCGAGGAACGCCAATTGCCACCTGAAGACCGTTCGGCCGCGACATCGAGTGTCGCGCGCTGCATGCCACGGACTCGCCACAACGCGCAGAAGCGATCGATGACCCACCCACCCACCCAAATCCACCTTGATCCCAGCACCCGGCGACACCGCGCCGCCGGGACCGGTTTCAACACCTGGCCGTACCGATCTGAACGACCCACACCACTCCGGCGATGCGCGGCCGGGCCGCAGTGATGCAGTGCGGTCCCGGTCCGGCGGCAAAGAGCCGACAGCCAGCGAGGTGTCGGACGGTCAGCACCTGCCCGGCTCCCAGGACGGTGCCAGCACCGAACCCCGCCCCGAGACCCGCCTCGGCGGTCCGTCGTCGCAAGGGCTGAGCGACGCGCAGGGCAGTGGCGGCGGCGCCGAGCGCGGCGTCAATCAGCCACCGGCTCGCAAGCGCTCGTCCACCGGCCAACGCGAGGGTTCATCGAGCACCACCCAAGACGGCGGCACCGCGGACGGTTCGCCGGAAAGTAGCGAGAGCAAGGCCGACAACAGCGGCGGCTGAGTCCGGCTTGTTCGTCGCCCGGCTACGGGCGCGTTCCGAGCCGCTCGATGCGATCCGCGATCTGCTGCACGCTCTGCGTGGTGTGGTTCATGCGCTCGGCCGCGACAGCCGCCATGGCAGCCGCCTCACCGGTCTGCGCTTGTGCGAAAGCGCGAACCCAACGGCTCGCCGGCGACACCGCCTTCAGGGTCACGCCAAGGCCGAGCCGCTCGAGCCTCGCGGCATTGTCGAATTGGTCGTGCGCAAAGGGCACCACGATTTGCGGCACGCCCGCTGCAAGCGCTTCGGCGCAGGTCCCGATGCCGCCATGGTGAACGAGCGTGGCAAGCCGCGGCAGCAGCGCGTCGAACGGCGCATAGGCAGCGTGGTGCGCCCAGTCGGGCAAAGGGCTCGGCAGCTGATCGGCATACGGCGTCACGAGCACCGCGCGGCGACCGAGGGTGGCGCACGCCTCGAGGCCGCGGGCGAAGAAAAGCTTGCCATGCGCCATGGCGGAACCCGGAGTCAAGCCGATCGGTATTGGCCCGGCCTCCAGGAAATCGGCGAGCGCCGGATCGAGCCGAGACGGCTGCGCTTCCCGCAGCAGCGCAAAGCCCGTCGTCACCGCCTGATCGGGCCAATCCGGTTGCGTGGGCGCGAACCATTCGGGCCAGGCACAGATCACGAGCTCGGGTGAGTGCATCCACCGGCTGAGCACGCGGCGCACGGGCTGCAAACCCAGTTCGGCACGAACGCGGTTCAAGGCCGGGGCAATGTCCGGATCGATCAGCACGCGTTCGCTGATCGATTGAAGAAGCCGCACCGCCCAGCCGGGAAGCCACGACAAATCACCCACTCCCGGCAACACGGGCGGCAGCGTCGCGGAGGCCAGGCAAGACGGCGACAGATGAACGGTCGCGCCCGGCACACCCAGACGCTCTTGCACCAGTCGGACGTTCCACGCCAGCGTGCTGCCGATGAGCACTGTCTCTTTCGGCCTTACCAGCTGCTCCAGCGCCGCAGTCGATTCTGCCAGCCGGTCGAGCAGTTCGCGAAGAATGATCTGAAGCCCGCGCCGGGGATGCCACAGATCCGGCAGTTGCACAAGACGCTCGTAGTCGGCCGTCGAGCCGAAGGGAACAAAGCCGATGCCGGCTCGCTCGACCGGAGCACGAAAGCGAGACGAAGTCTGCATCTGCACTTCGTGCCCCCGCTCCAGCAGGGCTTGCGAGATGGCGATGAAGGGATAAACATCGCCGGCGCTGCCAACCGCGCAGATCAGGACGTGCATTCGGCGAAAGTGGTCGGCCGAGCGGGCATGAAAAAAGCCGTTGGAGATCAACGGCTTCGGGTGGGGTGGCTGATGGGGCTCGAACCCACGACAACAGGAATCACAATCCTGGACTCTACCAACTGAGCTACAGCCACCACAGG
>NZ_JACDCW010000089.1 GCF_013817345.1 Methylibium sp.
GATCACCTCGCCGCGCACGCCGCGCAGCGCGCGCCACTGCGCGCGCGCGCCCAGGCCGCGGCAGTCGAACAGCCAGCCCTCGGGGCCGGTATCGATGTCCTCGGGCTCGCGAGGGCTGTGCCAGTGCACAGGGACCTGCAGCGTTTCGAGCTGCAGAGCCAGCGCCGAGAGCAGCTCGCGGTTGTCGAGCTGGCCTTCAGCGGGCAGGTAGAGGCCTTGCGAGAAGCGCTCGCCGAGCGCGGGTTCCAGCCGCGCCAGCGCTGCGGCATCGAGCGTTTGAGCGACGGGCAGCTCGGGCAAGCGGCGCGCTGTGGCGGCGAGTTGCGTGCCGAAGCGGTCGGCCTCGGCGGCGTCCTGCCGGTGCCACAGCACCAGCGTCCCCTGTTGTTGAAAAAACACCGGCGCCGGCAGCGCTTCGAGAAGCTGCGGCCATCGCTCCAGCGAATGCCGGCCCATGCGCACGACGCTGCTTTCCGTGACGGCCGATTCGGCCAGCGGCGCCAGCATGCCGGCGGCAACGCGCGCCGCCGAGCCCTGCGCATCGGCGCCGCCGGCTTCGAACACCTGCACCGCATGACCTCGCTGGGCCAGCTCGCAGGCGAGCAGCCGGCCCATGAGGCCGGCGCCGAGCACGACGGCGGGCACCGTGCTCGCGGGCCCGAATGCAGGTGCCGCCGCTGCGCTCACTGTCTCCATGCGGCACCCACGTCCACTTTCGCGCTCGCGGGTGCCTTGCTTCGCAACGGCTGCCGAGTCCGGCTTCGCAAGGGTGGGCTCAGATGTAGATTTCGCCGCCACGCTCGCGGAACTCCTGTGCCTTGTCGTCCAGCGCGCGGGCGACTTCGATCACCTTGATCGGTGCAGCGGGCACCGCCTGCAGCTTGGCGAAATCACGCACCTCCTGCGAGATCTTCATCGAGCAGAATTTCGGCCCGCACATCGAGCAGAAGTGCGCCACCTTGGCGTTGTCCTTGGGCAGCGTCTCGTCGTGGTACTTCATCGCCGTGTCGGGGTCGATGGCCAGGCGGAACTGGTCTTCCCAGCGGAACTCGAAGCGCGCCTTGGAGACGGCGTTGTCCCACATCTGCGCGCCTGGGTAGCCCTTGCCCAAGTCTGCGGCGTGGGCGGCGATCTTGTAGGCGATGAGGCCCTGCTTCACGTCGTCGCGGTTGGGCAGTCCGAGGTGCTCCTTGGGCGTCACGTAGCACAGCATCGCCGTGCCGTACCAGCCGATGTTGGCGGCGCCCATGGCCGAGGAGATGTGGTCGTAGCCGGGCGAGATGTCGGTGATCAGCGGGCCCAGCGTGTAGAAGGGCGCCTCGAAGCAGGCTTCGAGCTGCTTTTCCACGTTCTCCTTCACGAGCTGCAGCGGCACGTGGCCGGGGCCTTCGATCATCACCTGCACGTCGTGCTTCCAGGCAACCTGCGTCAGCTCGCCGAGCGTGTGCAACTCGGCGAACTGGGCCTCGTCGTTGGCGTCGGCAATCGAGCCGGGGCGCAGGCCGTCGCCCAGCGAGAAGCACACATCGTAGGCCTTCATGATTTCGCAGATCTCGTCGAAGTGCTCGTACAGGAAGCTTTCGCGGTGGTGCGACAGGCACCACTTGGCCATGATCGAGCCGCCGCGCGAAACGATGCCGGTGAGCCGGTTGGCGGTGAGCGGCACGTAGGCCAGGCGCACGCCGGCGTGGATGGTGAAGTAATCGACGCCCTGCTCGGCCTGCTCGACGAGCGTGTCGCGAAAGAGTTCCCAGGTCAGGTCCTCGGCCTTGCCGTTGACCTTCTCCAGCGCCTGGTAGATCGGCACCGTGCCGATGGGCACGGGCGAGTTGCGCAGGATCCATTCGCGCGTCTCGTGAATGTTTTCGCCGGTCGAAAGGTCCATCACCGTGTCCGCACCCCAGCGGATGGCCCACACCAGCTTATCGACCTCTTCTTCCACGCTCGACGTGACGGCCGAGTTGCCGATGTTGGCGTTGACCTTCACCAGGAAATTGCGCCCGATGATCATCGGCTCGCTCTCGGGATGGTTGACGTTGTTCGGGATCACCGCGCGGCCGCGGGCCACTTCGTCGCGCACGAAATCGGCGGTGATGTCCTGCTGAATGCGTGCCCCGAAGGCCTGGCCGCGCTGCGGCAGACGCTCCGTGGCGAGCCGCTCGCGCAGTTGCGCCTTCACGAGGTTCTCGCGCACGGCGATGAACTCCATTTCCGGTGTGACGATGCCGCGGCGGGCGTAGTGCATCTGCGAGACGCCCATGCCGGACTTGGCCCGGCGCGGCAGCGGCGCGTGGGCCATCCGCAGCTGGGCGAGCGTCGGATCGTCGAGCCGTGCACGGCCGTAGGCGCTGCTGATGGCGGGGAGCAGTTCGGTGTCGCGCCGCTCTTCGATCCACGCCGCGCGTAGCGGCGGCAGACCGCGGGTGATGTCGATCTGCGCCGTGGGGTCGGTGTAGGGACCGCTCGCGTCGTACACGCGCAGGGGCGGGTTTGCTTCGTGCTGCTGCTGGCCGTCGGCGCCCTGCGTGAGCGTGTCGCTCAGCGAGATTTCGCGGAACGGCACGCGAACATCGGGCCGCGTGGCACCGAGGTACACCTTGCGCGAGCCGGCAAAAGGCTCGCGGGTGATGCGGCGCGAGAGATCGTCGGTGTCGACGTAGCTTTGGGTCTTGGCCATTCGTGCTCCAGGGGCTTCGTTGAAAGAGGCTTGCCTGGGTTTCGTGTTTCGCTTCGAAAAGCGGCGCACGAAAGGCCGTTGCACTTGATTCCTACGCGGGCATGATCCCGATCAGGTTCAGCGGGTTCCACTCTTTAGAGTGGTCTCAGCCTCGACTTTCGTCTTCGGCGCCCCGACAAGCAGTTGGTATCTTAGCGGCATTCGTTTTCTGCGCGCCACCCGCATCACTTCAAAGCACTGGCATGACATCCGAACCCACTCACGAGTACCCGCGTGTGCTGTCCATCGCCGGCTCCGACAGCGGCGGTGGCGCGGGCATCCAGGCCGACCTGAAAACCTTCGCGGCGCTCGGCTGCTACGGCATGACCGCGATCACCGCGATCACGGTGCAAAACACATTGGGCGTGTCGGCCATCCATGCTGTGCCGCCCGAAACGGTGAAGGCGCAGATCGCCGCCGTGATGGACGACATCGGCGCAGACGCGGTGAAGATCGGCATGCTGCATTCACCCGAGATCGTGTGCGTGGTGGCCGATGCGCTGCGGCACTACGGCGTTCGCAAGGTGGTGCTCGACCCGGTGATGGTGGCCACCAGCGGCGACCGGCTGATGGCGCCGGAGACGGTGGAGGTGCTGGTGCGCGAGCTGTTCCCGCTGGCCAGCGTGGTCACGCCCAATCTGGACGAAGCGGCGCTGCTCCTCGGCCGCCGAATCACGGGTGCAGAGCAGCTCGAGGCTGCCGCTCGCGATTTGCTCGCGCTCGGCGCGCCTGCCGTGCTGCTCAAGGGCGGTCATCTGCGCGGCGATACGGTCGTCGACGTGCTGGCCTGCGGCCCGGGCGAGGCGCAGCGTCTGCAGTCGCCGCGCCTCGCGAGCCGAAATTTACATGGCACGGGCTGCTCGCTCTCGTCGGCAATCGCTGCGCATCTGGCGCTGGGCGAAACGCTGCCGAGGGCAGTTGCACTCGCACGTGCTTACATCGTGCAGGCGATCGCCACGGGCGCCGACGTGCGCACCGGCGCGGGCCACGGGCCGCTGAATCACGGCCATGCGCCGAAAGCGCTGCACAAGCGGTCGCTGGGTTGAGTGCAGCGAACTGCTCCGACAGGACTCGCGGACGACCCTTCAGGCGTGGATTCACACGGGATAGCGCGTTGATCTCCGGCGGCCAGACTGGTCCAGGCGGTCGGCGTGTCAAGCGACCTTCTGACGGGCATGTCCCGCTGATCCATGCCTGCGGCGCCCGTGGGCATAGCGCTTGCCACCGCGCCGAGTCATGCAGGCGCCGACATCCATCCCGCCAGAAGCGCGCGATCCGGAGGCCGGTGAACCGCGGCTTCGGCGGGCCATCACCGGCCCGCTTCTGTTCCTCTTCATCCTCGGCGACGTGCTCGGAGCCGGCGTCTACGCCTTGGTCGGCAAAATCGCCGGCGAGGTCGGCGGCGCGATCTGGCTTCCGCTGCTCGTCGCACTGGGTTTCGCCGTGCTCACCGCTGCCTCGTATGCGGAGCTCGTCACCAAGTATCCGAAAGCCGGCGGCGCCGCCGTGTTCGCCGCGCGAGCGTTCAAGCGGCCCTTGCTTTCCTTCCTCGTCGGCTTTTGCATGCTGTCGGCCGGCGTCACGAGTGCGGCGGGCTTGTCGCTCGCATTCGCGGGTGACTATCTCGGCGCCATCGTCGACTTGCCGGTGCTGCCGGCCGCGCTGGGCTTCCTGCTACTGATCGCCGCGCTGAACGCGCGAGGCATCCGGGAGTCGGTCGGCGCGAATGTCTTCATGACCGTGATCGAAGTGACCGGGCTGTTGCTCGTGGTCGTGCTGGCGGCGATGTTCCTGACAGCCGGTCAGGGCGCGCCTGAGCGCGTGCTGCAGTTCGGGCCGGCCGTGTCGCCCGCCGCAGGCGTTCTGGGCGCGGCGCTGCTGGCGTTCTATTCGTTCGTCGGCTTCGAGGTTTCCGCCAACGTCGCCGAGGAAGTGCGCGACGTGAGCCGCGTCTATCCGCGGGCCTTGTTCGGCGCGTTGTTCGCGGCCGGGGCGATCTACATGCTGGTCGGGGTGGCGGCGTCCGTGGTGCTGCCGCCGAACATGCTGGCCAGCTCGTCGGCCCCGCTGCTCGACGTGGTGCGCGCCACGGACTACGGCGTGCCGCCCCGCTTGTTCGCCTTCGTTGCGCTGACAGCAGTGGCCAACGGTGCCTTGCTCACGATGGTGATGGCCAGCCGCCTGGCCTACGGCATGGCCGAAGAGGGCCTGCTGCCGTCGCCCCTGGGCCGGCTGTTGCCGCGTCGGCGCACGCCGGGCGTGGCGATCGTCGTCACGACGCTCGCGGCGATGGCCCTGGCGGCGACCGGCACCCTCGCGGCGCTGGCCGAAACGGTGGTGTTGTTGCTGCTGCTCGTGTTCATTTCGACAAACCTTGCGGTGCTCGTGCTGCGCCGTGACCGGGTGGCGCATTCGCACTTCCGCACGCCCACGGCGCTGCCCGTGCTGGCGATCCTGTCGTGCTTCGTTTTGCTCAGTCAGCAAAGCGCAGGCACCTGGCTGCGCGCCGGGCTGCTGTTGGGTGCCGGCGCAGTGCTGCATATCGCGATGCGAGGAAGGCTCGGGCGGGTGCGAGGTGAGTTGCCCGTGAGCGGGCGCGTTTGACCGGCGGCATCAAACGGTCTTTTGTCCGATTTTGAAGTCGGCCAGCTTCTCCAGCGCGCGCCAGTGCCGAGTGGTCCCACGCCTTGCCGCCATGTGCGGCGCAGGATTGAACAGATCGGCACACTCGCCAGCCGGCGAGCTGCCGCCCTTGCGCCGCAGATTTCGCACGTCCCTGAACGGAAATCGAATGCATGGCCAGAGTTACAGCCAGAGTCGGGGCAGAGTGGCTACCAAGGCCCCTCAGGCGCTAATCGGGCTGCATGAGGCGTCAGACGAAATCCAGGTGCTGATGTTCAAGCGATTCAATATCGCCTCGAACGGCTTGAGCTGCGGTTCTCAGCCCCGACGCTTCCAGATGTTGCGACTCAAGATCGCAGATATAAGGTGCCGCAAAATTCAGTAACCTGTTGTCGTAAAAAGAATTTTTAGAGTAAATTACAGATCATTCTCTGTATGTTTGCAGTTATCGCAGCCAATGGCTAAATTTGTTCACCACGATCTGCGACTGCTTGACCCGACCTTTTCGTCGCCCTTGCTGGACGTGCTCACCGACCTCGAGCACCTGCGCCGGCTCGAGATGCGCGGCACGACACCGTGGCCGGTGTTCCTGCAACTCAAGGAGGTGTTCCACCTGCTCGAGAGCCTGGCCTCGGCGCGCATTGAAGGCAACCACACCACGCTGGCCGATTACGTCGAAACCAAGCTTGCCGTCCCTACCGGGAAGACCCGCGAGACGCTGCGCGAGATCGAGAACATCGAGGCTGCCATGCGGCATGTCGAAGAGACGGTGCAGCCGCAGCAGCCGATCAGCGAACACATGATTCGCGGTCTGCACGCGATGACCGTCGACAGCCTCACGCGCGAAGGCGACCGCACACCCGGCGCCTATCGCAGCGGCCCGGTGCAGATCGCCCAGGCTCAACACCTGCCGCCCGAAGCCATCCAGGTGCCAAGCTACATGCAGGAACTGGTGGCCTTCGTCAATCGAGCCGACGCACCGAAGTACGACCTGATGAAGGTGGCGCTGGCGCATCACCGTTTCGCCTGGGTGCACCCGTTCGGCAACGGCAATGGCCGTGTGGTGCGGCTGCTGACTTACGCGCTGCTCGTCAAGTACGGGTTCCAAGTCAATACAGCAGGCCGGCTGTTGAACCCGGCCGCAGTGTTCTGTGCCGACCGCAACCGCTACTACGCGATGCTGGCCGAGGCCGACACCGGTTCCGACGGCGCTTTGGAGGCCTGGTGCATCTACGTGCTCACGGGTGTACGCGATGAGCTGAACAAGGTGGACCGGCTGGCCGACTATCGCCACCTGCAAGCGAAGGTGCTGCAGCCGGCACTGGCCTACGCGCGGCAACGCCAACTGGTGACGCCGCAAGAAGAAGCCGTGCTCGCGGCAACCATCAAGGCGGGGGTCGTCAAAGCGGGCGACGTGGCAGCCGCGATGCCCGGCCTGAACGCCACCCAGCGCACCTATCAGCTCAAGAAGCTGGTGGAAAGCGGCATGTTGCAACCCGTCAAGGCCGGCGCACGGCAGTACACCATCGGGTTCAGCCACAACACCTTGCTGCGCGGCGTAATCCGTGCACTGACGGATGAGGGTTTCATCCCACCGGCACTCGCCGCGCCTGTGGCCGCCGGTGCAGACAGGGCCGTTCCTTGAGTCGGCTGGACCAGTCCGAACGAGCGACGCAAGACCGCGTCAGCGCACTGTTCCGCAATGAACTGGGCTATCGCTACCTGCAGCATCGACGACCCGGCGGTGTTTCGGCCGGGATCAGCCCAACGGCGGCGGCGCCGGCTCGCCCGCCTGCCGTCGGCGGAACAGCCCCGCACGCGCCAGCAGCAGCGTGGTGACCGGCACGGTGATCGACAGCAGCACGACTACTGCCACCGCCCGCAGGGCCGGAGCGCCGCCGAGCATCGAGAAGAAGAGCACCGAGGCGAGCGAAACGCACCACGCGCCGAGCGTCAGGGCCAGTGCCGTCGGGTGAATGCGCTGGAAAAAATCCTTCAGCCGCACCAGCCCGACGGCACCGGTGAGCGAGAGCAGGCCGCCCGCCACCACGAGCACGGCAATGACGGCCTCCATCCACAGCGGCAGCCCGTGCAACGCATTCATTCGACCGCCTCCGCAATGCCGCAAGTCATCAAAGGTCCGCGTGTCGGCGATCCGATCGAATTCGGGTTTCGATCCCCGCGGCGCGGGGCCCCTCTTTCGCCACTCATTCGATCACCTCCCCCCGCAGCAGAAACTTCACCATCGCCATCGAGCCGACGAAGCCGAGCGCGGCGATCAGCAGCGCCACCTCGAAGTACACGGTGCTTTGATAGCGCATGCCGAGCACCAGCGTGGCAAGCATGCCGTTGACATAGAGGTAGTCGAGGGCCAACACGCGGTCTTGCGCCGTCGGCCCCTGGAGAAGGCGGCGCAGCGTCAGCAGCATGGCCAGCGCGTGGCAGCTCACGCCGAAAGAGAGTGCGCCCGAGAGCAGCGGGCTCATTGAAAGATCTCCATCAAGGGCTGTTCGTACCGTTGCTTGATGCGCGCGACCAGCAGCGCCTCGTCTCGCAGGTCGAACACGTGCACCAGCAGCGCCGAGCGATCGTGGGCCAGCTCGCACCACACGGTGCCCGGAATCACGCACATCACCATTGCCAGCGCGGCAAGGCCGTTGGGGTCGCGCAGTTCGAGCGGCACGCGCACGAAGGCGCCGTTCGGCGGCCGGCTCGCCCACACGCCGCGCGCCACGTCGAAGTTGGAAGCCACCACGTCGTGCGCCACGACCGCAAGAAAGCGCATCAGCGTCGCCGGATGGAACAGCCGCACCGGCACGGGCCGCAAGGGTGCGGTGAGGCGCGCAATGAGCACTGCCACCAAGGCCGCGAGCAGCAGGTGGCCGGGCGATACCGAGTCGTTCAGCACCAGCCACAGCACGAACAAGGTGGCCGAGAGCAGCGGGGCGGGCAGCAGGCGCTTCATCGTCAGGGGGCGGTGGTCGGGCCGGGCAAGGGCCGTGCCGAGATCACGGCGTCGATGTAGGCGGCGGGGCCGTGCAGCGCCCTCGATGCGTCCTGCGTGTAGCGCAGCGCCGCTTCGGCATGCACCGTCAGCGCGATGCACACCCCGATGAGCCCGGCGATCGGCAGGCATTCGATGACGCGCAGCCGCGGGGTCTGCCGCTCCTGCGGCGCCCAGAAATAACGGATGCCGGTTCCCGACAGCGAAATGATCGTCAGCAGGCCCGAGACGACGAGCAGCACCAGCAGCGTCCAGGCGGTGGCGGACGGTGCCACGCTGGCCTGCAGACCGGCCGGATTGATCAGCGCCGAGAGCATGGCGAACTTGCCCAGGAAACCCGCCAGCGGCGGCATGCCGGCGATGAGCAAGGCGCAGGCGATGAAGGCCAGCCCGAGGAAGGCAACCGCCGCGGGGATGGCCTTGCCGATGAGGCTGCTTTCGTCGGGGCCGTTGCGCATCCGCCGTCGTTCCAGGGCGTCGATCGGGAACTCCAGACTGCGTTCCTCTGCATCGGCGGCGGTGCGGCGCGAGCGCTCGATCAGCTCGATGAGCAGGAACAGCGCGCTCAGCGCCAGCGTGGAGTTCGTCAGATAAAAGAGGGCCGCGCCCGTGAGGTCCGCCTGCCCGAAGCCGATGGCCGCCAGCAGGCTGCCCGAAGACACCACCACGCCGAAGCCGGCCATGCGGTCCAGGCGCTGCGCGGCCATCATGCCGACCATGCCGTACACCACGGTGGCCATGCCGCCATAAACCAGCCACTCGCCGCCGAAGCCGGCCGACTCGCCGGGCGCATTGGCGAACAGCAGCGTCCACAACCGCAGCAAGGCGTAGACGCCGACCTTGGTCATGACGGCGAACACCGCCGCCACCGGCGCACTGGCCGCCATGTAGGCGCGCACCAGCCAGAAGTTGAGCGGCCACACGGCGGCCTTGGTGAAAAAGGCCACGGCGAGGAGGGCCGCCCCGGCATGCAGCAGGCCGCGATCCGCCTGGGGCACCTGGCCGATGCGCAGCGCCAGATCGGCCATGTTGAGCGTGCCGGTCACACCGTAGAGGAGGGCCACGCCAATCAGGAACAGGGACGAGGCCGCCAGGTTGACCGCCACGTAATGCAGCCCTGCCTGCACGCGCAGCCGGCCCGAGCCATGCAGCAGCAGGCCGTAGGAGGCGGCCAGCATCACCTCGAAGAACACGAACAGGTTGAACAGGTCGGCGGTGAGGAACACGCCGTTCAGTCCCATCAGCTGCATCTGGAACAGCGGATGGAAATGCACCCCGGCGCGGTGCCAGCGCGCCAGCGAAAACGAGGCCGCGGCCAAGCCGATGAGACCCGTGATCACGAGCATCAGCGCCGACAGCCGGTCGACGACCAGCACGATGCCGAAGGGCACGTCCCAGTTCGACGGCAGGTACACGCCCAAGGCGCCCGGCGTGCCGCCGCCCTGCACCTGGACCAGCAGCACCAGCGCGGTCCCCAGTCCGCCTGCGGCCGACAGCAGATTGAGCGTGGCCAGCGTGCGCCGGCGTGCCCCCGCCAGCAGCATGAGTGCGGCGGTCAACAGCGGCAGCACGATCGGCGCAACGATGAGGTGCGGCGTGGCGCCGCTCGCCCAGCCCGTCATGGCAAGGGCTCCGCGCCATCGACGTGGTCGCTGTCCGAGAGCCCGCGCGACGCCAGCAGCACCACCAGGAACAGCGCCATCATCGCGAAGCCGATGACGATGGCGGTGAGCACCAGCGCCTGCGGCAGCGGGTCGGCATAGTGCAACAGGTCCGTCGGAACGCCGGGCCGCACGATCGGCGCCTTGTCGATGGCCAGCCGCCCCATGCTGAAGATGAACAAATTGACCGCATACGAAAGCAGCGCCAGGCCGATGGCGACCTGAAAGGTTCGCGGCCGCAGCACCAGCCACACGCCCGAGCCGGTGAGCACGCCGATGGCGAGGGCGAGCACGATCTCCATCAGCGGGCTCCGGCGTCGACCGCCACCGATACGGGCGGCGCGACCGGCTGGCGATGGCTGCGCCGCGACTGGTGTGCCAGGGCGGTCAGCACCAGCAGCGTGGCGCCGACAACCAGCGCGAATATGCCGGCGTCGAAGAACAGGGCGCTGGCCAGGTGCACCTTGCCGAACACGGGCAGAGTCAGGTGGGCGGTGTGCGTGGTCAGGAAGGGGTAACCGAAGGCCAGGGACCCCAGGCCCGTGGCCGTGGCCAGCAGCAGCCCGACGGCGATCCAGCGCCGGGGCCGCAGCCGCAGGTGGGCCTCAGTCCATTGCGTGCCGGCGATCATGTACTGCAGGATCAGCGCTGCGGCGGTCACCAGGCCGGCGACGAAGCCGCCGCCGGGCTCGTTGTGGCCGCGCAGGAAGAGATGCGCCGACACCAGCAGGGCGATCGGCAGCACCAGCCGCACCAGCACGGCCGGCACCATCATGTAGCCCAGTGCGGTGTCGGGGGCGGTGCGCGGATGGACCAGGTCGGTCGCCAGGTCGGGCGGCAACTGGCGTTGCGGCAGCGGTGTCCCGATGCTCTCGGGCGCAGGCCGAAAGCGCCGCAGCAGCGCATAGATGGTCAGGGCCACTGCGCCCAGCACGGTGATCTCGCCCAGGGTGTCGAGCGCGCGAAAGTCCACCAGCAGCACGTTGACCACGTTGGTGCCGCCGCCTTGCGGCACGGCGCGGCTCAGGAAGTACGGCGACAGGCTGTCGGGCAACGGCCGGCTGAGCACCGCATAGGCCAGGCTCGCCATGCCGATGGCAGCGGCCACCGCAATGGCAAGATCGCGCATGCGGCGCAGACGCTCGCTCCGCGTCGGCCGCAGGCCCAGTTGCTCTGGCTCCACGCGCTTGGGCAGCCAACGCAGGCCGAGCAGGAGCAGCACCGTCGTGACCAGTTCGACCGCCAACTGAGTGAGCGCCAGGTCGGGCGCCGAGAACCACACGAAGGTGATGCAACTCACCAGGCCGGCCGCTCCCATCAGCGCCACTGCTGCCAGACGGTGGTATTTGGCCTGCCATGCAGCGCCCACTGCGCATGCGCCGCCCACCAGCCACAGCATCAGGAAGGAGGGCGACAGCGGCAGTCCGGGCCGCTCGCCCCAGCCGAAGCCGGTGTTCCACAGTGCCGTTACCGACACCGCGATGGCCACGCCCACCAGCCACAACAGTTGCGGCTGCAGCCGGCGCGTGCCCAGCAGCCTGACGGCGCAGCGTGCGAAAAGGTGCAGCCAGGTGAGCGCGCGATCGAACAACTGCTTGCCTTCGAAATAACCGGTGAGCGGCGGGCTCAACAGGCGCCCTTGCAGCAGCGGCCGGCGCAGCAACAGGTAGAGCAGCACGCCGCCGCCCATCGCGGCCAGGCTCATCAGCAAAGGCGCGTTCACGCCATGCCACACGGCCAGGCTGTAGGGCGGCAGCGGCGCGCCGAGCACCGGCTGCGCCGCGGCGTCGAGGAAGGGCCGCACGAACAGGTTGGGAAACATGCCGACCAGCAGGCAGGCCAGCACCAGCAGCTCGATCGGTACGCGCATCCAGTGCGGCGGCTCGTGCGGCGTGCGCGGCAGGTCGTTGGAGAGAGGGCCGAAGAAGATGTCGTAGGAAAAGCGCAGCGAATAGGCCACGCTGAACATGCCGGCCAGCGTGGCGGCCAGCGGCAGTCCGTACTCCACCCAGGTCAGCGTGGAGATGTAGACCGTCTCCGCGAAGAACATTTCCTTGGAGAGAAAGCCGTTGACCAGCGGCACCCCGGCCATCGCAGCGCTCGCCACCATGGCCAGCGTGGCGGTGATCGGCATCACCTTGAACAGTCCGTTCAGGCGGCGGATCTCGCGCGTGCCGCATTCGTGGTCGATGATCCCCGCGGCCATGAACAGCGAGGCCTTGAAGATCGCGTGGTTCACGATGTGGAACACCGCCGCCACCGCCGCCATCGGGCTGTTCAGGCCGAGCAACAGCGTGATGAGCCCGAGGTGGCTGATCGTCGAATAGGCGAGCAGCCCCTTCAGGTCGCGCTGGAACATCGCCGCGTAAGCGCCGATCAGCAGCGTCACGACGCCCGCCCCGCCGACGATCCAAAACCACGTGTCGGTCCCCGCCAGCACGGGCCACAGCCGCGCGAGCAGGAACACGCCCGCCTTGACCATCGTCGCCGAATGCAGGTAGGCCGATACCGGCGTCGGTGCCGCCATCGCATGCGGAAGCCAGAACTGGAACGGAAACTGCGCGCTCTTGGTCAACGCGCCCAGCAAGACGAGCACCACGGTCGTCGTGTACAGAGGATGCTCGCGCACCAGGGCTCCGGAGGCGAGCACCACATCGAGGTCGTAGCTGCCGACGATGTAGCCGAGCAGCAGCACGCCGACCATCAGCGAGAGGCCACCGGCGCCGGTGACCGTGAGTGCCATGCGTGCGCCGCGGCGGGCGTCGGCGCGGTGGTGCCAGTAGCCGATGAGCAGGAAAGAAAAAAGGCTCGTCAGTTCCCAGAACACCACCAGCTGCACCAGGTTGCCCGAAAGCACGACGCCGAGCATGGAACCCATGAAAGCGAGAAGGAGCGAGAAGAAGCGCGGCACCGGATCGGACGGCGACATGTAGTAGCGCGCATACAGCACCACCAGCGCGCCCACGCCGGTGATCAGCATGGCCATCATCCAGGCGAAGCCGTCCATCCGGATCACGAGATCGATGCCGGCGCTCGGCAACCACGTGATTTCCTCGCGGATCACGCCGCCGTTCTGGACTTCCGGGAAGAGCAACGCGACCTGCACTGCGGCGCCGACTGCGATCGCACCGGCCAGTGTGGATTCGAGATTGCGCGCGTTGGCCGCAAGCAGCGCCGCGAGGCAGCACCCGAGGAAAGGCAGAAGGAGCAGCAGCGCGAGCGACATTCGAATTAATTCTAGAGACGCGTCGGCAAACTTCCCGGTGAGGTTCCGTGCCGGGCGGCATGGGCCTTCGGGTACACGCCTTGCTGTGTGTGCTGCGCCACTCCGAGCGGCGAACCGTCGCCACGGCCACAATGGCCGTCTTCCTGCACGCGTGACACGAAAGGCAGTGAATTGAGCTTTCAATACGAGTACGCGACCCGGCTGCCGGCGAGCGTTGAGGGCCTCGGCAGCCGCAACGAATTTCGGCAGCGCTTCGAGCGCGTGCGTGCGCACACGCTGCTGCTCGCGGCACCGCTCTCGGCCGAAGACCAATGCGTGCAGTCCATGCCGGACGCCAGCCCGGCCAAGTGGCACCTGGCTCACACCAGCTGGTTCTTCGAGACGGTGCTGCTTCAGCCGAAGCTGCGGGGCTACCGGGTGTTTGATGAGCGCTACGCCTTCCTCTTCAACTCGTATTACGAATCGCTCGGTCCGCGCCATGCGCGCGCCGAGCGCGGCATGATCACGCGGCCTTCGGTCGAGGAGGTGCTGCGCTACCGCGAGCATGTCGACGCGGCCATGGCGCACTTCATCGACACCGCGGACGATGCAGTGTGGAGTGCCGTGGCCGGCACCTTCGTGCTCGGCCTGCAGCACGAGCAGCAGCACCAGGAGCTGCTGGCCACCGACATCAAGCACCTGCTGTCGATGAACCCGCTGCAGCCGGTGTATGCGCCGCGGCCGGACGGCGGAGCTGCCCATGCGCCTCGCCACGAGGTCGAGCCTGCCCGGGGCGACGGGGCCTGGCACGCTTCCCGCGAAAGCCTCGCGATAGCGGGCCCGGCAGGGCCTGTCTTGCACCCTGCCGCGGTGTGCGGCGAGCCGATGCGGTGGCTGGATCGGCCGGGCGGCATCTGCCAGGTCGGCGCGCCGTCCTCTCGCGGTGTGGACGACTTCGCTTTCGACAACGAAACGCCGCGCCATCGCGTCCTGCTGCGCGAGCACCGGATCGCCAGCCGGCCGGTGAGCTGCGGCGAATACCTGGAATTCATGCGTGACGGCGGCTATGGCCGCGTGAGCCTGTGGCTGAGCGACGGCTGGGCCGCGGTGCAGTCGCAGGGCTGGAACGCGCCGCTGTACTGGAGCGAGCTGGAAGCACAGCAGCCCCGCGTCTTCACCCTGCACGGCACGCGCGAGATTGATCTTGCCGAGCCGGTCTGTCACCTGAGCCTGTACGAGGCCGCGGCCTATGCCGAGTGGGCGGGCGCACGGCTACCGACCGAGTTCGAGTGGGAGGCCGCGGCGGCCGGGGACGAGCCTGCGCTGCAGAGCGTTGGCGAGGTGTGGGAGTGGACGCGTTCCTCCTACGATCCCTACCCTGGCTTTCGGCCGTTGCCCGGCGCGCTGGCCGAGTACAACGGCAAGTTCATGGTCGGACAACTCGTGCTGCGCGGCGGCAGTTGCGCCACCCCCGCAGGCCATGCGCGGCCGAGCTACCGCAACTTCTTTCCGCCGGCGGCACGCTGGCAGTTCAGCGGACTCAGACTGGCGAAGGATCTGGATCGATGAGCAACATGCTGCGGATCACGCCCGATTTGCGCGCGCACGGTGTGCCGGCCGCCGCCGTCGCTGAGCAGAGCCCGGCGCTGCAGGCGCTGCCGCAGGTGATCGACAGTGACTTCGCGCGTGAGCTGCTCGCCGGGCTGGCCCGCCGGCCGCGACAGATAGCGCCGAAGTTCTTCTACGACGCGGCCGGCTCCGCGCTGTTCGACCGGATCTGCGAGTTGCCCGAGTACTACCCGACGCGCACCGAGCTGGCACTGCTGAGCGAGCGTGCACCCGAGATCGCCGAGTGCATCAAGCAGAGCGTCGGCGAAGGTTTCGGTGACGGCGCCGACATCGTCGAGTTCGGCGCCGGCTCGAGCCGCAAGGTGCGCGTGCTGCTCGACGCACTGCCCGCACGCCGCTTCGTGCCGATCGATATCTCCGGCGAGCACCTGCATGCGGCTGCCGAGGAGTTGCGCGCCGACTATCCCGGCCTGGACGTCCACCCGATCGCCGCCGACTTCACACGGTCGCTCGAGTTGCCGGCCCTGCCGCCCGATGCGCTAGGGCGGCCGGCGCCGCGGGTGGGTTTCTTTCCCGGCTCGTCGATCGGCAACTTCACGCCGCCCGAGGCGCTGCATTTCCTGCGCCAGTCGGCCGGGCTGCTGCGGGGCGGGGGCCTCTTGATCGGCGTCGATCTGGTCAAGGAGCCTGCGTTGCTGCACGCGGCCTACAACGACGCCGACGGCGTCACGGCGGCCTTCAACCTCAATCTGCTGGCGCGCGCCAACCGGGAATTGGGCGCGAACTTCGAGTTGTCGCAGTTTGCGCATTACGCGTTCTACCAACCCAGCCTGCAGCGCATCGAGATGCACCTGGTGAGCCGCCGTGCGCAACAGGTGCGCTTGTGCGGCCACGTCTTCGACTTCGCCGAGGGCGACAGCGTGCACACCGAAAACTCGCACAAGTTCAGCGTCGACGGTTTCCGCGCACTCGCCGTTCGCGCGGGCTACGTGCCGGGCCCCGTCTGGTGCGATGCCGAGCGGCTGTTCAGCATCCACTGGCTGGCCCTGCCGCACTGAGGCGGCCGCACACCTTGCACAAGGACATTCGATGAAAGCCATCTGGAACGGCGTGACCGTCGCCGAGAGCGACGACACCGTGGTCGTCGAGGGCAACCACTACTTCCCCGAGGCTGCGCTCAAGCGGGAGTACGTGGCCGGCAGCAACCACCACACCATGTGTTCGTGGAAAGGCGAGGCGAGCTACTACTCGCTGCTGGTGGACGGCGACCTCAATCCCGACGCCGTCTGGTACTACGCCGAGCCGAAAGAAGCCGCGGCCGGGATCAAGGGCCGGGTCGCGTTCTGGAAGGGCGTGAAGATCGAGGAGTGAAGAGCGAGCGCCCTTCCGGCGTGCTCCACCTGCTGGATGCGGGAAAAGGCGCAAGACAAACGACACCGCCGTTCGTCTATTCCAACGCTCAGGCGGCAACGATCGGAATCCCACCGACCTCGACCGACGAAATACGCTTTTGCCACTCGGCCGGACCGGTCGTGTGCACCGAAGTGCCGCTCGAATCGACGGCCACCGTGACCGGCATGTCGGTCACCGTGAACTCGTAGATCGCCTCCATGCCCAGGTCGGCGAAGCCGACCACCTTGGCCTGCTTGATCGCCTTCGAGACGAGGTAGGCCGCGCCGCCCACCGCCATCAGATAAGCCGACTTGTGCTTCCTGATCGCCTCGATCGCCACCGGCCCGCGCTCGGCCTTGCCGATCATCGAGATGAGCCCGGTCTGCGCCAGCATCATCTCGGTGAACTTGTCCATGCGCGTGGCGGTGGTCGGGCCCGCGGGACCCGTGACCTCGTCGCGCACCGGATCGACCGGGCCGACGTA
>NZ_JACDCW010000090.1 GCF_013817345.1 Methylibium sp.
CGCTGCCCCCCTTCTTGAGCGTGGTGCGCACGCCGCCGATCAAGGCTTCGAGCGCGCGCGTGGCCGCGGCCTTGGAGATGTCGGCCTGCTTGGCAATGTGTTCGATCAGTTCGGTCTTGTTCACGAAAGTACCCCTGTTGAAAAGGTGTCTCTTGCTCGGGTTCGGGTGGCGGGACGGGCCCGTGGGACGCGCGCTGCAATCGACCGCAGTGGCTGCAGATTCATTACAGCGGTGAGCTTGCGGGGTGTCAAGCGTGCAGCGGAATTCTATGCAGATTACCTGTGGCGGCGCCTCGCACGCAGCGTGAATTCCGCGCTTGACAAGCGCATACGCAGCGAAACGTTCGTCCGACAAGCCGCTGGCCGCAGCGCCGCTCGACCCATGTTCATCGAGCTGCGACGGGGCGAAACGGCGTGCGCACCACGAGCGCGACGCCTGCCGCCGTGAAGCCCAGACCGATCAGCACGGGCGCGGCGAGCGACTCGTCGAACAGGGCCCAGGCCAGCACCGCGGTGCAGGGCGGAACGAGATACAACAAGCTCGTCACCGCGGTGGCCGCACCCCGCTGGATCAGCAGGTAAAGCAGCGAAGCGCCACCGAGCGTGAGCACCAGGACCGACCACGCCATCGCACCCAGTAGCTGCGGATGCTGCCAGTCGACGGCCTCGACCTCCAGCAGCGCGAACGGCAAGGTCACCGCCAGCGCAGCGAGCAATTGCACACTGCTGGCGGTGCGAACGTCGCACGGCTTTACATGGCGTTTCTGATAAAGCGTGCCGGTCGTGATGCTGAGCAGCGCGCCGAGTGCGAGCGACACGTTCCAGCCGGTGATCTCGCCACTGCCGAGTTTGGGGGCCACCACCAGCAGCAGACCGGCGAAGCCGAGGGCCAGACCGAGCCATTGCCGCGCCGACACGCGCTCGCCCTGCGAGGCCACAGCGGTGACCCACAGCGCCGTGAGTACCGGCTGCAGGCCGACAAGCAACGCCACCGTGCCCGCGCCGATGCCTGCCTTGACTGCCGCCCACACGCCGCCCAGGTAGCCCGCGTGGATGAGCACGCCGACCATTGCGAGGTGCGCCCACTGCGCCCTGTTGCGAGGCCATGCCGCTTTCGACAGTGCGATCCACACCCCGAAGCACATCAGCGAAAGCGCATAGCGCAACGCCAGGAACTTCAGCGGCGGAGCATGCGGCATGCCGTAGCGCGCCACGATGAAGCCGGTGCTCCAGATCAGCACGAAGACGATCGGCATGGCGAGCAGCAGCGTTTCGTCCACCGCGCCGGCGTGGCGCGATCGCCCGGCCGCGCCGGCGTGGCGCGATCGCCCGGCCGCGCCGCCAGCGGGCAGCGTCGAAAAACGACGCGCCATCAGCGCACCCTGGCCCGAATCTCCGGCAGCGCCTTCTGCAAGTAATAGACCATCGACCAGATCGTCAGCGCCGCAGCGACGACGATCAGTACCGTGCCCCACAAGCGGGTGTCGATCAGCCCGAACAGCACCGCGTCGTAGAGCAGGAACGGGATCGCGATCATCTGCACGGTGGTCTTGAGCTTGCCCAGCATGTGCACGGCAACGCTGCGTGAAGCGCCGATCTGCGCCATCCACTCGCGCAGCGCGGAAATCGCGATCTCGCGGCCGATGATGATCAAGGCCACGAACGAGTCCAGCCGCTGCTCGTGCACCAGAACCACCAGCGCGGCGCAGATCAGGAACTTGTCGGCGACGGGGTCGAGGAAGGCACCGAACGAAGACGTCATGTTCAGGCGCCGGGCCAGGTAACCGTCGGCCCAGTCTGTCAATGCCACGACGATGAAGAGCACCGTGGCCAGCAGGTTCTGCAGCGAAGTCTCGAGATCGAGATAGAAAACGCCGACGACCAGGGGGATGGCGACGATGCGCGCCCATGTCAGCAAGGTCGGCAGGTTGAAGAACATCCGCGCGATTGTGCCTTCGGACGCGCCTTCGGCCGGCACGACGGCGCTGCGGGGGTGCGGCTCAGTGGAGGACACGGTAGATCTCCTCGGCCAGTTCGCGCGATACGCCCTCCACACCGGCCAGATCGTCCACGCTCGCGTTCGCCACTCCCCTCACGCCGCCGAAGCGCTGCAGCAGCTTGGCGCGCTTGCGCGGCCCGATGCCGGCGATGTCTTCGAGCTTGCTGCTGCCGGTGCGCACGCTGGCCCGCCGGGCCCGCATGCCTGTGATCGCGAATCGGTGCGCCTCGTCGCGGATCTGCGCCACGAGCATCAGCGCCGACGAGTCGCGGCCCAGCCCGATCTTGGGGCGGCCGTCCGCGAACACCAGCTCCTCCAGCCCGACCTTGCGGCCCTCGCCTTTCTCGACGCCAGCGATCAGGCCAAGATCGAGGCCCAGTTCCCCGAACACCTCGCGGGCCATCGACACCTGCCCGCGGCCACCGTCCACCAGCACCAGATCGGGCAGCCGCGCCGTGCCCTTGCCCGCCGCCTCGGCGAGCTTGCCGTAGCGGCGGGTCAGCACCTGGCGCATCGCCGCGTAGTCGTCGCCCGGCGTGATGCCGGCGATGTTGTAGCGGCGGTACTGCGCGCTTTGCATCTTGTGCTGCTCGAACACCACGCACGAGGCCTGCGTCGCCTCGCCTGCGGTGTGGCTGATGTCGAAGCACTCGATGCGAAAACTGTCCAGGCTGTCGGGCGCGAGGTCGAGCGCATCGACCAGCGACCGCGTGCGCGATCGCTGCGAGCCTTCCTCGGCAAGCAGCTGAGCCAGCTTGATCCGGGCGTTCTTCAGCGCCATCTCCAGCCATTGCCGGCGCTGCTCGCGCGGCTGGTGCTGAGCGACGATGCGCACGCCGCTGGCTTCACGCAGCGCCTCGACCAGGCTCTTGGCGATCGGCTGGCTGGTGATGAGCAGCGGCGGCGGCGCACCGTCGAGGTAGTGCTGCCCGATGAAGGCCTCCAATACCTGGATCTGCACCTGTGCCTCGCTCGGCTCCGCCGGCTCGCCGCGTTCGGCCGACACGGCCGATTCAGTCGACTCGGCGGCAGCGTCTGTGGTCGCATCGGCCTCGCGTTCATCGGTCACTTTCCCGAGCACTGCCGCCTCTTCCACGTGGACCGGAAAGTAAGGCCGGTCGCCCAGGTGGCGGCCACCGCGCACCATCGCCAGATTCACACAGGCACGCCCGCCCTCGACCACCACCGCGATCACGTCGGCATCCTTGTCGAAGGCGCCGCCGGCATTGTTCTCGACCGATTGCTGGTGCAGCACCCGCGACAAGGCTGCAAGCTGGTTGCGGATCTCGGCCGCCTTCTCGAACTCGAGCGCCTCGGCGTGCGCGAGCATGCGCGCCTGCAAGGCGCCCATCACCTCCTCCACTTCGCCGAGCAGGAAGCGCTCCGCGTTGCCGACGTCGTGCGCGTAGTCCGGCTGCGCGATCTCCTTCACGCAGGGCCCCGAGCAGCGCTTGATCTGGTACAGCAGGCAGGGCCGCGTGCGGTGGTTGAAAACCGTGTCCTCGCAGGTGCGCAGGCGGAACACCTTCTGCAGCAACTGGATCGTTTCCTTGACTGCCCACGCGCTCGGGTACGGCCCGAAGTAGCGATGCCGCTTGTCGACCGCGCCCCGGTAATAGGCGATGCGCGGGTACTGCAGCGCGGCCGGTGCATTGGCGCCTTCGGCGGTGTGTGCGCCGGTGATCTTCAGGTACGGGTAGCTCTTGTCGTCACGGAACAGGATGTTGAACTTGGGGTTCAGCGTCTTGATCAGGTTGTTCTCGAGCAGCAGTGCCTCGGCTTCGGAGCGCACCACCGTCGTCTCCAGCCGCGCGATCTTCGACACCATGTGGCCGACCCGTGTCTGGCCGCCGCCATGCTGCTTCTGGAAGTAGCTCGACACGCGCTTCTTCAGGCTCCGCGCCTTGCCCACGTAAAGCAGCGTGCCCTGCGCGTCGAAGTAGCGGTACACGCCGGGCAGGCTCGGCAAGGCCGACACGTCGTCGAGCAGGCGCTGACGTGCTGCATCGACAGGCGGCGACGCGTCTTCCAGCGGCAAGTTTTCGGACTCGTTCATGAGACAAGATTGTGTCGCCCGGTTCGCGCGGACCTCCGGCGCCGGATCAGACGAACGCGATCATGCGTCCCGCGAACAGCACCGCGAGCCACAGCGCGATCGACAGCGCCGCGACCGCGCGAACGCCGGCCGTCAATGCGTGCCCGCCGCGCAGCGCGGCCGAGAAGCGCAGGTGGAACCACGCCACGTTGGCAAAGGCAGCGAGCAGCAACAGCAGCTTCCAGAAGAATGCCGGATTGACCAGGTAGTCACCCGGCTGCACGATGAACAAGAGCGGCCCGGTGCCGAGCGCCAGCACCACGCCGGCCGCCGCAAACGGCCAGGCCGCGCGGGCCACATGCGCCACGGGAACCTGTCGTGCGAAGCCGAGCAGACGCGCATCGACCACCGTGATCGCGCCGAGCAGCAGTGCGATTGCGACGATGTGCAGCGCACTGACCACCGGATACCCCCACATCGACTGCTGCAGCCACCGGGCCAGCGCCGTCGCCTCCAGGGCCTGAGCCATCGGCACGACGCCGGGCAAAACGGAGGCCACATTCATGCGCCGGATTGTGGCTTCGATAATCTCGCGCATGCACAGCGAGGCCTTGTCGCCACCGCCCTTGCGGGCGCTGAAGTGGGATCTCTTTTGCCGAGTCGTCGACAACCTCGGCGACATCGGTGTGTGCTGGCGCCTGGCGCGCCGGCTGGCGAGCCTGGGCCAGCACGTGCGGCTTTGGTGCGACGACAGCTCGGCGCTGTCGTGGATGGCGCCGCAGGGCGCTAGCGGCGTGATCGTGCTGCCCTGGCGCGAGCCGCACGACGGCGAGATGCCGGGCGACGCGGTAATCGAAGCCTTCGGCTGCGATCCGCCGGCCGGCTTCGTCGAACGCATGGCACGGGCCCCCCGCTCGCCGGTGTGGGTCGACCTCGAGTACCTGAGCGCCGAGGCGTATGTCGAACGCAGCCACGCCCTGCCCTCGCCGCAGTTCGCGGGGCCCGGGCGCGGCCTGAACAAGTGGTTCTTCTATCCCGGCTTCACATCTGCGACCGGCGGGCTGCTGCGCGAGGCGGGTCTGGCGTCCGAGCGCGCCGGCTTCGACGCCGCGGCGTGGCTGGCCGGTGTGGGAATCGGCGACTTGCCGGGGGCACGGCGCGTGAGCCTTTTCTGCTACGAACAACCGGCCCTGCAAGCGTGGCTCGCGCAGTGGCGGGCGGAGTCGACGCAGTTGCTGGTCACGCCTGGGCTGGCAGCGCGACAGGTCTCAGCAGCGCTCGCCTGCGACGGCGAGCCGGGATCGACCGCCGTGCGCGATGGGCTGGAGGCGCACTTCCTGCCATGGTTGCCGCAGCCGGAATTCGACCGTTTGCTATGGAGCTGCGATCTCAACCTGGTCCGTGGTGAGGATTCGCTGGTGCGGGCTCTGTGGGCCGGCAAGCCTTTCCTGTGGCAGCTCTATGCGCAGCAGGGCGGCGCGCAAGCGGCCAAGCTCGACGCTTTTCTCGACTTCTATCTGCAAGGCGCGGACGCCGTGCTCTCGCAGCACCTGCGCCGGCACTTCGCACAGTGCAACGGGCTGCTCTCGTTGCCGCGGGACCGCCAGCTCACCGTGGCGACAACGCAGTCTTTGCCTTTGGCGCAAGTCCCTTCGGACGCCGAAGCGTGGCGCACGCTGGCGGCCTTGCGCTGCGCCCGGCTCGAAGCGGCCATGGAGCTTGATGGCGACCTCGCGCTTCGGCTTTGCCGCTTTGTGGCCGCAAAAGGCTAAAATCTCGGGCTTTGCGCAGGCCGCACGCCCTTTCCGCAACGACAGGACACTCACATGAAAACCGCACAGGAAATCCGCGCCGGCAACGTGATCATGCAGGGCAAGGACCCGATGGTCATCCTCAGGACCGAATACAGCCGCGGTGGACGCAATTCCGCCACGGTCCGCATGAAGATGAAGAACCTGCTCAACGGCTCCGGCGCCGAGCTGGTGTTCAAGGCCGACGACAAGATGGACCAGATCGTGCTCGACAAGAAGGAGTGCACCTACACCTACTTCGCCGACCCGATGTACGTGTTCATGGACGCCGAGTACAACCAGTTCGAGGTCGAGGCCGAGAACATGGGCGACGCGATCCAGTATCTTGAAGACGCCATGCCGGTCGAAGTGGTGTTCTACGATGGCAAGGCGATTTCGGTGGAAGTGCCGACCAGCGTGGTGCGCGAGGTCGTCTACACCGAGCCGGCCGTCAAGGGCGACACCTCCGGCAAGATCCTGAAGCCGGCCAAGCTGGCTACGGGCTTCGAGGTCCCGGTACCGATCTTCGTGGCCACCGGCGACAAGATCGAGATCGACACCCGCACGCACGAGTACCGCAAGCGCGTCTGAGTCCGCGGCGCGATCGGCCGGCGCCGCGCAGGCTGGCGCGAGACAGGCCGGCCGTTTGCCTGCATGCGAAGGGCACCTGCGGGTGCCTTTTTTTATCGCCACATCATTGGCTCTGCCGCTGAGCGCCAATCGAAATCGCCGCCTTAATCCGCCGCCCGGTCTCGCTTCCACGATTTGCCACCCGCGCCATCATTCGCCATGCCGCCGTCTTCCCGCTTCGACTTCGACGCCGCGGTCAAGGCGCCGTTTCGCATGCAACCCGGCCTGCGCAAACTTCAGCCCGGCTCGCGCCAGCTCACTGCCCTGGCGCCGGACTCGCCCGCGTTCGCAGAGAAACTCGCGGTGTTGAGCACCGCACCAGACGATGCCTTGCTGTGCACCGACGACTTCGATCCCTTGCCCGCCCTGCGTGCGTTGGTAGAGAACGCGGCGATCCAGTGCCCCGGCGTGCTGGACGCAAATGCCGATGGGGTGCTCGGCTTCGCGCTCGGCTGGCATGTGGGTTGGAACGGTGTCGCGCTGCAACCCCGGCCAGGCGCTCATGAGCGTGCCGGCGCCTGCCTGGCTGCGCTGCCCGCAACGCAGCGGCTCGCCGCGCTGCTGAGCCTGTCTCTGCACGAGGACCTGGCCATCGTCGACGGCAAGAGCGCCACGCTCCCCTGGCTCGCCGTCTGCCTGCCCTCGCATTGGGCGCCTCGCGACAAGATCGGGCGTTCGTTTGCGGCGGTGCACGGCCCGGTGGCCGACAACGCGACCCTGCTCGCCGCCAGCGAGCACTTGGTGCGCCTGGTGTGCCAGCCGGCGCGATGGGAGCGCTTTGTTTGGACGGTCACGCCGCATGCCGGGCTGGACAGACATCCGCTGCGGCATGAGCCGGTGGCCTGGTGCAAGTCAGCCGGCGAAGTCGCCGCGCAGGCGCACTGGCGCACCGAGCACCAGACCTTCATCCCCCTGCCCTCGCTTCAGCAAGCGCTGTTCACCATCCATGTCGACGTGGAGCCGCTGGCGCAGGCCATCGCCACGCCGGAGCGCGCCGCGGCGCTTCATGCAGCGCTTTCGACGATGAGCGACGCGGTGCTCGCCTACCGCGGCCTGAGCGAGGCGCGCGAGCCCTTGCTTGCCTGGCTGGCCGAGCGCGCTGCCGCGTGAAGACCCGGCCGATCAAGCCCGGGCGCCTGGCTTTCGCCCGCGAAGGCGGGCCGTCATCCGGCAACGGCAACGGCAACGGCAACGGCAACGGCAACGGCAACGGCAACGGCGACTTCTACACCGCAGCGTCCGGCAGCGTGTTACGGGCTCGCCAAGTCTTCCTGGCCGGCAACCGACTGCCAGAGCGCTGGGCCGGTCGCGAGCGTTTCGTGATCCTCGAAACCGGTTTCGGCCTGGGCTACAACTTCCTCGCTGCCTGGGACGCCTGGCGCAGCGACCCGCAACGCTGCGAGCGGCTGGTTTTCATCTCGATCGAGAAGCAGCCGCTGACGCGCGAAGATCTGGCCCTCGCGCATACGGTCTCACCGCTGCCGGAGCTGGCAACGCAACTGCGGGCCGCCTGGCCCTTGCGCACGCCGAACTTCCATCCCCTCGCCTTCGAGGAAGGGCGCTTGCAATTGCTGCTCGGTTTCGGCGACGTCGCATTGCTGCTGCCGCAACTCGTCGCTTCGGTCGATGCCTTCTTCCTCGACAGCTTCGCGCCGGCCGCCCACCCGCAGATGTGGGACACCCATCTCCTTCGGCGCCTAGGCCGCCTGGCTGCACCGGGTGCCACCGCGGCAACCCCGGACACATCGAGCGTGCTGCGCCAAGGGCTCACCGCGGCCGGCTTTGCGGTCGAGGTTGTCGCGGGCATCGGCGAGAAGCGCGAAATCACCGTTGCACTTCACTCGCCGCGTCACGTGGCCGTGCTGCCGCCCGGCGGTTGGCACGCGCATCGCGGTTCGCGCGAAGCGATCGTCATCGGCGCCGGCTTGGCCGGATGCGCGGCGGTCTGGGCCCTGTCGCTGCACGGCTGGAACTGCCGCGTGCTCGATCGCCACGGCGACTCCGCATGCGCGACCTCCGGCAATCCGGCGGGGCTGTTCCATGGCAGCTTCCACCGCGACGATGGTCCGCATGCACGCGCACATCGCGCGGCCGCGCTGCTGACCCAACGCATGGCGGGCGCGTGGATTACAGAAGGCCGGATCCCAGGGCAGCTTGCCGGCTGCCTTCGCCTGGAAAGCCGGCTCGATGCCGCCAGCGCCCGTGCGGCGCTGGCGGCCCAGCAACTCGACAGTGGCTATGTCGGCTGGCTCGACCGCGGCGCAGCCAGCCGGCTCAGCGGTTTGGACCTGCCCAGCGGCGCTTGGCACTACCCCGGCGGCGGATGGCTCGCGCCGCGCGCCTACGCGAGACAGCTTTTTTTGCGCAGCGGTGCCGCTTTCATCGGCAATGCCGAGGTCGCGCGCATCGCGCGGCACGGCGGTGCGTGGCAGGCCCTGGATGCGCGGGGTGACGTGCTTGCCGAGGCGCCGGTGCTGGTGCTCGCGAATGCGCTTGACGCGAAACGCCTGTTGGGCGGCGCTGACAACGCCCTCGCAGGGACCGCAGCGCGCGCTGTGGCCAACGGCCTCCCTCGCAACTCGCTCGGCGGCGCCGAGGGCATTCGGGCAGCGACTTCTGCGCATGCGTTCGCCGCACTGTCGGCCGTTCGCGGCCAGATCAGCAGCCTCGACATCGCCCACCCGCCGACACTGCCGTTGCCGCGCCTGCCGGTCGCCGGCAGCGGCTACGTGCTGCCACCGATCGAGGGCCGGCTGATCTTCGGCGCGACCAGCCAAGCGGACGATGAAGACACGCATCTGCGTGAAAGCGATCACCGGAGCAACCTCGCACAACTGGCCGGTCTGTGCGCAGGCGACGCGAACGCATGGCAGGCGCTGCCCTGGGAGGGCCGGGTCGGCTGGCGCACGGTGACGCCGGACCGGCTTCCCTTGATCGGCGCCGCGGTCAACTTCGAAGCCCTGCGCGACGAGGCACGCGCCGATCAGCCACGTTTCGTGCCGCGCCTGCGCGACGCCGAAGGCGGGCTGTACGTCTTTACTGGCCTCGGCTCGCGCGGCATTGCGTGGGCCACGCTCGGTGCGCAATTGCTGGCTTCGTGGGTCAGCGGCGCGCCCTGCCCGCTCGAGGCCGATCTGCGTGACTCACTCGATCCCGCGCGTTATGCGCTGGGCGGTGCGGTCGATCGGTCCGCGATTCGCTGACGCGGATCGATGAACCCGCGCGGGCAGCAAGTCCGTTCAACGCTCGAGGCGGCACCGCAGGCTCAAAGCCGGAGCCGGGGCGCAAGCCGCTCAGTAGTCGCTGCCGACCGACCCGGGCGCCAGGTTATCGAAGCGCGTCAGCGGCTTCAGGAAAGTCAGCTTGGCGGTGCCGACCGGCCCGTTGCGCTGCTTGGCGATGATGATCTCGGCAATGCCCGGCTCCTTGGACGCTTCCTTGTTGTAGTAGTCATCGCGGTAGATGAACATGATGACGTCGGCGTCCTGCTCGATGGCGCCCGACTCGCGCAGGTCGCTCATCATCGGGCGCTTGTCGGTACGGCTCTCGACGCTGCGGTTCAGCTGCGAGAGCGCGATCACCGGGCACTTCAGCTCCTTGGCCAGCGACTTCAGGCCGCGCGAAATTTCGCCCAGCACGGTGGCGCGGTTCTCCTCGCTGCCCCCGCCGCTGCCGGTCATGAGCTGCATGTAGTCCACCACGATCAGACCGAGCTGGCCGCACTGGCGGGCCTGCCGCCGTGCGCGCGCACGCAGCTCGCTGGGCGTGAGGGCGGCGCTTTCGTCGATGTAGATGCTGGCCTTGCCGAGCTTGTCGACCGCTTCGGTGAGGCGGCCCCACTCGTCGTCGCGCAGGGCGCCGGTGCGCAGGTGCTGCTGATCGATGCGCCCGAGCGAGCCGACCATGCGCAGCGCCAGTTGCGAGGCGCCCATTTCCATCGAGAACACCACCACCGGCAAGCCCTCGTTGACGGCGACATGCTCGGCCATGTTGAGTGCGAAGGCGGTCTTGCCCATCGAGGGGCGCGCCGCCAGAACGATCAGGTCACCGGCCTGCAGGCCGGCGGTCATGCGGTCGAGGTCGTAGAAGCCGCTGCGCACGCCGGTGACTTCCTCGGCGCCGTTGTCGGCGAGTTCCTGCACGCGGTCGATGAGCTGCACCACCAGGGAATCCATGCTCTGGAAACCCTGGCGAGTGCGTGAACCTTCCTCGCCGATCTTGAAGATCTGGCCCTCGGCTTCGTCGAGGATCTGCGCGACCGGGCGGCCTTGCGGGTTGAAGGCCTTGGTGGCGATCTCGTCGCTGGCGGCCACCAGCTTGCGCAGGATGGCGCGCTCGCGAACGATCTCGGCGTAGCGACGCAAGTTGGCCGCGCTGGGCACGCTTTGCGCGAGCCCGTTGAGAAAACTCAAGCCCCCGACCTCTTCCGCCTTGCCGAGCGACTGCAGTTGCTCGTAGACCGTGATCACGTCGGCCGGCTTGGTGGCGTTGATCAGCGTGCCGATCGCCGAGTAGATGAGCCGGTGCTCGTAGCGGTAGAAGTCGCTGTCGACAAGGAGGTCGCCGGCGCGGTCCCAGGCGCCGTTGTCGATGAGCAGGCCGCCGAGCACGCTTTGCTCGGCCTCCACGGAATGCGGGGGAATGCGCAGGCGCGCAACCTCGTCGTCGCCGCGCGAGCGGCCGGGATCTGAAACGGAGAAGACGGCCGACATGAAGCAGGAATCCTAGTGAGGATCGACGCTCGGCGCCAGCGCACAAGCACGAGAAATTGCAGAGTGTGTAGGCGCGGCTGTGGACAAACTTGTGATCAAGCAGTGCACTGCCGGTGGACGGATCCGGAAATCGCAAACGCAAAGAAAAAGGCCGGCGTCATGCCGGCCTTTCTTGCGGGGGAAGGCAGCTCAGGCGGCCTCGCCCACCACCGTTACGTTAACGTCGACCACCACGTCGGTGTGCAGCGCGACGGTCACCGCGTGCTCGCCGACCGTCTTGAGCGGACCCGCCGGCATGCGCACCTGGGCCTTGGCGACCGTGAAGCCGATCTTGCCGAGTGCCTCGGCGATGTCCTGGTTGGTCACCGAGCCGAACAGTCGGCCATCGACACCGGCCTTTTGGGCGATGCTGAGCGTCTTGCCGGCGAGCTTTTCGCCTTCGGACTGCGAGGCGGCGAGCTTGGCATTCGCGGCCTTCTCCAGTTCGGCACGCTTGGCCTCGAACTCCTGCACCGCCGTGGCGGTTCCACGCCGCGCGGCGCCGCTCGGGATGAGGTAGTTGCGGGCGTATCCGTCCTTGACCTTGACGACTTCGCCGAGGTTGCCGAGGTTGGCCACTTTTTCAAGCAGGATGATTTGCATGATGTGAGCTCCTCAGACCTTGTGCTGGTCGCTGTACGGCAGCAGGGCCAGGAAGCGCGCGCGCTTGATGCAGGTGGAGAGCTGGCGCTGGAAGAAGGCGCGCGTACCGGTCAGCCGCGCGGGCGTGATCTTGCCGTTCTCGCCGATGAAGTCGCGCAGCGTGTCGACATCCTTGTAGTCGATCTCGGTGACGCCGGTGACGGTGAAGCGGCAGAACCGCTTGCGGCGAAACAGCAGCGACTGCGTGTTGCGCTTGGGTTTTTTGTCTTTGCCGAAACGGCCTTTACCACGGGGCGGGGGCATAGTGAACTCCTGAAAATTTCAATCCGAATCAAAGGGGGCGACAACGACGGAGGCCGGGTCGAACTCGGTGATGTGCAGCAATACGCCTCTGCCGTTGCGGGCGGAACCAAGGAAGCCGGCAAACCCTGCGGTGTCTCCCACCGCCAGCTTGCCGATCTGCTCGGCTACCGCTCCGATCCCCACCGCGCGAACCTCCAGGGAGACCTTGCGGGGGTGCCCGGCTTCCGTCACCTCGGACTCGTGCTTCAAGCTCAAGTCCAGGGCCGGCAGGCCGGCGGGCGTATAGCGCACCTGGCCTCGCTGCACCACCTGCGCCTGCAGAACCACACGGTTCATGTCAGCGCCGGCACATGCGAAGCCGCTCCGAACTCAGGCTGCAGCTTCCTGTTGCTGTTGCTGCTGTTGCGGCGGGGGCGACGGCGCCTTGCGCGATTCTTCGCGCTCGACCGCCTTCATCATCACCGAAGGCGTCGTCTCGGCCTTGCTCTTTTGCACCGTCAGGTGGCGCAGCACGGCGTCGTTGAACTTGAAGCCGGTCTCGAGCTCGAGCAAGGTTTCCTTGCTGCACTCGATGTTGATGCACAGGTAGTGCGCCTTGGCAAGCTTGTTGATCATGTAGGCTAGCTGGCGCCGGCCCCAGTCCTCAACCCGGTGCATCGTGCCGCCGGCGGCGGTAATGCTGCTCCTGTACCGCTCGAGCATGGCCGGAACCTGCTCGCTTTGATCCGGATGGATCAGCAGAACGATCTCGTAGTGACGCATTGAATCTCCTTGTGGGTTCCGCTTGGCCGAGCGCTGCATGAAAGCAACGCCCGAATCTGCGGGAAAGCCGCCCCCGAGCGTCAACTTGGGGTGCGGCAAGGCAAGCCCGAGAGTATAGCGGCTCGCCTCTCGCGACGGCCCTTAACGGTTCCGGCCAAAGAAAAGCGGCCTGCGTTGCCGCAGGCCGCTTTTAGGACGAAAGAGCCGGCCGCAGCCGGCCCTACCGCGCTCAGGTACCCAGGCTCTGCACGGTGTCGCCGCGCAGGTTCGGGTAGCGAACGTGCTCGATCAGCTCCTGCACCTTCCTGTTCGGTGCCGGCGTGAACAGGCTCACCAGGATGATCACCGCAAAGCCGACCGGCACGCCGAACACGCCGGCCGAGATCGGCAAGATGCCGAACCATAGGCTGATCGGCTCGGTGATGCCGAAGATACCGCGCATCCAGACCTGGTTGTGGGCCATGTAGTACATGGTCGTGCCCAGGCCGGCGATCATGCCCAGCACGGCGCCGGCGCTGGAAGCACGCTTCCAGAAGATGCCGAGCACCAGCGCCGGGAAGAAGCCGGCCGCCGCGAACGAGAAGGCCGCCGAGACCAGGAACAAGATGTCCGCCGGCTTCTGCGACGCCACGTAGGCCGCACACAGGGCCACCACCAACAACAGCATCTTGGAGATGGTGACGCGGCGTGAAGTGGAGGCGTTAGGGTCGATCATCTTGTAGTACAGGTCATGCGACAGCGCATTGGCGATCGTCAACAACAGGCCATCGGCCGTAGAGAGCGCCGCCGCCAGACCACCCGCAGCCACCATGCCCGAAACCACATACGGCAAACCGCCGATTTCCGCCGTGGCCAGCACGATGATGTCGCCGCCGATCTTCATCTCGCTCAACTGGAAGATACCGTCGCCGTTGACGTCTGCGACCGACATCAGCGTCGGATCGACGCGTGCCCAGTTGGCAATCCAGGCCGGCAGTTGATCGAAGGGCGTACCCACCAAGTTGTTGAAGATCTCGAACTTGACGAGCACCGCCAGTGCCGGCGCAGTGAAGTACAGCAGGAAGATGAAGAACAGCGACCAGGTCACCGACTCGCGCGCCTCCCTCACCGACGGCGTGGTGTAGTAGCGCATGAGGATGTGCGGCAATGCGGCCGTACCCACCATAAGGCAGAACACCAGCGCCATGAAGTTGCGCCGCGAGTCATTGAAGGCCGCTCGCTCTGCCTCGGTGCCGTCCGGGTTGCCGGCGTAAATCTGCGCGTGGTTCGGCATGCCGTTCAGCGGTGCAGCACGGCCCGCGTTAGCAGTCTTGGCGGCGGCGTAGGAGGCACGAGCCGCTTCTTCGCTCGCCGGCAATGCAGCCACCTGCCTCTCTGCGGCCTGAACCTCGGCCAGCGGTGCGTTCGACGACTTGAGGTCCGTTAGCCTTTGCTCGGCGGCAGTACGGTCAGCCGCCATCGCGGTCGGCACGTCCTTGAGCTTCGCATCGGCGGCGGCCGCACGTTGCTTGAAGATGTTCACGACTTCGAGCTCTTTCGGATCGACGCGCAACTGGTCGCCACGCTCGGAGACCTTCTGGAGCTGTTGGCCGTAGATCACCTGAGGGATCGGCACACCGGTCTGCTTCACCGAAAGCCACACCACCGGAATCATGTAGGCAATGATCAAGATGATGTACTGCGCCACTTGAGTCCAGGTGACTGCGCGCATTCCTCCGAGGAAGGAGCAGACCAGGATGCCGCCGAGGCCGACGAACACACCGATCTCGAACGCCAAACCGCTCAGGCGAGCAGTGATGATGCCCACGCCGTAGATCTGCGCCACGACATAAGTAAAGGAGCACAGGATCGCCGCGAAAATACCAATGAAGCGCGCCGCATTGCCGCCGTAGCGCTCTCCCAGGAAGTCCGGGATCGTGAACTGTCCGAACTTGCGCAGGTAGGGCGCGAGGAACAGCGCCACCAGGCAGTACCCGCCTGTCCACCCCATGATGAAAGCCAAGCCGCCGAAGCCCGTCAGGTAGAGCGTGCCAGCCATGCCGATGAACGAGGCTGCGCTCATCCAGTCGGCGCCGGTCGCCATGCCGTTGTAGATGGCGGGCACGCGCCGGCCGGCGACGTAGTACTCCGACGCATCGGTCGTGCGGCTCATGATGCCGATGCCGGCATACAAGGCCACGGTGGCGATCAGAAAGATGAAGCCGATCCAGTTCCGTGGCAGGCCCATCTGCTCGAGGATCGCGAGCACGATGACGAAGACGATGAAGCCTCCCGTGTACCAGGTATAGACCTTGTTGAGCTGCTTCTTGAAAGCGGCATTGGCAGCGCGACCGCTGCCCGCAGTGGGTGTCAAGCCAGCCATGTCATTCCTCCTCGGCAACGCCGTGTTCTTGGTCGAGACGGTTCATGTACCGCGCGTAGAACCCAATGATGATCACGTAAACGATCAGCGAGCCCTGAGCCCCCATGTAGAAGCTGAAGGGCCAGCCGAAAAAGTTGAAGTTGAGGTCGCGTGCGAAATACGCCATCACGAAAGTCACCACGAACCAGATCGCCAGCAGGATTCCCGTGATCCTCAGGTTCTTGCGCCAATATTCACGTTGGTTTTCCGTAATTTGCATTGCTGCACTCCTCTCCACACTGTTGTCTCGACCCCGACGGGGGGTCACCGAAGGACTCTTCTCTCGGACCTCACCCGCTCCGCACGGAGCTTGCAGTCAAGCAGATTGCGTGCATCATCATTTCAGCCAACGGAACGCGGCGTGAGGAGCAAGCCCGTTTCGCGCTCGAGTTGAGCGGCGACCTTGGGCTCGAAACCCTGCAGGTGGCGAATGATCTTCACCGCCTCCTCAGGCTGATGGCGATCGACCTGAACGCGCGCAAGTTGATACCAGCCGTGCGGGCTCATGGGTTGCAGCTTGGTGTTGCGCTCGAGCGCGACGACCGCGTCGTCGAAGCGGCGCTGGCGAATCGCCACCAGCGCCAGGCCGTACCAGGCGCGGTCGAGCTTGGGGTCGAGTTCGACGGCGCGCTCCAGGGCGGCGCGCGCCTCGTCGAGTTCGCCTTGCTGTTCGAGCAGGAAGCCGAGATTGAACCAGGCCGACGGATGATCGGCGGTGACGATCAGCAAGGCGCGATAGTCGGCGATGGCTGCGGCGCGGTCGCCGGCCTGCGCCGACGCGTGAGCGCGGCTGGCCAGCGCATAGGCATCACCGGGCCGCAGCGCCAGCATTTCGTCGAAGGCATCGAGTGCGAACTGGCGCAGACCGAGCACGAGGCCGGCCTGGGCGCGCCATTTCAGCAGCAGGTAACGCAGGCGCATTGGCCGGCTGTGCCGGTTGGAGGCGGAGTTCATTGGCACAGTCCCTGACCGATGTTTCCGCGGCAGAGTTCGACCTTCTGAAGCAGCGCGAACACCCAGACCCAAGTCAGCGCAACGAAGGTCAGCAGCGGAATGTGTCGATCGATGACCACCTTGGGCGTAACTTTGCGGAAGACCGAGGTGAACGGCCGGGTCATGATCGACAGCAGCTGATAGAACAGGTTCTGCTCGCGCTTGGCGCCGGCGAGCAGGCCCAGCAGCCACCTCCCGGCGAGTGCCAACAGCGCAATTTCGGCGATGAGTTTGATCGAGGTCACAAGCAGCAGCATGGCGCTCCGAGGGGTTGGTGTCATTTTGAAACCTGGGCTTACGACAAACTGACTCGAAGCGGCCGCGTCGGCACCCTCGCCTCAGT
>NZ_JACDCW010000091.1 GCF_013817345.1 Methylibium sp.
GGACGGTGTCGTGCCGGCGTCGGGCCGATGGCGGCGCAGGGCGCGGACGGCCAGAACCGCGTAGACCGCCAGGTTCCAGACGATCAGCGCAGCGAATGGCGGCGCCAATATGTTGATGCGCTCGCCCGACCCCACCGCATCGAGCGCCAGGCCGGCAAGCAGGGCGAGCAGCAGAAGTGCCCACACCAGGCTGGCCCGTCCGCTGTTCGCGCTAAGCACGTGGGCGATCGCCGGCTCGCGCTCGCTGAGTCTGGCGCTGGCCAGCGCGGCGCGTTGCGCGAGCAAGGCCTGCGCCGGTGCTTCCTCGCCCAGAGTTTGCAAGGCCTCGCGGCTGGCCCAGGCGGCGTCGGCGTCGCTCCACGGCGCCGCAGGCGGCGTCTCGAAGGCACGCACCAGCAGCACCCGACGGGCCTCGGCTTCGTTCATGGCGGCGCTCGCTTCATGGCTCCAGGAGGTGCGTGCCGGCAAGCGGCGGAGTTGCTGCGAGCATTGTGGAGGACGGGGCGGCACGGCCCGCACGGCCGCGCTGGCGCTCGCGCTCAGCCTCGCAGTTGAAGCGGCCCGCCTGCAACGCCTGCCGTCCGCCTATGACGGCGGCAATCACCAAGGGCATCGGCCTCGTGCAAGGATGCAGCGGTACGAGCCCTCCGACCCTTCGACGTTCATTGGAGCCCCGCCATGACCTTCAAGTTTGCCAGCAGTGCCGCCGCGTTCGCACTCGTTTTGGCTCTGCCAGCCACGGTGATTGCGCAGTCGATGCTCACGCAGACCGCGAGCCCGCACACGCATGCCGAAACGGTGCAGCGACTGGAAAAAGCGATCGAAGCGCGCGGATTGACGATGGTCGCCAAGGTCGATCATGCGGCTGCGGCGGCCAAGGCCGGCATGAAGTTGCCGCCCACGGTGCTGCTGATCTTCGGCAACCCGAAGGGCGGCACGCCGCTGATGCAGGCCGCACCTTCGATGGGCATCGATCTGCCGATGAAGGCGCTGGTCTGGCAGGAAGTCGGCGGCAAGGTTCAGGTGGCCGTCAACAGCACCGATTTCTACGAGCGGCACGGCCTGAAGAAGGAGCAACTTCAGCCGCTGGGTGCCGTGGCCGGGCTGGTGGACGCCGCCTTGAAGTAAAACCGCGTCTGCGCTCTCGCGCTCTCGGGCATACCGCTTGCCTAGACAACGCTTCTCGAACTTTCGAAAGCGGAGCGCGCATGAAGATCATCGGCTGGATCATCCTCATCATCTTTCTGATCGGACTGGCGGTCGTGCTGGGGCTCGGAGGTTTGATTTTCTGAGCCACTCACGCACAGGCTCATGCGGCCAGAGCACGAATCTCACGAGCCAGTTGCTCACCCTGGTCGCGTTGGATCACCTCGATGTCGTACTGCGCTTGAAGGTTCAGCCAGAACCGCGGGTCGATACCGAACGTCATACCCAGTCGTACCGCGGTATCGGCTGTGATTCCGCGCTCGCCCGTGCAAATATCGTCGATCCGCCGCTGCTGCTCACCCATTGCTTTCGCCACGGGGTAGCGCGTGATCCCCATCGGTTCGATGAATTCGGCAAGCAGCACCGATCCGGGGTGCACTGCGGCAAGCTTGCGACCGGTAGTGACGCCCTTGAGGCTCCCATGCTTCAGTTCGTTGAGTGCGATGCTCATCTTGACCACTCCACGAAAAGATGACCCTTTCGGGTCAGTGATAGTCCACGATTTTCACGTCCAACGCGGTGGTGTCCTTTCAGCGAAAGCAGATTCGCCACTGGTCATTGACGCGGATGCTCGACTGGCCCTTGCGGCTACCCTTCAGCGGCTCCAGGCGGTTGCCTGGTGGCACCCGCAGCGACTGTGGGCATCGAGCCCACTGCACTCGCCGTTGCACTCCGCCGTCGATCCCCATGCTTCGCATGGGGCCCCTCTTAGCCGCTTCGTGCGCTACATCCCCGCATAGTTCGGCCCGCCGCCGCCTTCGGGGGTGACCCAGACGATGTTCTGCGTCGGGTCCTTGATGTCACAGGTCTTGCAGTGCACGCAGTTCTGCGCGTTGATCTGCAGGCGGTCGGCGCCCTGTTCGGTCTTGACGTATTCGTACACGCCGGCCGGACAGTAGCGCGACTCGGGGCCCGCGTAGAGCGCGAGATTGGTTACCACCGGAATGCGCGCGTCCTTCAAGGTCAGGTGCGCGGGCTGGTTCTCCTCGTGGTTGGTGTTGCTGATGAACACCGAGGAGAGCTTGTCGAAGCTGAGCTTGCCGTCGGGCTTGGGATAGGTGATGCGCGGGCTTTGCGACGCCGAGCGCAGGGACTGGTGATCCGGCTTGCTGCAATGCAGGGTCCACGGCGGTGTCTTGACGCCGAGCTTGGGCAACAGCCATTGCTCGATGCCGGTCATCAGCGTGGCGACGAGGCGGCCCTTCTTGAACCACTGCTTGAAGTTCTTCGACAACAGCAGTTCATCGCGCAGCCAGCTCCGCTCGAACGCAGCCGGGTAGGCGCTGAGTTCGTCGTGCTTGCGGCCGGCGCCCACGGCCTCGAAGGCGGCTTCAGCCGCCAGCATGCCGGTCTTGATGGCGGCATGGCTGCCCTTGATGCGGCTTGCGTTGAGGTAGCCGGCTTCGCAGCCGACAAGCGCGCCGCCGGGGAATACCGTTTTCGGCAGGCTGAGGATGCCGCCCGCCGTGATGGAGCGCGCGCCGTAGCCCAGGCGCTTGCCGCCTTCGAGGTACTTGCGGATCTCGGGGTGCGTCTTCCAGCGCTGGAACTCCTCGAAGGGGCTGAGCCACGGGTTGCTGTAGTCCAGGCCGACCACGAAGCCGAGTGCGACCTTGTTGTCTTCGGCGTGATAGAGGAAGGAGCCGCCATAGGTGTTGTCATCGAGCGGCCAGCCGGCGGTGTGGACCACCAGGCCCGGGCGGTGCCGCGAGGGCTCGACCTCCCACAGCTCCTTCAAGCCGATGCCGTAGCTTTGCGGGTCGCAACCTTCCGCCAACTTGAACTTGGCGATCAGTTGTCGGCCGAGGTGCCCACGCGAGCCTTCGGCGAACACGGTGTACTTGGCATGCAGTTCCATGCCGAGCTGAAAGCTCGCCGTCGGCTCGCCATCCTTGCCGACGCCGAGGTTGCCGGTGGCCACGCCCTTGACGGAGCCGTCGTCGTTGTAGAGCACCTCAGCCGCAGCGAAGCCGGGGAAGATCTCCACGCCCAGCGCCTCGGCCTGCTGAGCCAGCCAGCGTACGACGTTGCCCAGGCTGGCGATGTAGTTGCCGTGGTTCTTGAAGCAATCGGGCAGGAAGAAATCGGCCGTCGTCTTCGCACCGGTTTCGCTGAGAAAAAGGAAACGGTCGACGCTGACGGCTTGGCCCAACGGCGCACCGAGTTCCTGCCAGTTCGGGAACAGCTCACTCATGGCCCGCGGATCGATGATGGCACCCGAGAGAATGTGCGCGCCCGGCTCGGAACCCTTCTCGAGCACGACGACCGCAATTTCTCTGCCTTGCTTGACGGCCAGTTGCTTCAGGCGGATCGCGGTGGCCAGGCCGCCGGGGCCGGCGCCGACCACTACCACGTCGTATTCCATCGTTTCGCGCGGGCCGTACTGCTCGAGCATCGCTTGCGGCGTCATGGGATGAGTCCTCGCTGTCGGGCTGTCGTTCGGGCCCGAATTCTATCGGCGAGGGTAAAAAATAGAACGACCGTTCGATTCGCTCTTTGCGGCCTCGCTGGCAGCAGTCGCGAGCGCTCGCGCGCTTGTCGGCAGGTCAGCGCCGGCGGCGCTCCCAGACCTCCGGGTTGACGAGGTTCACGGGCCGGTCGCCCGCCAGCAGCCGCAGCACCTCTTCGGCGGTGCCCTGGCTCATCCGGGCCATGCTCTGTGCCGTGAGCCCGGCGACGTGCGGGGTGAGCAGCACGTTGTCCAGGGCCAGCAGCGGATGCTGCGGCGTGAGCGGCTGGGTCTCGAACACGTCGAGCGCCGCGCTGGCCAGGCGGCCTCCGCGCAGCGCCGCGATCAGCGCGGCCTCGATGATCACCGCCCCGCGCGCCACGTTGACGAGGAATGCGCCCGGCTTCATCAGTGCCAGCCGGCGCGCGTCGATCAGGCCCTGCGTGGCCGCGTTCAGCGGGCAACTGAGCACCACGAAATCGCTGCGTGCCAGCAGATCATCGAGCGCTGCGCCTTCGATGAAGGCCGGCAGGGCATCGAGCCGGCGCTGGTGGCCGAGCACCGTCATGCGATAACCGAAGTGGCAGATCTCCGCGATGCGCAGGCCGATGCTGCCCACGCCGACGATGCCCACGGTCTGGCCGTTCAGTTCGGTGGCGCGCTCGGCGAGCTTGCGGCTCGCGCCCCATCCCGACTCGTGCAGGCTGCGGTCCATGCGCTGCGTGTGGCGCGTCAGCAGGCCGAAGCACGTCAGCACGTGTTCGGCGACCGCGTCGCGGTTGGAGCCAGGCACGTTGGCCACCGGGATGCCGTGGGCGCTGGCCGCTTCCATCGGGATCATGTCGAGCCCAACTCCGTGCCGCACCACGCCGCGCAGGCGCGGCGCATGGTCGAACACGTCGGCTGGCAATTGCGCCCGCACGACCAGCACGTCGGCATCGGCGACGAGGCGGCGAAGCGTTTCGGGCCGCACGTCCGGCGCGGCCACGATGTCGGCGCGCGTGGCGATGATCCGCTCGCCCGAAGGATCGATCGGCCCGGCCAGCAGCACCCGGGGGCGCGTCACGTCATCGCTCCGGTCCTTGCTGCGGCTTTCACCGCACGACACGCCGGGCCGCTGGGGCGTTCGCTGAAAGTCACTCGGGGGTGACGCCCGCATCCCGCACCACCTTCGCCCACATTGCCGACTGCCGGGTCAGGTGCGCCGCGAACTCCGCCTGCGTGCTGCCGATCACATCGACGCCCTGGCCAGCGAACTTGGCCTTCACGTCCGGCATGTTGAGGATCTCGACGATCTTGGTGTTGAGCTTGTCGAGGATGGGCTGCGGCGTGCCGGCGGGCGCCGCGAAGCCGAACCAGACCTCGACCTCGTAGCCCGGCACGCCGGACTCGGCGACCGTGGGCACGCCGGGCGCATGCGGGGAGGCTTTCGGGGTGGTCACCGCCAGCGCCTTGAGCTTGCCCGCCTTGACGTGCTGGATGATGTTGGGAACGTTGTCGAACATCAAGCCCACCTGGCCGCCGAGCAGGTCGGTCACCGCCGGGCCGCTGCCCTTGTAGGGCACGTGCACGATGTCCACGCCCGCCATCTGCTTGAACAACTCCATCGACAGATGGTTCGACGAGCCGATGCCGGTGGAGGCGTAGCTCAGGAAGCCGGGCTTGCTCTTGGCCAGCGCGATGAGTTCCTTCACCGAGTTGGCCGGTACCGTGGGCGACAGCACCAGCAGGTTGGGCGTCGATGCCGCCAGCGTGATCGGCGCGAAGTCCTTGATCGGGTCGTAGGGCAGCTTCTTGAAGATGCTCTGGTTCACCGCGAAGGCGAAGGGCGTGATGAACAGCGTGTAGCCGTCCGGCGCGGACTTGGCCGCCGCGTCGGTGCCGATGAGGGTGGCGCCGCCGGGGCGGTTCTCGACCGTCACCGTCTGGCCCCAGCCGTCCTGCAGCTTGGCGCCGACCGTGCGCGCGAGGGTGTCGTTGAAGCCGCCCGGGGGGTAGGGAACGATGATGCGAATGGGCTTGTCCGGGTAGCTCTGCGCTTGTGCCTGGGCAGTGCCCGCGGCGGCGAACAGCAGGGCGGTCAGGAGCGCGGGAAGGGTGATGCGGTGCAGGAGTTTCATGGAGGTTTCCGTGGTTGCTGCGGGGGGCTGCGTTGAAGGCAGTGCGAATCAGATGTAGCCCGGGCCCTCGATCGGCGGGTAGGCCGCGAGGAAGCTCTCGTCGATCTCGACGCCGATGCCCGGGGCTTCGAGCGGGCGCACGTTGCCATCGGCATCGACCTTGAACGGCGAGCTGGTGAGCTGGTCGCGATAGAGGTTGTTCTTCGACACGTCGCCTTCGAAGTAGCCGCCGTTGTCGATGGCGGCGAGGAAGTGGATCGACGCGGCCATGTTGATGCCGGTCATGCAGGTGTGCGGGTTGATCGGCAGCTTGTAGGCCGAGGCCATGGCGGCGATGCGCAGCATCTCGGTGATGCCGCCGGCCTTGGACAGATCGGGCTGCAGGATGGTGATGTCGCCGTCCTCGATCACGCGGTTGAACTCAAAGCGGGTGAAGTGGTTCTCGCCCGCGGCCAGGGGCACGCGGCCGAATCCGCGGGCCAGCTTGTAGCTGCGGATGTCGTGCGGAGCGAACGGCTCCTCGAGCCAGCCGACGCCCAGTGCGTCGAAGCCGGGCATGACCTGGCGCGCGTCGTTCACGTCGTAGCCGGTGTTGGCGTCGACCAGGATCGCGATGTCGTCGCCGAGCGCCTCGCGCACCGCCTTCACTCGTTGCAGATCGCGCGCCGGCGTGTCGCCCACTCGCAGCTTGACCGCCTTGTAGCCGGCCTCGATATGCGGGCGCGCTTCGTCGATCAGCGCCGACGGATCCTGAAAGCCGAGCGATACGCCGCCCGCGTAGGCGGGCACCGGCCGCGCCGAGCCGCCGAGCAGCTTGTACAGCGGCCAGCCCACGGCCTTGCCGCGGATGTCCCAAAGCGCCAGGTCGATGCCGCTCATCGCCATCGCGCAGCCGGCGCCCACGCCGTGGCTGGCGAGCTGCTTCCAGTAGATGCGGTTCCACACGCCGACCACGTCGCTGGCGTCCATGCCGAGGACGAGCTGGCGCAGCGTGGTGTTGATGAGCTGAGCGACTGCGGTGTGGGCCTTGCCGTGATGCGCCTCGCCCCAGCCGACGAGACCGCCTTCGGTGGTGACCTTGACCACCACCGCGTCCTTCTTCACGGCGCGGCCCATGCCCAGGGCGACACTGTTCTCGGGGGCGATGGGGAAGGAGATCGGGAAAGCCTTGACCTCGCGGATGCGCAATGCACGGTCGATCGCGGAAGGAGTCTGGGGCATGCGTGAGTCCTGGAATTCGATGCAAGAAGGGGTGGTGGGAGCGAGAAGGCCTCGGGGCCGGGCGGCAGTCAATTGTCGAGATAGCCCCGGGCCGGCATCAGGCCGTGGCGGTCGAGCGCGTTGCCGGCGAGGTCGATCAGCTCGTCGGGCAGGCGGTGTCCCGAGTGCAGCCGCGGGCCGGCAATCTCACGCGCCTGTGGGCCGTGCGCCATGAAGTGGTCGAGCGCCTTGTTGGCGTTGGTGAAGGCGTTGCCGTAAGGCAGCTTGGCCGCAGCAGCGAAGACCTCGTCGGCCACGCGCTCGATGCGACCCGAAAGCGCCTGCGCCGGCGCAGTGCGGTCCTGCCGAAGGTGCTCGATCATCTCGGCGTACTGCGGCCCGAAGCAGTTCGCGGTGCTCAGCAGAAGACCGTCGTAGGCGCCGCCGCCGAGCGCGAGGTGCCGTGCGTAGCCGCCTTCCGCGCCGCGCACGAGGAAGGCTTCGCGAAAGCCCGCCGCAGCCACGCGGTCCTCGCCGCTGGTGTCCTTGAGCAGCAGGAAGTTCTCGTGATTGCGCGCGAGTTTCGCCACGGTGTCCGCGCTCATCTCGTTTTCGGTGATCTGCGGCAACTGGTACAGCGAGATCGGCAGGCCGGTGGCCAGCACGCGCTCGAGCGCGTCATGAATCTGCGCCTGCGTGAGCTCGCGGCCTTTCGGCGGGCACACCGTGAAGCCGCAGACCGATGACTGGCGCAGGCAGTCCTCGTCGCTCGTTGCCTTGGTCCTGCGGCGCAGCCACGCCATGGTGTCTTCGAGCTTGCGAAGCACGTCGTCGGTGCTCGTGGCCAGCACGCCGATGAGCACACTGGTGCGGCGCTCGCGAGCCTGGTCGAGCGTGAACTCGAGCAGTTCGCGCACTTGCGCATCGTCGAGCTGCCACCCGTCGCCGGTGGAGCCGGGAACGAGGTAGCCCTTGACCGAATCCTGCAGGAAGGCGAGGTGGCGGCTTGCCCGCGCGGTGTCCAGGGCGCCCTCGGCGGTGTAGTGCGTCAGCAGCGGGCACCAGAGCAGCGGTACGCCGGCCGGGAGCAGCCGCTTCAGCCACGCCGCGCGCGGGGCGGCGAGGCGATCGATCGAGGAGTCGTGCATGAGGTCGGTGTCTGAAGGCGTGACAGGAGCCGCCCAATGTAGAAGCCGGACCAACTTGCCAAAAAGATATCCCCCGACATTTCAGATATGCTTTTCAGGCATACGAGGAAAGCCCATGAACCTGCGTCGCATCGAAGCCTTCCTTGCCGTCGCCGAGGCCGGCAACATTTCGCGCGCGTCGGCACAACTGGAGGTCGCACAGTCGGTGGTGAGCCGGCACGTCAAGGCGCTCGAGGCGGAGCTCGGCTATGGCCTCTTCGAGCGCACCGGCCGCGGCGTGGCCCTGACTCCCGCCGGTCGGCTGCTGGCCCCGCGCCTGCGCTCATCGCTCGCCGAGATGCAGCGCGCCGCCATCGAGGCGGGTGAGCTGGGGGACCAGCCCCATGGTCTCGTTCGCGTCGGCGTCGTGCCGGCGGCCATCTGGCCGCTGGTGGGGCTGCTCTACCAGCGTGTCGCCGAACGTTTCCCGCGCGTGCGTCTTCATTTCGTCGAGGGCTTCGGCAATGCCCTGGAGGAGCCGCTCACACGCGGCGAGCTGGACCTGGCCGTGATCAACCGCTACGGCCGGCTGCATCACCACGGCGAGGAGCGCTTGTGCACGGTGGACAGCCTCGTTGTCGGGCCGCCCGGGGCCTTCGGCAAGCACACGCGAGAGCTCGCCTTCAAGTCGCTGGCCGAGCTGCCGCTGGTGCTGGCCTCCAAGCCCAACGGCCTGCGTGTGGCGCTGGATCAGGTGTGCCGGCGCACGGGGGTGCAGTTGCGCGTGGCGGCTGAGGCCGATTCGATGCTGACGATGAAGGCCCTCGTCCTGCAGGGCGGCCTGCACACCGTGCTGCCACGCCAGTTGGTGCACGAGGATTTGGCGCAAGGCGCGATGAGCGCGGTGCGGCTGGTCAAGCCGTCGGTGCCGCGCACGCTGTCGCTGGCGACGTCCAGCCATCATCCCGGCACTCTGGCCACGCGCGCGGTGTGGCGCGAGATCCGCGACATCGTCGCCAACACGCTCGTGCACACCGTGTGGCGGTGAATCGGCGACCGGGTTTTTTCGGAACTGGGGCGCGCGCCGCAGCCGCGCTGCGCCGTCGCTGCCGACGCTTCAGTGCGAAACGCCGGCGAGGCGGTCGGCCAATCCGTCGATCAGCGCGAGCAGCGCCTGCGTATCGACCGGCTTCGTCAAATGCAAGGCAAAACCTGCGGCCAGGGCGCGCGCGCGATCGTCGGTCTGCCCGTAGCCGGTGAGGGCGACCATCAAGGGCAAGGCCTCCCTCATCTCCTCGCGCAAATACGTGGCCACCGCCAGACCGTCCATGCCGGGCAGCCCGATGTCGCACAGCACCATCTGCGGCCGGCTCTCGAGCACGAGGGACGCGCCCGAGGTGCCGTCGTAGGCCGAAAAAACCTCGTGACCGACGAGGGTCAGCAAGACGTTCAGGCTGTCGTTGGCATCCACGTTGTCTTCGATCACCGCGATGCGCATGCCGCGCCGCGCCGCGGGGCGTGATTGCAGCTCGGCCGGGACTGCGGGCAGTTGTCCCTGCAGCAGCGGCAGCGCGACGACGAACTCGCTGCCCCGATCCTCCCCGTCGCTCGCGACCGCGACCGTGCCGCCATGCAGTTCGACCAGCCGGCGCACCAGCGACAGGCCGATGCCCAGGCCGCCCTGTGCGTGAGCGAGCGAGTGGTCTTCCTGCGTGAACAGCTCGAAGATGCGCGCCTGGGCCTCGGGGGCGATGCCGCGGCCGTTGTCCTGCACGCGCACTACCAGCGTCTGCTCGACGGCCTGTGCGCTCACGGCAACGGTGCCGCCTTCGTGGGTGTACTTGACGGCGTTGCTGAACAGATTGGCGAACACCTGCGTCAGCCGCGTCGGATCGCCATCGACATAGACCGGCTCCGCGGGCAGCGCCACCGTGAATTGCTGGCGGCGCGCTTCGGCCAGCGGGCGGCAGCTCTCGGCGGCTTGCTCGATGAACTCGCGTGCGGCGACCGGGCGCCGTTGAAGGACGAGCTTGCCGCTGCGCACGCGGGCCACGTCGAGCAGGTCGTCGAGCAGCCGCGTCAACTGCGCGACCTGACGGTCGATCACAGCATGGATCCAGGGCAGGCGCGGCTCCGCGTGCGAGACGAGGCCCAGGATGGCGACTGCGTTGCGGATCGGCGCCAGCGGGTTGCGCAGTTCGTGCGAAAGCATCGCCAGGAAGTCGTCCTTGCGCTCATTGGCCTGCTCGGCGACCTCGGTGAGTTCCTGCGAGTGCAGCGATGCGATCACCAGCCGTTCGTTGGCCTCGCGGATCTGCAGTGCGCGCTCGGCAAGCCGATCGGCTTGCGTCAGCACCAGGGCCTCGTCCGAGTCCGCCGTCGTCTCGCGCCGCAAGACATGCTCCTCGCGCAGGCGCAGCGCTTCTCCACGAGCGCGCAGGGCGTCTTCCCCTGCTCCGTCGCGGGCGCCGGAGTTCATGTTCTTCCGTCTCGCGTGCTGCGTGTCGGCTGCCCCGAGAGCAGGCCCTCGTAGCCGGGCAGCGCGTCGCCGATGACGATGCCGTCCTTGTCGATGTCGAACAGCCGAAGCTCCCTGCTGTGCATGCTGGCGCGCACCTTCACGACCGCCATCACGCGCTCGAGGCGGCTGCCTACTTCGACGTAGCGCTGCACGATGATCGCGTCGGTGAGAAAGGCGTTGCCGTAGGGCGAAAAGCGCAGGTCGTCGTAGCGGTCCTCCATCTCCGACGTCATGAGCACCGTCACGCCCATGCCCGTGAGCACCGCGACCATGCGGTAGAGCGACTCGCGGAAGTCCTCGCGGAAGGTCGGCGCCAGTGCCAGCTCGAAGCCGGAGAGCGAATCGATCACCACCCGCTTGGCTTTCAGGCGCTTGATCTGCACCGTGAGCTCGTACAGGGTCTCGTCGATCGACAGGTCGAGCGCGCGGGTGTCGATGATGGCGAGCTGCCCGGCTTCGACCAACTCGTCGAGCCTGCGGCTGTGCGACTGACGCGGCCGCTTTTCGAAAGACGCGATGACACCGTTCTCGCCGACCCGCGCGCCCTCCATCAGGAAGCTGGTCGTGAGGATGGTCTTGCCTGAGCCGGCCGGCCCGGCGATGAGCATCGAATAGCCGGAGGGCACGCCGCCGCCGAGCATCTCGTCGAGCAGCGGCACGCCCATGGAGAGCCGGCTCTCGCCCGGCGGCGTATCGGTCGGATCGCCGCCGAGGATGACGCGCGGGAACACCCGGATGCCTTCGTCGCTGATGCGAAAGGTGTGCAGGCCGGGAATCTGCGCCCTGCCGCGCATCTTCATGACCTGCAATTTGCGCACCATGGAGTTGCGGTGCACGCTTTGCGTCATCCACAGCAGGCCGTCGGCCACGGTGAAGACCGGGTTGGTGTCGCTCTCGGCCAGCGAATACTCGCCGACCAGGAAGGAGGTGGTCTGCCAGCCGGTCAGCCGCATGCCGAGCTTTTGCACGAGCTGCTGCAGGCTGGAGGTCTGCTTGGAGTTGTCTTTCGCCGCCTCGTTGACCGAACGGAAGGAATCGACGAACACCAGCGCCGGCGAGGAAGCCTCGACCTCGGCGACGATGCGGGCCAGCACGACGTCGAACTTGCCGCTCATCGCCTCCTCGGTCAAGTTGATGAAGCGAACCGAGGCGTTGATGCGCTCGAAATCGAAGAAGCTGAACTGCTGCTGGTAACGCAGCATCTTGAGCGGCGGCTCGCCGAGCACGGTGAAGTAGACGGCGGGCCGCTCGGGGGTGGCCAGGCCGAACATCAACTGATGCGCCAGCGTTGTCTTCCCACAGCCCGGCGAGCCGGCGATCAGGTTGAAGGAGAACTCGGGAATGCCGCCGCCGAGAAGGTCGTCGAGCCCCGGCACGCCGGTCGGCAGGCACCGGATGGTCACTTTTTCAGTCATGTCTTGTTCTCCTGTGCGGGCTCGTCGGTGCGCCTGTCGGCCCAGACAGGGTTCAGCAGGCGGTCTGTCAGGCCTTCGCCGATCAAGTTGCTCAGCAATGTGATGAAGGTGTCGAGGAGCGCAACGCTGGCCTCCAGGGCTTCGGCCGCCTCGCGGCGTTCCAGGCTCAGCTTGACGGCGATGAAAGGCGCCGGCTCCGAAAGGGGCTGCGCCGTCCCATCCGTCGCAGGCCGGGGAATGCGCTGCAGGCTCAGGCTGCGGGTGTAGAGCGCTTCGACGCCGCCGTCGCCGATGACCGACACCAGTTGCGAGGCCACGCGCTGCCAGGTCGCGACCGAGGCATGGGCCACCGCCTGCGCATCGGAGCGTGCGCCGGCCACGCGCAGCAGGGCGCTGCGTATCACTTCCTGTCGATGGTGACTGCCGGTTGACACTGCAACGCGTTCCTCGCGGTTCGACGGCAAGGGGCAACAGTACGTCGCCCCACCCCCCGAGGTTGCCAAGGCACTGGCGGCGCGGTTGATGCTACGCGCTTCTCAAGACCCGCGGCACGCTTTGCGCTAAAGCCGCGCGCTCTGCTTTCCCCAGGGCTACACCGGGAGAACCTTCACATCGAGCAGCCGCTCGCCCAGCCACACCAGCGCCAGCAGGCCGGCTGCGATCGAGCCGCCGCGCATCCACCCCTGCGCGGCGGGGCGCCCCCGCAGAGGGGCCAGCACCAGGACGGCGAGGGCCACCACCATCAGCTGACCGGCTTCGACGCCCAGGTTGAACAGCAGCAGCGCCCCGGCCATGGTCAGCGGCGGCAGGTCGAGCTCGATCAGCGGACCGGCGAAGCCGAAGCCGTGGATCAACCCGAACGCGAAGGCCGCGAGCACGCGCCGCCGCCCGAGCACGGGCCACAGGTTGTCGGCCGCGGCGATGGCGATGGTCAGTGCAATGAGCGGCTCGATCACGCTCGGCGGCACGGCCAGCACGCGCCAGGCGGCCAGGCCCAACGTGATGGAGTGCGCCACGGTAAAGGCCGTCACCAGCGCCACGAGGGGCAGCCACAGCGCGCGGCCCCGCGCCACGCCGCCCTGCGCGTCGCGGCCCAGGGCGAGGGGCAGCAGCAGGCAGATGAGAAAGAGCACGTGGTCGGCACCGATCAGGATGTGGTGCAGGCCTTCGCCGAAGAAGCCGCCGGTGGGAGCTTCGTCGGCGGGCCGTGCGCCGGACGAGGCGGGCGCGTCGGCGGCCGACAGATCGGGGATGCTGCGCACGTTGGCCACTGCGAGCGCCGCCGGCTCCTCTGCGGGCCTGGCCCCGGGTGCTGACCGTGCCTGCTCCGCTGTCGGGTCGGGCACCCCGGCCGCCCCTGAGCCGGTATTCGGCGCACGCGCCAGCCGCACGGGCGCGCCTCCCGGCGCCAGGCTGCGCAGCCGGGCGATCGGCTGGCCGTCGGGACCCAGCACCTGCAACAGGCCGCGGTGCGTGGGATCGATGTCGCGGAACAGGCCGTAGGCGAGGCTCGGCGCGCTCGCTGCGGCGCAGTCGCTGGTGAAGTGCAGCACGGCATAGACGCCGTCGGCCTTGCGGTCGAGCGCGAGCGGCTGTGCGGCATCGCGCTGCAGCGCGCAGCGGGCCGGCTCGAGCTGCAGGTGCGCGGCCACGTGGTCGGCGATCTCGGCCTCGCGGCGGCGCACTTCGCCCCAGCTCAGCCGGCCGTCGGCATCGGCGTCCAGCGCGAGGGCGACGTCGAGATCGCGCAGCGCTACGTCGGCTTGGAAGACGAGTTGGCCCTTGTCATCGGCGGCGGCGCGCAGGTAGGCGTCGCTGGCCTGATGGGCCAGGGCGGCCGGTGCGGCGGCGAGCAGCGCCAGCAGCGCAGCGCAGCGCGCGCGCCAGGCAGGCATTTGCAGGCGCCGGCTAACCCTGTGCTGGCCTGGCGCAACTGGCGCGTTCCGCATTTCCGATGCCTCCTTCGGGATTCGGCTTTCCGGTGCGCGCGCCGGTCGCAATGCCAGGGACTTCATGACGTGCTTCCCGTCGTGCTCAGCCGTACATCGTGCAGTCCGATGCGCTCGGCCAGCGCGGCGACCTCGGCCTGCGCGGCCGCGTCGCCGGCCGCGAGCGCCGCTCGGTGCATGACGACGAAGTCGATGGCCTCGCGCTGCATCTGCAAATTCGCGCGGGCCAGAGCGAGCGCGCGCTCGGGGTTGCCCTCCACCTCCAGCGCGAAGCGAGCACGTTCGCGCGCATGCACGGCGGCTGCTTCGGGTCGCAGGGCAGCCTGCTCGTAGCGAGCGGACAAGGTGCGCTGCAGCTTCGCCGCTTCGTCGCTGCGCAAGGCCCGCTCGACGATGGCATGGCGCAGCAGCGCGGCCTCGCTGTCGCCAGCGTCGACCAGCAGTGCCTGCGCTTCGGGCCAGCGCTCGGCTTCGATGAGCACGTCGGCCAGCGCCAGACGGCTGTAGGGATCGGCCCCGGCTTTCTGCGCCGCGCGCAGTTGGGCAATGGCGGCCTCGGGCCGGCCGGCGCGCTGTTCCAGCTCGCCCAGGCTGGTGCGGATCCATGAGGCCCAGCCGGCATCGCCGGGTTGGGCCTTCAAAAGCGCCTCGAACTCGCTGCGGGCCGCCGCGACCTCGCCGCCGAGCGCCTGGTTCTCGGCCAGGCAGGCGCGTGCATAGAGCGGCTGGCCGGCCTCGGTAAGTCGCTCGCAGGCGGAGTTGGACTCTTTGTAGCGGCCCTGCACGCGGTGGATGGTGGCCAGCGTCAGCAGCGCCTGCGGATGGCGGGGCGCGACGCGGAGCACCGCTTCGAGCTCCTGCACGGCGGCGTCGAATTCGTGGAGGTGCTGGCGCAAGGTGGCGCGCTGCAGGCGGATCTCGACGGGCGCATTGGCGTCGCCGTCCCAAGCGCCCAGCACGCCCAAAGCCTGGCCGGCCAGGCGCGCATCGCCCTCGATGCGTGCGCGCGCCAGGGTGCTTCTCGACAGCGCCAGCGCAGTGGCCGCATCGCGCGGCTGCTGCGCGAGCTTGCGGCGCATTTCGCGCTGTTCGCGGGCGAAGCCGCCGAGCGTGGGCAGGGTCTCGACGATCTCGTCGTCGCCGGCCGGGCGCAGGGGTTCGGCCTGTGCGATGAGCGCACTCATGCCAACGAGACCGGCGCATGCGAGCGCGCCGATGAAACGGATAGAGGTCATGGCTGCAAAGTGTAGGAGGCCGCAATGAGAACCGCCCGCCATCGCGAATGCCCGAGGGCAGCGCGGTGGCGGGCGGCGAAGCTTGGCGTTGAACGCCGCGGCTTACTGGTCGATCGACGTGGCGATCGGCGGCGCGGTTTCGTCGCTGGCCGGTGCGTCGAACATGCTCACGTCGTAGGGCTCGGAGCGATCGAACATGCCGTCCGCCAGCGAGGCGATGAAGGCGAGAAAGCCTTCGCTGCTTGCGCCGGCGCTGGCGGGCGGTGCGTCCGGGCCGCCGGCGGGCGTGTCGTCCCGGTCGCTGCCCCCGCCGCCGCCGCAGGCGGCGAGCGCGAGGCTGGCGACTGCGGCGAGGAGGACGCCATGGATGCGTGAAATCGTCATGGGAGGCTCCTTGGGATCAGTTCGCCCCGCCGATCGGCGTGGCGAGGTACGGGAAGCTCGTCGACAACGATGCGGCCGCGGCGGCCTGGTCGACGGCGTCGTGCAGCTGGAAGGCAGTGGCGCCCAGCGGCACGGCCGAGGGCTTGCACTCGGCGCCGAAGCCCAGCGCGTTCGCGTCGCCGTTGGCCATGCACAGCCCGCCCATCACCGCGATCAGCGAGATGTCGACGATGTCGTCCTTCGGCCGGCGGCCGTTCGGAAAGCCCGCGTTGTCGCTGCCCGTGGCCAGGATGTTGCCGACGATGCCCAGCCGGTTCTGGCTGGCGAACGCCACCGGTTCGATCGCGGTGTTCAGGCGCAGCATTTCCGAGGCGGTCACCTTGGCCATCTGGTTCACGCCGGCGATGCCGGTGAGGAACACCGTCTGCAGATCGACGCGACCTGCGTTGGTCGGCGCGGCACCGCCCAGGCTCAGCACGGCATCGAGCAGCACCGGCAGCGTCGGGTTGGTGACATAGCCGGCGAACTGGGCGTCGCCCTTGGGCTCGGACGCGTTGAAACGGTCCTTGTCCTTCAGGCCGATGACCACTTCGTTGACCAGGGGCATGCCCAGGCGCGAGACCTGTGTCCACGGGCCGGCGTTGAGCGACGCGTTCTCGAGCGCGGTGTTCTTCGGCGAGCCCGACAGCAGGCGGCCCTGGCGCAGGCTGGCCGAGGTCCAGCCGCCAATGACGGCCGCGGGATTGTCCGCGGCGGCGCCGGCCGTGGTGGTCAGGCAATCACGGTGCACTTCGAGCGACAGCGTGGTGACGTTCTTGTCGTCCAGGTCGCCGGGGCCGGCGGCGTTGATCTGCGCCGGGTCGGTGATCAGGCCGACCGGCGCGTTGACCAGGTCGAAG
>NZ_JACDCW010000092.1 GCF_013817345.1 Methylibium sp.
AGACCAGCCCGCGCGAATCCAGCCGCCGCCGGCGCGGCCGCGACGCGCTGCTCGCCCTGGCCGGCGGCGGCGGCATGGCCTGGATGACCTGGCTGATGCTCACACGCAACCACGAGTCGATCTCCTGGTACTTCCTGGAGCAGTCGGTGCCGGGCGGCGGCGGGACCAACGCGGTCAACGTGATCCTGGTCGACTTCCGCGGCTACGACACCTTCGGCGAGATCACCGTGCTGGGCATTGCCGCGGTCGGCGTGCTGGCCCTGCTCGACGGCATGCGCGCACGGCGCGCGGCGCGCGATCCGCAGGGCCGGCCCTGGAGCTTTGCCGAAGAGCCGCTGATGCTGCGCGTGGCCGCGCGGCTGGTGCTGCCCCTGGCGCTGGTGGCCAGCGCCTACATCTTCTGGCGCGGCCACAACCTGCCGGGCGGCGGCTTCATTGCGGGGCTCGTGACGGCGGTGGCCCTGGTGCTGCAGTACATGGCGCTCGGCCAGGGCCGCGCCGAGGCGGTGCTGCGCGGCGCCGGCGGCCTGCGCTTCACGCGCTGGGTGGGCAGCGGCCTGGCCATCGCCGGACTTACCGGCGTGGGCGCCTTCCTGTTCGGCCGGCCCTTCCTCACCAGCGCGCACGGCCATCCCACCGTGGCCGTCCTCGGCGAGCTGCCGCTGGCCAGCGCGGCGCTGTTCGACCTGGGCGTGTACATCACCGTGGTCGGCGCCAGCCTGCTGATGCTGTCGGTGCTCGGTGCGGCGAGCAAGGAGCCGCTCGCCCCGTCGTCGGGAGAACCCGACGGTGCCGAGCCGGACTCCACCGCCGCGGTCCGTCGCCTGCGGCAAGCAGCAGGGGAGGCGTCCTGATGAGCATGGAGTTCCTGGTCGCGACCGGCATCGGCTGGGTCACCGCCTGTGGCATCTACCTGCTGCTGCGCGGGCGCACCTTTCCGGTGGTGCTGGGCCTCACCCTGCTCGGCTATGCAGTCAACGTCTTCATCTTCGCGATGGGGCGGCTGTGGAGCGCGGCCCCGCCGATCCTGACCGAAGGGACGAACGTGGCCGACCCGCTGCCGCAGGCCCTGGTGCTCACCGCCATCGTGATCGGTTTCGCGACGACCGGCTTCGTGATCGAGCTGGCGCTGCGCAGCCGGCACGAGAGCGGCAGCGACCATGTGGATGGCCGGCCCGACGACCCTTTGCCCGAGCCGGTCGACGCAAAGGATCGCGTGTGACGGCCTTGTTCTCGACCCACCTGGCGATCCTGCCGGTGCTCCTGCCGGCCTTCGCGGCGATGCTGCTGCTGCTCATCGGCGACCACGGCAGCACCTCGCACGCCGGGCCGGGGCAGGGCAAGCTGCGCTGGGCCCGCATCATCTCGCTGACGTCGAGCGCGCTGCTGCTGCTGCTGGCCGCGCGGCTGGCCCTCCAGGCCGATGACGGCGCGCTCGAGGTCTACCGGCTGGGCGACTGGCCGGCGCCTTTCGGCATCGTGCTGGTCATTGACCGGCTCTCCGCGCTGATGCTGCTGCTCACCGCCTGCATCGCGCTGCCCGTGCTGGTGTATGCCAGCGGCGGCTGGGATTCGCAGGGCCGCTATTTCCATGCGCTGTTCCAGTTCCAGTTGATGGGGCTGAACGGCGCCTTCGTCACGGGCGACCTGTTCAACCTGTTCGTGTTCTTCGAGGTGCTGCTGATTGCCTCTTACGCACTCGTGCTGCACGGTCAGGGCCGAGAGCGCTTTCGGGTCGGCGTGCACTACGTGGTGCTCAACCTCGCGGCCTCGGTGCTGTTCCTGGTCGGCGTGGCGCTGATCTATGCGCTGACCGGCACGCTCAATCTCGCCGATCTGGCCCTGCGCGTGCCCGAGGTCAGCGGCCCGGAGGCGGCCGTGCTGCAGATCGCCGGGCTGATCCTGCTGGTGGTGTTCGGTTTCAAGGCGGCGATCATGCCGCTGTCGATGTGGCTGCCGGCGACCTATGCGGCGGCAAGTGCGCCGGTGGCTGCGCTGTTCGCGATCATGACCAAGGTGGGCGTGTATGCCATCGTCCGCGTGCATGGGGTGGTGTTCGGCGCCGATGGCAGCAGCGCGGTCGGCGCTGCGGGTGCTACTAACGTCGACGCCACTGCCGCCGCCGCAACCGCCGGCGCCACAACTGCCGCCGCCGCGGCCGCAACCGCCTTTTCGGTCGGCTCGCTGCTTCTGCCGCTGGCCCTGGTGACGAGCGTGATCGCGGTGCTCGGCGCCCTGGCCGCGCGCACACTGCCGCGGCTGGTGGCCTGGCTCACGGTGGTTTCGGTCGGCACCGTGCTCACCGCGCTGGGCGTTCAGGGCGCCGCAGCGTGGTCCGCGGGTCTGTACTACCTGGCGCAAAGCACCCTGGTGCTGGCCGGCATGTTCCTTCTTTCGGAGCTGGTCGGCGCACAGCGCGGCGACGTTGCGGATGAGCTCGACCCGGCCTCGCCGGTCGCCCAGCCGCAGCTGCTCGGCCTCATGCTGCTGCTCGGCGCCGCCTCGGTCGCGGGGCTGCCGCCGCTGCCGGGTTTCATCGGCAAGCTGATGATCCTGGAGGCCTCGGCGAACCACGCCTGGGTGGCGGTGGTGTGGATCGTGTTGCTGGGCGTGGGCTTCCTGACGCTGATCGGCCTGGCGCGCGCCGGCAGCATCCTGTTCTGGAACGTGCGCACCGAACTGCCGATCTGCAGCAACTCGGGCGCCAGCCCGCGGCTCGTGCTTGCCACCCTGGCACTGCTGGGCTCCGCCGTCGCCATGAGCGTGTTCGCCGCACCGCTGCAGCGCTACACCGCGGCCGCGGCGTTGCAACTGACCGACCGCGCCGGCTATGCACGCGCGGTGCTGGGCGAGCAGGACGGGCAGGTGCCCGACACCACGCGGCCCTATCGCATCGTTCCCGGAGCGCCACGATGAGTGAACGACCCAAGCCGAAGCCAGGCTGGCTGGCCCACCCGGTGCTCTCGCTGCTGCTGGCCGCGGCCTGGCTGGTGCTGCAGCAGAGCCTGGCCGTGCCGCAGCTCATCACCGCAGTGGTGCTCGCGCTGGTGCTGCCGCGGCTGCTGCACGGGTTTCTCGGCCCGGGCGCGCGGCTGCGGCGCGTGCCGGTGGCGCTGCACTTCGCCGGGGTGGTGCTGTGGGACATCGTGGTGTCCAACCTGATCGTCGCGCGCATCGTGCTGACGCCGGGCTCCGATCCGCAGCCGGCCTGGGTGCCGGTGGCGCTCGACATCCGCGACCCCACGGCCATCGTGCTGCTCGCCACCATCATCACCACCACGCCGGGCACGGTGTCGTGCGTGGTCGACGAGGACCGCCGCCGCATCATGGTGCATGCGCTCGACTGCGCCGATCCGGCGGAGTTGGCCGCGCAGATCAAGCAGCGCTACGAGCAGCCGCTCAAGGAGATCCTCGGATGATCGTATGGGCCCTCAATTTCGCGATGGGTGCCATCGGCCTGGCCATTGCGCTGTGCGGCTGGCGCCTGCTGCGCGGGCCGTCGGCGGTGGACCGCGTGCTGGCACTCGACACCCTCTACATCAACGTGGTCGCGCTGGTCATCCTGCTCGGCATCCAGCGCGCGACGCCGCTGCTCTTCGAGGCGGCGCTGATCGTGGCCATGCTGGGTTTCGCCTCCACCGTCGCGCTGGCACGCTACCTGAGCCGCGGCGACGTCATCGAATAGGAGTCAGGGATGAGCGATTTTCCGTTCTGGGTGCAACTGCTCATCGCCGCGCTGCTGGTGATCGGCGGCGCGTTCTCGCTGATCGGCGCCATCGGCATGACGCGCTTTCCCGACTTCTTCATGCGCCTGCATGCACCCACCAAGGCCACGACGCTGGGTGTCGGCAGCGTGCTCGTCGCCAGCATGGCGGCAAGCTGGGCGCAGGGCCTGGTCGGCGTGCACGAGCTGCTGATCGCGCTGTTCCTGTTCATCACCGCGCCGGTTTCGGCCAACCTGATGGCCAAGGCGGCGCTGCATCTGCGCTTGCCCTCGAAGGCGCCGCCGCCGGCCGACCTGCCGCGCGATTGAAGCCGCGTTGCGGTCGTGGGTTAAGGTACCGCTTGTTGCAAGTAGGGCGCGTCGCCACTGACGCGCATGCCTGCAGCCCCACTGGCGGCCCTCGAGGCCGACTGGCGCGGGTCGTGTGCTGTCGTGCGTGTCTGCGTGGGTCTGTCGTGGTTCGGGTCGTTCATCGGCCGGGTCGCCGCTAGTCGTCAACCCAGCGCATGGACAACCACAACGATGAATGCACCGATCCACAACATCAGCTTCCCCGTCAGCGAACCCGGAGCGCTCGCGCAGAACGAGGCCTATTTCCTCTTGCGCGAGGAGGGCCGCGAAGTACGGCTGCGCTTTCACGACTACGATGACATCTACCGTCGTCCGGGCCTGTACGAGCAGCTGTTCTACCAGCGCCTGCGCTGCGACTCGCCGCGCAAGGCGCACGACGTGTTGACCCGGGTGCTGCAGGACAACCAGGTCGAGCTGAGCAGCCTGCGCGTGCTCGACCTCGGTGCCGGCAACGGCATGGTCGGCGAACTGCTCGATGCGGCCCGCGTGGTCGGTGTTGACATCTCCCAAGCGGCCCGCGACGCCTGCGAGCGCGACCGGCCGAACGCCTACGACGCCTACTACGTCGCCGACATGAGCCAGCTCGATCGCGACACCGCCGAAGAGATGAAGCGCTGGCAGATCGACTGCCTGACCTGCATCGCCGCGCTCGGCTTCGGCGACATTCCGGTGCCGGCCTTTGCCAGTGCATTCAACCTCGTGCGCGACGGCGGCTGGGCGGCTTTTAACATCAAGGAGACCTTCCTGCACGAGAGCGACCGCTCCGGCTTCTCGCGCCTGGTCAAGTACCTGCTCGTCAGCGACACGCTGGAAGTCCACCACCTCGAGCGCTACCGCCACCGGTTGTCGATCGATGGCGAGCCGCTGTTCTATTACGTGCTCGTCGGCCGCAAGCGGTCCGACATCGCCAAGGGCATGATCGCCGAGTGCTCGCCCTTCTGACGGGCCGCGTCGACAAAGCGGCGCGTGCCGGCCCCCCCTCGCCTGTCGGCACGCCCCGGCTGCCGCCGGGGCGGGGCCCGGCACGAGGCGACGGGCGTGTCAGGGGGGTGGCGCGTTGCCGTCCCGGGGGTGTGCATGGTGCGGCCGCCACAGCAGCCACACCACCGAAAAGCCGACCACCGCGCTGGTGACGGCCATCGCCGCCAGGCCGACCATCAAGGGCGCGCCGGCCGCCTGCATGGATGCCCAGATGCCTTCGATGAAGCCCTGCTGGGCCAGCAGCGCTTCGGTCTCGCTCTCGATGCGCAGGGCGCCCGCTTCGTCGTCCGGTTCGCCGAGGATGAAGCGGCCGAGCTTGTAGGCCGCCCAGTAGATCGGCGGGAAGGTCAGCGGGTTGCTGACCAGCGTCGATGCGGCCGCAATGGCCACATTGGCGCGCAGCACGATCGCCGTGGTGATGGCGAACAGGAACTGCGCCACGGGAACCAGGAAGCCGAAGAACAGGCCGATCCCGACGCCGCGCGCCACGCTGCCGCGGTCCATGTGCCACAGCCGCTCGTCTTCGAGGTGGTGCGCCACGGGACGAAGCCAGCGCGAGGCGCGCAATTGCGCGCGAGTCGGCAACCAGCGCTTCACGGGGAGCGGGCCGGCCGCAACACCGCGACTACCAGCGTCACCATCGTCAAGGGTAGGGCGAAGCCGAGCATCACCGTGCTGTAGGCCGGCAGGGCATCGTGCTGACTGGCCGCGAGGATGAGGTAAGTGACATAGGCGGCGTAGTAGGCAACGAAAAGCAGGCCTTCCCAGCGCGCGATGCAGCGCCCGCTCAGGAAGACCGGCAGGCAGGCGAGTGTGGCGGCGAGCATCACCCAGATGTCGAAGTTGAGCACCGCGGCCGGTACGGTCAGGCCGGCAGCGCCGGAAATCAGGCTCGACAGGCCCAGGCAGCCGAGGATGTTGAAGACGTTGCTGCCGATCACGTTGCCGACCGCGATGTCGCGCTGGCCCTTCAGCGCCGCCGTGAGCGAAGCGGCCACCTCCGGCATCGACGTGCCGGCGGCGATGATGGTCAGGCCGATCACGAGGTCGCTCACGCCCAGGGCCTTGGCAAAGTCGACGGCCGCGCTGACGAGCGCGTTCGAACCGAGCACCAGTGCGGCGAGGCCGAGCACGATGAGCGCAATCTGCACCGGCAGCCGGTCGCCCCAGCCGTTGCGCGCGCCCGGCGCCGGGTGGGCGGCGGTGTCCGCATCCGCCGCGGCCTTGGTGGCGGCCCGGGACTGCCGCACGAGAAACACCGTGTAGGCCAGCATCAGCGCGAACAGCATCGCGCCGTCGATCGCGCTCAGCCGCTGGTCCAGCGCCAGCACCAGCAGGAGCAGCGACGCGCCCAGCATGATGGGCACTTCCTGCCGGATGAGCTGCGAGTCCACGACGAGCGGCGTGATCAGCGCCGACAGGCCGAGGATGAGCAGCACGTTCAGGACGTTGCTGCCGACGACGTTGCCGATCGCGATGTCGGTGCGGCCGTCGAGCACCGCCCCGACCGAGACCGCGAGTTCGGGCGAACTCGTGCCGAACGCGACGATGGTCAACCCGACGACCAGCGGCGAGATGCCGAACGACAGCGCCAGCTTCGACGCCCCGCGCACGAGCAGCTCGGCGCCGAGGATCAGGCCCGCGAGGCCGGCCAGGAACAGCAGGAGGCTTTGCATGGCTGCTCAGCCGCGATCAGTGTTCGCCGCGCAGAGGCGGCGTCATCATCCGGTCGGTCAAGGCGATGGCCAGCGCGGAGAGCAGGAAGGTGATGTGGATGAGCGTTTGCCACATCAGCACATGCTCGGTGTAGTTGGCGGCACTGATGAAGGTCTTGAGCAGGTGGATCGAGCTGATGCCGATGATCGCGGTAGCCAGCTTGACCTTGAGCACCGAGGCGTTCACGTGGCTCAGCCACTCGGGCTGGTCGGGGTGGCTTTGCAGGTTCATGCGGCTCACGAAGGTCTCGTAGCCGCCGACGATCACCATGATGAGCAGGTTGGAGATCATCACCACGTCGATCAGCGCCAGGACCACCAGCATGATCACCGTCTCGTTGAGCTGCGGCGCGGCGTAGCCGGTGATGGTGCCGGCGGCGTCGCGGATCGGCGGGAGCTGGTAGCCGATGCTGTTGACGAGCTTTTCCAGCGCAGCCTCGTTGCCGAACACCGCCTCGATCAGGTGAACCAGCTCGACCCAGAAGTGAAAGACGTAGACGCCTTGCGCCAGGATCAGCCCCAGGTACAGCGGGAGCTGGAGCCAGCGGCTCATGAAGATGAGGTTGGGGAGGGTGCGCAGTCGGGCGGAGGCGGTATCGGGGAGGGCGGACATGAGGGGGGCGCAGCAGGCGAAGCGCGGATTCTAGTGAAGGGGTCGTGCCGCCGCACGCGCGTGGAGCGTCACCGTCCGGCACAGCGGCTCGGGAACAGCCGCAGTGGCCGGCGCCGGCGGCTTCGCGCTAAAGTCGAACGGCCCTGCGAGTAAGCGCGTCGTAAGAGCGCGCTTCTATCGTGCGGTTCCTAAGAAAGCGGCCTGTACGAACGGCCCCGCCAAAAGACCATCAGGAGACCCGACATGTCCGACGCTGCCCAAGCCAAGCTTTACCCGCCTTCGGAAGCCGCCATGAAAGGCGCGCACATCTCGGGCATGGCCGCCTACGACAAGCTGATGGCCGAGGCCGAAGGCGACTACGAGGGCTACTGGGCCCGCCTGGCGCGGGAGTTCCTGAGCTGGAAGAAACCGTTCACGAAAGTGCTCGACAGCGGCAACGCGCCCTTCTTCAAGTGGTTCGAGGACGGCACGCTCAACGCTTCGTACAACTGCCTGGACCGCAACGTCGAGCGCGGCCTGGGCGACAAGACGGCGATCATTTTCGAGGCCGACGATGGGCAGGTCACCCGCACCAGCTACAAGGAGCTGCTGGCGCTGACCTGCCGGCTCGCCAACGGCCTGAAGTCCAAGGGCGTGAAGAAAGGCGACCGCGTCGTCATCTACATGTCGATGTCGGTCGAGGGCGTGGCGGCGATGCAGGCGTGTGCACGCATCGGCGCGCCGCACTCGGTGGTGTTCGGCGGCTTCTCGGCGCAATCGCTGCGCGACCGCATCAACGACACCGGTGCCGTCATGGTGCTCACCGCCGACCAGCAGTTGCGCGGCGGCAAGCAGCTCCCGCTCAAGGCCATCGTCGACGAAGCGATCGCCCTCGGCGGCTGCGAGAGCGTCAAGAGCGTGGTGGTAGTCAAGCGCACAGGCAGCGACATCGGCTTCGACAAGTCGCGCGACGTGTGGATGACCGATCTGCTGTCCGGGCAGGCCGAGACCTGCGAGCCGGAATGGGTCGGCGCCGAGCACCCGCTCTTTCTGCTGTACACCTCGGGCTCGACCGGTAAGCCCAAGGGCGTGCAGCACTCCACCGGTGGCTATCTGCTGCACGCGGCGCTGACCACGAAGTGGACCTTCGACCTCAAGCCCGACGACGTGTTCTGGTGCACGGCCGACATCGGCTGGGTCACCGGCCACACCTACATCACCTACGGGCCGCTGGCGCTCGGTGGCACCGAGGTGGTTTTCGAAGGCGTGCCCACGTATCCGGACGCCGGACGTTTCTGGAAGACGATCGAGAAGCACAAGGTGACCGTGTTCTACACCGCGCCGACCGCGATCCGCTCGCTCATCAAGGCGGCGGAGGGCACGGCCGAGGCGCACCCGCGCAACTACGACCTGACCAGCCTGCGCATCCTCGGCACCGTCGGCGAGCCGATCAACCCGGCCGCGTGGGAGTGGTATCACCAGCACATCGGCGGAGGCCGCTGCCCGGTCGTCGACACGTGGTGGCAGACGGAAACCGGCGGCCACATGATCACGCCGCTGCCGGGCGCCACACCGCTCGTCGCAGGCTCGTGCACCCTGCCTTTTCCCGGCATCACCGCCGCGATCGTCGACGAGACCGGCAAGGACGTGCCGAACGGGCAGGGCGGCATCCTGGTGGTGAAGAAGCCCTGGCCGGGGATGATCCGCAACATCTGGGGCGACCCCGAGCGCTTCAAGAAGAGCTACTACCCCGAAGACTTCCAGGGCCGCTACTACCTGGCCGGCGACGGCGCGATCCGTGACGCCCAGACCGGCTACTTCACCATCACCGGCCGCATCGACGACGTGCTCAACGTCAGCGGCCACCGCATGGGCACGATGGAAATCGAAAGCGCGCTGGTCTCGCACCGGGAGCTGGTGGCGGAGGCAGCGGTGGTCGGCCGCCCCGACGACACGACGGGCGAGGCCATCTGCGCCTTCGTCGTCCTGAAGCGCCCGCGCCCGACCGGCGAGGAAGCACGGAAGATCGCTGCCGAGCTGCGCGCCTGGGTCGGCAAGGAAATCGGCCCCATCGCCAAGCCCAAGGACATCCGCTTCGGCGACAACCTGCCCAAGACGCGCAGCGGCAAGATCATGCGGCGCCTGCTGCGCTCCATCGCCCGGGGCGAGGCGATCACGCAGGACATCTCGACCTTGGAGAACCCGGCGATCCTCGAGCAGTTGGCGCAGGCCAACTGAGGCTGTCGCGGTCCGCCAAAGAAAAAGCCCGCGCGAGCGGGCTTTTTCTTTTGGAACCGGCGTCGGCTTACTTCGTATTGAGCACCCACGTCACCAGTTGCTTGGCTTCTGCCTCGCTCACCTGGGGATTGGCGGGCATGGGAATCTGGCCCCACACGCCGGAGCCGCCTTTGAGCACCTTGGTCGTGAGGCCTGCCGCCGCATCCTTGTCGCCCGCGTATTTGGCGGCCACGTCCTTGAAGCTGGGTCCGATCAGCTTCTTGTCCATGGCGTGACAGGCCATGCAGTTCTTCTTCTGTGCGAGCTCAGGACTGGCCAGCACGGGCGACGCAGCCAACATGCCAAGGAAAACACACAAGGAGGGCTTGAGCTTCATGACGTCCTTTCGGCGTGAATACCGGGGGGTTACAGTGACCGGCGCATTGTAGTGAGCGCGCGCGCTGTCGCGGCTGACGCAATGCCAGAGGAGAGGCCGTCGTATGTGGTTCGTGATTTCCGGTGTGCTGCTCATCGCGCTGAAGCTGGCGGATGTGGGCCCGTTCGGGGCCTGGTCGTGGTGGTGGGTGCTGTCGCCTTTCGCGCTGGCGACGGTCTGGTGGTGGTGGGCCGATTTCACCGGCTACACCAAGCGCCGCGAGATGGACAAGATGGACGCCAGGAAACTGGCACGCCGACGCAAGTCGCTCGAAGCACTGGGCCTGGACCCGCGGGCCTACGACAAGCAGCAACGCAAGGCCATGGCCTTTCGCAATTCGCGCCAGCGCCAGGCTGACAAGGTGGAAGGCAAGCGCGGCGCCAAGCGCCAGGAGCAGCGCGACTCCATCCTGAGCAGCCGCTTCGACTCGGGCCATGCCAGCAGCGGGATCGACAGCGTGCAGGCCACCCAGCAAGCCACTCGACAGCCGGTGGACAGCAAACGCTGAATACATCACGGGCGACCCGGCCCGGACAGCGAAACGGCGACCGCAGGGGTCGCCGTTTCGCTTTGTGCGCCCTGCGCCGCAGCGTAGGTGCCCGCCGCCCTGGCCGCTACCGGTCCAGCACCGCGCCGGTGCTGGCGCTCGATGCGTTCTTCGCGAACTTGGCGAGCACGCCGCGCGTGTAGCGCGGCGCGGGCGGCTGCCAGGCGGCGCGCCGCCGCGCCAGCTCGTCGTCTCCCACATTGAGCTGCAGCGTGAGCGTGTGCGCGTCGATGGTGATCGAGTCGCCCTCCTGCACGAGCGCGATGTTGCCGCCGGCCGCCGCTTCCGGCGCCACGTGGCCGACCACCATGCCCCAGGTGCCGCCCGAGAATCGCCCGTCGGTGATGAGCCCGACCGATTCGCCCAGCCCCTGGCCGATCAGCGCGCCTGTGGGCGCCAGCATCTCCGGCATGCCTGGGCCGCCCATGGGGCCGAGGTAGCGCAGCACCATCACGTCGCCCGCCTTGATCTGCTTGGCCATGATGGCCGCCAGCGCCGACTGCTCGTCGTCGAACACCCGCGCCGGGCCGGTGATGACGGGGTTCTTCAAGCCGGTGATCTTGGCCACGCAGCCTTCGGGTGAAAGATTGCCGCGCAGGATGGCGAGGTGGCCCTCGGCATACATCGGCTTGCCGATGGGGCGGATCACATCCTGGTCGGCGCGCGGCGCATCGGGCAGTTCGGCCAGGTTCTCGGCCACCGTCTTGCCGGTGATGGTGATGCAGTCGCCGTGCAGCAGGCCCGCTGCCAGCAGCGTCTTCATGACCTGCGGAATGCCGCCCGCGCGGTGCAGGTCCACCGCAAGGTAGCGGCCGCTGGGTTTCAGGTCGCACAGCACCGGCGTGCGGCGGCGCACGCGCTCGAAGTCGTCGATGGTCCACTCGACTTCGGCCGCGTGGGCGATGGCGAGAAAATGCAGTACCGCATTGGTCGAGCCGCCCGTGGCCATGATCACCGCCACCGCGTTCTCGAGCGATAGGCGGTTGACGATGTCGCGCGGCTTGAGGTCCTTCTTCACCGCCTCGACCAACACGCGCGCCGCTTCCTTGGCGTTGCCGACGATCTCGTCGTGCACGTTGGCCATCGTGCTCGAGTACGGCAGCGACAGACCCAGCGCCTCGAAGGACGAACTCATCGTGTTGGCGGTGTACATGCCGCCGCAGGAGCCGCTGCCCGGGATGGCGCGGCGCTCGATCTGGCAGAAGTCCTCCTCGCTCATGTTGCCGGCCGAGAACTGCCCGACCGCCTCGAACACGCTGACGATGTTGAGATCCTGGTCCTTGTAGCGGCCCGGCAGGATGGTGCCGCCGTAGACGTAGATGGACGGCACATTGGCGCGCAGCATGCCCATCATGCCGCCGGGCATGTTCTTGTCGCAGCCGCCGACGACCAGCACGCCGTCCATCCACTGGCCGCCGACACAGGTCTCGATGCAGTCGGCGATCACCTCGCGCGAGACCAGCGAGTACTTCATGCCTTCGGTGCCCATCGCCATGCCGTCACTGATGGTCGGGGTGCCGAAGATCTGCGGATTGCCGCCCGCCTCGCGGATGCCTTCGACGGCTGCGTCGGCAAGCTTCTGCAGGCCGGAGTTGCAGGGCGTGATGGTCGAGTGCCCATTGGCGACGCCGATCATCGGCTTCTTGAAGTCGGCCTCCTGGTAACCCATGCCGTAGTACATCGAGCGGTTCGGTGCACGGGCCACGCCCTCGGTGATGTTCTTCGATCGGCGGTTGCTGCTCATGGCGGTCTCCTTGACGAGGCGAAAGTATCGGCCGGGCTCATGGTCTTGTCCAATATATGCAGCTCTATTCATTGATATGCTGAGCAGATGAATACCGGGCTCATTGACCTGCGTGCCTGGCGCCAGTTCGTGGCCGTGGCGGAGTTGCTGCATTTCGGCCGCGCGGCTGCACGATTGAGCATGACGCAGCCGCCGCTGAGCATGGCGATCCAGCAGCTCGAGGGCCGACTCGGCGTGCGCCTGTTCGAGCGCAGCCGCCGCAGCGTCGCGCTCACGCCGGCCGGGGCGGCGCTGCTCGGCCCGGTGCGGGAGTGGCTGGCGCAGGGTGAAGCGCTGGCGGCACGGGCCCGGGCCGCCGGCGGAGGCGAGGTCGGCCGTTTGCGGCTCGGCTTCGTATCGACGCTCGGCTTCGGCCCCTTGCCCGGTTGGCTGCGCGGCTTTCGCGAGCGCCATCCGGGCATCGAGATCGCCCTGCGCGAGGCCACCACCGATGTGCAGCGCGAGGCCTTCGCACAGGGCGAACTGGACGCGGGCTTCATGCTGCACGCCGGCGGCATCGCGGCGGAGGTCGAGGTGCAGGGGCTCATGGCGCTGCGCGTGTCCGAAGAGCCCTTGGTGCTGGCACTGCCCGAGATGCACACGCTCGCCGCGGCACCGCGCCTCGGCCGCGCCGCGCTGCCGGCCCTGCTGGCTGAGCCGCTGGTGATCTTTCCGCGCGCCGTGGCGCCTTCGCTGTTCGACGCGGTGCTCGCTTGCTATCACCGCCACCGGGCCGTCCCGGTCATTGCACAGGAAGCGATCCAGATGCAGACCATCGTCAACCTGGTCTCCGCCGGGCTCGGCATCGCGTGGGTGCCCGAGGCGATGACGCAGTTGCAGCGGCCCGGCGTTGTCTACCGGTCCTTGCCCGCTGCCCTGGCTGCCGCGGCGCCGCGCTGCCAGAGCAGCCTGGTGTGGCAGCGCGATGCGCCGGCCGTGGTGGAACGCTTCGTCGGCTTTGTCCGGGCGTCGCTGCGCGGCGCGCGGGCGGGCCGCGCTGCCTGAGCCTTCCGAGGCGCTCGGGTATCGTTCGCGGCCGCCCATTGCACCCCGCCGCCCATGCTGGTTCATCCGCAGTTCGACCCCATCGCCCTGGAACTCGGGCCGCTGGCCATTCACTGGTACGGCCTGACCTACCTGGCCGCGTTCGGGCTGTTCGTGTGGCTGGCGACGATCCGCGCGAGCCGGCCGCCCTACAGCACGGCCGGCTGGACGCGCCGGGATGTCGAGGACCTGTTGTTCTACGGTGTGCTCGGCGTCATCGTCGGCGGGCGCATCGGCTACGTGCTGTTCTACAAACCTGGCTACTACGCCGACAACCCGCTCGAGGCGCTGGCTGTGTGGAAGGGCGGCATGGCCTTTCACGGCGGCATGCTCGGTGTGTTCGTGGCCATGGCGCTTTTCGCACGGGCGCGTGGCCGGCGATTCTTCGAGGTGACGGACCTGATCGCCCCTTGCGTGCCGACCGGGCTGGCCATGGGGCGCCTGGGCAACTTCATCAACGGTGAGCTGTGGGGGCGCGCCGCAGACCCGTCGCTACCGTGGGCGATGATCTACCCGCAGTCGGGCAGCAGCATCCCGCGTCATCCCTCGCCGCTGTATCAGTTCGCGCTCGAAGGGCTGTTGCTGTTCGCCTTGCTGTGGTGGTATGCCCGCAAGCCGCGCGCGACCGGCAAGGTGTCGGGCGCGTTCCTCGTGGGCTATGGCGTGCTGCGCTTCATTGCCGAATATTTCCGCGAGCCCGACGCATTTCTCGGCCTGTTGGCCTGGAATCTGAGCATGGGCCAGTGGCTGTGCCTGCCGATGGTGGCGGCCGGCGTCGCGATCTGGGTCTGGGCCGGTCGCCGGGCCGAGGTGCGCTGACGAAGGCGGTGCATGCTGCACCGGCGCTGTGCGCTGGCAAAAAAAACGCCCGGCGAGGAGGCCGGGCGTTGACGAAGGGCCGGGGGCCCTGCTGAGGAGACAGCGACCGCGCTCCGAGAAGCGCCGTCGCTCGAATGTTGCAAGTCGCGTGCCGTGCGCTCAGGCGGCCTGGCGCTCCACGTGGCCGTGCCGCCGGTACAGAAAGTCCAGCACCTGCTTGCGGCAGTGCACGTAGCCGGCGTCTTCGGCGAGCGCGACGCGGTCGCGGGGCCGGGCCAGATCGACGCGCAGCACCTCCCCGATCGTGGCGGCCGGGCCGTTGGTCATCATGACGATGCGGTCGCTGAGCAGGACCGCCTCGTCCACGTCGTGGGTCACCATCACCACCGTGCTGCGGGTGCGCGCCACGATCTTGAGCAACTCGTCCTGCAGGTAGGCGCGGGTCAGGGCGTCGAGCGCGCCGAAGGGCTCGTCCATCAGCAGCACCTTGGGCTCCATCGCCAGCGCGCGGGCGATGCCCACGCGCTGTTTCATGCCGCCCGAAATCTCGTGCGGCCGCTTGGCGCTCGCGTGGCCCATGCCGACGAGCTCGAGCGCGGCCGTGGTGCGGGCCTTCAACTGCGCGCGGCTCTCGCGGGCGCCGAACACGCGCTCGACGCCGAGGTGCACGTTCTCGAAGCAGCTCAGCCAAGGCAGCAGCGAATGGTTCTGGAACACCACCGCGCGCTCCGGGCTGGGCGCTGCGATCTCGCGGTTGTCGCAGAACAAGGCCCCGCTGGTCGGCGTGAGCAGCCCGGCGAGCAGGTTGAGCAACGTCGACTTGCCGCAACCGGAGTGGCCGATCAGGGTGACGAACTCGCCGCGCTCGACCTGCAGGTCGATTCCCTGCAGCGCATGAAAGCGGCCCTTGCGGGTGGTGAACACCATCTCCGCCTTCTGTACTTCGATGAAATGATTCATGACAGTCCCTTCAGTCGTCGTAGCTGAAACGCCGCGCCACCAGCATCAGCGCTTGCTCGAGCAGCAGTCCGACGATGCCGATGACGAAGATCGCGATCAGGATGTGGGCCACGTTGAGGTTGTTCCACTCGTCCCAGACCCAGAAGCCGATGCCCACGCCGCCGGTCAACATCTCGGCCGCCACGATCACCAGCCAGGCGGTGCCCACCGACAGCCGCACGCCGGTCAGCATGTAGGGCAGCACGGCGGGGAACAGGATCCGCGTGATGACCTTCCACTCGCTCAAGTTGAGTACCCGCCCGACGTTCAGGTAGTCCTGCGGCACGCGCTGCACACCGACCGCGGTGTTGATGACCATTGGCCAGATCGAACAGATGAAGATCGTCCAGATCGCCGCCGGGTTGGCGCTCTTGAACACCAGCAGGCCGATCGGCAGCCAGGCCAGCGGCGAGACCGGCCGCAGCAGGCTGATCAGCGGCGAGACCATGTGGTTGAAGACGGCGAAGCGGCCGATCATGAAGCCGGCCGGGATGCCGACCAGCGCCGCCAGGCCGAAGCCCATGCCCACCCGCTCCAGCGAGAACAGCACGTTCCAGCCGATGCCCTGGTCGTTCGGGCCGTTGTCGTAGAAGGGGTCGCTGAACAGCACGGCGGCCGCCTGCCAGGTCGCCGCGGGTGTCGGGAAGGCGCTGCCTTCCTTCATCGTCAGAAGCGCCCAGATGCCGATCAGCAGCGCCGCGCCCATTACCGGCGGCAGCACGCGCAGCGCGAGACCGCGCCAGTCGAAGGGCTCGCGGGGCGCGCGGACTGCTGGCGGTGTGGCGGCGGGTTGCGCAAGCGCAGCCGCCTTGGCGCGAACTGCGGCAGGTCCCTGAGCCGGGGCGCAGGTGGAGGGGTTGTGGAACACGGCACTAACCATCTCGTGCTCCTTGCTCAGACCTTGGCCTTGAAACCGTCGGCGTAAGCCTTCGGGTTCTTGCCGTCCCAGACGATGCCGTCGAGCAGCTTGCTGCTGCGCATCGGGTCCGCGGGCACGCTGATCTTCAGGGCGCCCGCCGCTTCCTTGTAGAGCGCGATCTGGTTGATCTGCTGCGCCACCGCCAGATAGTCCGGGTGTTCCTTGAGCAGACCCCAGCGCTTGTGCTGGGTCAGGAACCACATGCCGTCGCTGAGGTAGGGAAAGTTCACCGCGCCGTCGTTGAAGAACTTCATGTGGTTCGGGTCGTCCCAGCTCTTGC
>NZ_JACDCW010000093.1 GCF_013817345.1 Methylibium sp.
GTGAGCTCATGCGCTCGATTCTACGGGTCGCTCACTGGCCGATAATCGCCGACTCGCCGCGACGGCGACCCGCCGAACGACCCCTCATGACCCGCAAAGACACCCCCGCCGAGGCGCCGCTCAGCTATGAGCAGGCCGGCGTCGACTACGACTTGATCGACCCGATGAAGGTGGCCGCGCAGCGCGCCGCCAAGAGCACCGCGCGGCATCTGTCGGCACACGGTTTCAGCGAAGTGGCGGCCTCGCGCGGCGAGTCGGCCTATGTCGTGGATGTGGGCCCGTTCTACCTTGCGAGCATCATCGAATGCCTCGGCTCGAAGGCGCTGGTCGCCGACGAGATGAAGGTGCTTACCGGCAGGAGCTACTACGGGGCCATCGCGCAGGACACGATCGCGATGGCGATCAACGATCTCATCACCGTGGGCGCCACGCCGCTGGTGGTGCAGGCCTATTGGGCCGCCGGTGGCAGCGAGTGGTTCGCCGATGGCGAGCGCGCTCAGGCGCTGGTCGAAGGCTGGAAGGCGGCTTGCGACACCTGCGGCGTGGCCTGGGGCGGCGGCGAAACGCCGGCGCTTGCCGGCATCGTGGAGGCCGGCCGTATCGACCTTGCGGCGTCTTGTACGGGGCTGATCAATCCGAAAGAACGGCTCTCGGTCGGCGACAAGCTCGCCCCCGGCGATGCCATCGTGCTGCTGGCCTCGAGTGGCATTCATGCCAACGGCCTGAGCCTGGCCAGAAAGCTCATCGAGCGCCTGCCGCAGGGGTACCTCACCGAAGTGGCCGCTGGCCTGAGCTACGGCGACGCGCTGCTGGTGCCCACCACGCTCTATTCGCCGGTGACCGAGGCGCTCTACAAAGCCGGTATCACGCCGCACTACTGCGCGAACATCACCGGGCATGGTTGGCGCAAGCTTCTGCGCCACCCGGCCGAGCAGACCTACCGCATCCACACGGTGCCGCCGGTGCCGCCGGTGCTGCGCTTCATCGCCGAGCATGCCGGCCACGATGCGCGCGAGGCCTACAGCACGCTCAACATGGGTGCAGGCTTCGCGCTGTTCGTGAAGGCGGCGGATGCCGAGCGCACCGTCGAGACGGCCCGCGCCCAGGGCGTTGCCGCATGGCTTGCCGGAGCGGTCGAAGCGGGGCCGAAGCAGGTGGTCATCGAGCCGATTGGCGTGACGTTCGGGAATGACGATCTGCGGTTGAGATAAGCACTGCCATGACGTTCTCTTCTTGCCGTGGTGGTGGCGAGGTGCTGGTTTGTCTATAGCTGCTCGTTGAACAGGTACAGCGCGCGATCCTTCAGCTTGTGCCAGGCGCCTCGCTGCTTCCATGAGCCAAGCTCGAGCTCGACGCACTGCGCCATGTCTCGCTCGAAGATCGCCTCGAACTCTCGCGCCAGGGCGGCGTCGTTGATGCCCAGGGTGATCTCGTCGTTGATCTCGAACGACCGATCGTCGAAGTTGCTCGACCCGATGGCGCACCACAGACCGTCGATCGTCATCACCTTCTGGTGAAGAAGGGTCTTGCGGTACTCGAAGATCCGTACGCCCCCTTCCAGCAACCGCTCGAAGTTGTGATGGGCCGCGTGCTGGACGATGGGCATGTCGGACGCCTCGGCCGACGGAACCATCACACGGACGTCCACGCCGCGCTTCACCGCTGCCTTCATCGCCTCGATGGCTTCCAACTCCGGCAGGAAATAGGGGTTCTGGATCCACAGGCGTTCCCGTGCGAGGCACAGCACCAGGTGGTGCAGGATCTTGACCGCCGGTGCGGCCCGCTCCGGCTTGACCCTCGCCACATGCACGGCCACGTTGCCGGTGGGCTTCAGGACCGGAAACACATCGTCGCCCAAGAACATCTCGCCAGTCTCGTCGACCCAGTTCTCGCTGAACGCCGACTGCACGGTGGTGACGACGGGACCGCTCACGCGAACGCTGATGTCGCGGAAGTGCTCACTGTCCTGCGCGTCGCCGAGCCAGGAGTCGACGATGCAGTGCCCACCGACGAACGCGGTCCGCCCGTCCAGCACGACGATCTTCCGGTGGTCCCTGCGATTGAGCACGCCGATGTTGCGCAAACGCTTGTCGTGGTATCGCACGACCTTGCAGCCTGCGGCCGCAAGCTCCGTGCAGGCGGCTTCGCCCATGGCCTTGCAACCGTTGGCGTCCAGCAGCACGCGAACCACGATGCCCGCCCGAGCACGCTCTGCCAGCGCGGCGGCAAGCTTTGCACCGAGCTGCCCTTCCTTCCAAAGGAAGGTCTCGAAGTGCACGGATCGCTCCGCTTTCGCGATGGCTTCCAGCAGTACGTCGAAGAAATGCCCGTTCTCGAGCACTTCGACCGTGTTGCCTGAAAGGCAGGTGCCATGCGTCAGGCCGCTCAGCGAGGTGACGAGGCGGTCGATGGGCTCGCGGCTCACGACCGACAACTTCGGATCGCCATGACGCTTGACCGACCAGATGACCAGCGCCAGGACCACCACCACGACCAGCAGAACCGCGGCCAGTGCGACCAGCAGCACGCCGCCCGGTGAGCTCATCCAATCAGGCATCGCGGCAGTGACCGCAGGAAGGCGCAGGCATCATCGTCCTGCGATGGTAGGCGGAGCCGCCGAACCCCGTGTCCAACGGCGCATTGTTTGCTCGGATAGCAGGTTGTCTCGTTCATCTCGCCGCACAGAAGGGGCGGAACTGTCGCCACGGCGTCAATGCCTAAGGCAAAGGCAGCCACACATGTCACAGGAGGCCGGTGTGCCGGGCTGCGAGACAAGTTCGGCGGCTGTGCGCGACTTACCATGCGCACGCGCGTCACAACGCTCCCTCCAGGAACCCGATGTCGGCCACAGCCCCCGTAGCGGTCAGCAGACCGACCCCGCCCAGGGCCAAGAGCCCGGGCCTGGCGGGTGCCGCGTTCTGGACGCTGATGCGCCGCATCGCGGTCCTTGCGCTGTGCGTGGACGTGCTGTATTTCGTCTTGTTCCACGTGCTCGGGCCGCCGGTGCTGGCGTGGATCAATGTGGTCAGCGTCGCCATGTACGGCGCGGCCTACGTGCTGATCCTGCAGCGGCGCAACGCGGCGGCGATCTTTCTCATGTGGGCCGAAGTGCTGGGCCACGCAACGCTCGGCACGGTGCTGCTCGGTTGGGAGAGCGGTTTTCACTATTTCCTGTTGATGTTCATTCCGCTCATCGGCATGGGCAGGTCGGCGCGCGCAATGATCGCGCTGCTGGCGCTGCTGCTGGCCTGCTACCTCGGGCTGGATGCGTTGTCGCATCACCGCGGGGCGGTCTCGCCCTTGTCGCCTGCGGGCCTGATGACGGTAAGGTGGATCAACATCGTCATCGTCTTCTCGATGTTCGTGAGCCTGGCGTACTTCTATCGCGGCACCATTCTTCGGGCTGAGAAGCGACTGCACCTGATGGCCACGCGCGACCCGCTCACGGGCCTCGCGAACCGCCAGCATTTCCAGAGTCTTGCCGAGCACGAGGTGACGCGCAGTCGCCGGTCCGGCGAGCCGGTGGCGCTGGTGATGGCCGATGTCGATTTCTTCAAGCGGATCAACGACCGACACGGCCACGACGCCGGCGACACGGTGCTCGGCCACATCGGCGACACGCTGCTGCGCACGGTTCGCGAACAGGACATCGTCGCGCGGTGGGGCGGCGAGGAATTCTTGATGCTGCTGCCGAACACCGACGCTGCGGGTGCACGCGTGGTGGCGGAGCGGATCCGCCGCTCGGTCGGCTCCTTCGAGGTGGCGCATGAGGGGCAGGGCATTGCCTCCACGCTGTCGTTCGGCACCACCACCCTGCGGCCCGAGGAATCGCTGTCGGATGCACTGCGTCGCGTCGACAGTGCGCTCTACCGCAGCAAGGCTGAAGGGCGCAACCGCGTCGTCAGCGAGTAAGGCGGGCTGCCGCCCTTGCGCTCAGGCGCTCGAGCGGCGCCGATAGTCTGCGAAACGAAAGCGCGGCCCCGGCCCGCTGACCCACGGCTCGCTGCCCTCTTCGAGGAAAGCGGCGCGATCCCACGCAGGAAAGAAGGTGTCGCCCTGGAAGTCGGCGTCGATCTCGGTCAACAGCAAGCGGTCTGCCAGCGGCATCGCCTCGGTGTAGATCTGCGCTCCGCCGATCACGAAGACCTGCGGCGCGCCCTCGGCCAGCCGCAGCGCGCCGTGCAGCGACTCCGCGGTTTCGGCGCCTGGCGCCAGCCACCGCGGGTTGCGGGTGATGACGATGCTGCGCCGCCCGGGCAGCGCCCGCCCGATCGAGTCCCATGTCTTGCGGCCCATGAGGATCGGCGCACCGAGCGTCGTGCGTTTGAAGCGCTGCAGGTCCGCCGGCAGGTGCCACGGCATGGTGCCGCCCTGGCCGATGGCGCCGTTGCGTGCGACCGCCGCGATCAGCACCAGCTCCATCACACGGCCACCGGCGCCTTGATGGCGGGGTGCGGTTCGTAGCCGAGGACTTCGAAATCCTCGACCTCGTAGTCGAAGAGAGAGGCGGGCAGGCGCTTGATGTTCAAGGTGGGGTAGGGCCGGGGCTCGCGGGCGAGTTGCAGTTCGACCTGCTCGCGGTGGTTGCTGTAAAGATGGCAGTCGCCACCGGTCCAGATGAAGTCGCCCACTTCCAGATCGCACTGCTGCGCCAGCATGTGCGTGAGCAGCGCGTAACTGGCGATGTTGAAGGGCACGCCCAGGAAGATGTCGGCGCTGCGCTGGTAGAGCTGGCAGCTCAGGCGGCCCCGCGCCGAGGCCGCGTCGGGCGGCGCCACGTAGAACTGGAAGAAGGCATGGCAGGGCATCAGCGCCATCTTCGGCAGGTCGGCCACGTTCCACGCGCTCACGATGATGCGGCGCGAGTCGGGGTTGGTCTTGAGCTGCCGGACCACTTCGGCGATCTGGTCGATGTGACCGCCAGGGTTGTCGGCAGCGGGCGTCGGCCAGCTGCGCCACTGCACGCCGTACACGGGGCCGAGGTCGCCGTCGGGTCCGGCCCATTCGTTCCAGATGGTCACGCCGCGCTCCTGCAGCCAGCGCGCATTGCCGTCGCCGCGCAGGAACCACAGCAGCTCGAGGATCACGCTCCTGAAGTGCACCTTCTTGGTGGTGACGAGCGGAAAACCTTCGCGCAGGTCGAAGCGCATCTGGTGCCCGAACAGGCTGGTCGTGCCGGTGCCGGTGCGGTCGGGCTTGAACACGCCGTGCGTGTGCACGTGGCGCATGAAGTCTTCGTACTGGGAGCGGATGGGGCGCACGGCGGCGGTCTCGAGCGGCTTGAAAACACCGCGGCGCGCCACGGTGAGGGGGCGCGCCGCGAGAGGCCGGTTCATTGTGCCAGCGGCCGGTGCCGGCGCTTTGGCCGGCGCGGGTCGATCAAGAGCGCGGCTGCGCCGCAGCGGCCGCCTGCTCCGGCTCGCGCAACAAGATCTCGACGCGGCGGTTCTGCGCGCGGCCGGCGACGCTGGTGTTGTCGGCGATCGGCTCGTAGGAGCCGCGGCCGGCGGTCTCCACGCGCGAGGGGCTGATGCCGCGCGCGGCAAGATAGTCGCGCACGCTTTGCGCCCGCTGGACCGACAGCGGATTGTTGACCGCGTCGCTGCCGGTGCTGTCGGTGTGGCCGATGATGCGCACGCGCATGCTCGGGTCGTTGGCCAGGCCGCTGGCGAAGCTGTCGAGCACGGTGCGCAGCTCGGGCTTGATGGCAGAGCGGCCGGTGTCGAAGGAGATGTCGCTCGGCACGTTGAGCTTGAGCTGGTTGTCGGCGGTGCGCGTCACGTCCACGCCGGTGCCTTGGGTGGATTGCTCCATCGCGCGGCGCTTGTCTTCCATCTTCTTCGACCACACGTTGCCGGCGATCGCGCCGCCGATCGCGCCCACCGCCGCGCCCGTGGCTGCGCCCTGCTTGCTGTCGCCGATCAGCACGCCGGCGACGGCGCCGACGGCCGCACCGATGCCGGCGCCCTTGGCCGTGCCGGCTTCGCGCTCGCTCATGTTCTGGCAGCCGGCCAGCAAAGCGGCGGCGCTGAGCGCCAGGATGGCGCGGGCGGCGTGGGTGAGAACGAATTTCATGGTGGATCTCCGGGAGGAAGATGGGGACAGGAATGCCTGCATTTTCAGCCTCGCCACGGTGGCTCCTGCAACGAGGCGTGTCTGTGCGGTGTCGCTCAAGCGGTTGAGCGGGAAGCCACTGCATCCGTGAACTGTGCCGCAGCCAACCGCGAATACAGGCCGCTGCGCGCCAGCAGTTCGGCGTGCGTGCCTGCGTCTACCACCCGCCCGGCTTCGAGCACGACGATGCGGTCGGCATTGATCACCGTGGCCAGCCGGTGTGCGATGACCAGCGTGGTACGCCCGCGCATCGCCGCGTTCAGCGCGGCCTGCACGGCGCGTTCGCTTTCGGTATCGAGCGCGCTGGTCGCTTCGTCGAGCAGCAGCAGCGGCGCGTTCTTGAGGATCGCCCGCGCGATCGAGATGCGTTGGCGCTGGCCGCCCGACAGCCGCACGCCGCGTTCGCCGAGGAAGCTGGCATAGCCTTCTGGCAGCGCGCGGATGAAGCCGTCGGCATGCGCCGCGGTGGCCGCTGCAATGACTTCTTCGTCGCTTGCGTCGGGCCGGCCGTAGCGAATGTTCTCCAGCGCGCTGGTCGAGAACACCACGCTGTCTTGCGGCACCAGGCCGATGCGCCCGCGCAGGGCCTGCAGCTCGGCTTCGTGAACTCCCACTCCGTCGATCGCGATCTGGCCCGACTGCGCGTCGTAAAAGCGCAGCAGCAACTGGAACACCGTGCTCTTGCCGGCACCGCTGGGACCGACCAGTGCCACGGTCTGGCCGGGTTCGACCTCGATCGTCACGTCGTCGAGCGCCAAGGTGAGCGGGCGCGAGGGATAGCGAAAAGCCACGCCCTGGAGGCTGACGCGCGAGCCGACCCTTCCGACCCCCTGCACGCCTCTCTCGTGCATCGGCACGGCCGGCATCGCCGTGGGTTGCGCCGGGCTGGCGATCGGCGAGCGCGTGTGCAGCAACTCGATCAGCCGCTCGCTCGCGCCGGCTGCGCGCAGCAGATCACCATAGACCTCCGCCAGCACCGCTACCGAGCCCACCAGCAGGATGACGTACACGACCGTCTGGCCGAGATGGCCCGCAGTGATCTGGCCGTCGATGACGGCCTGCGTGCCTTGGTAAAGCCCCCACAGCAGGGCACCGAAAGTGGTGCTGATGACGAAAGCCACCAGCCCCGCCCGCATGCGCGTGCGCCGCACCGCGGTGGCGAAGGCGCGCTCGGTGGCGGTGTCGAACCGCTTGGCCTCGCGCGCCTCCTGCGTGTAGCTCTGCACCACCGGCACGGCGTTGAGCACCTCGGCCGCGATGGCGCTCGAATCGGCGACGCGGTCCTGGCTGGCGCGAGAGAGCTTTCTCACCTTGCGGCCGAACCACAGTGCCGGCAGCACCACCAGCACCAGGATGCCCATGACCTGCGACATGACGACCGGGTTGGTGACGATCAGCATGCCCATCGCGCCGATGCCCATCACGGTGTTGCGCAGGCCCATGCTCAGGCTCGAGCCGATCACCGCCTGCACCAGGGTGGTGTCGGTGGTGAGGCGTGAGAGCACTTCGCCGGTCTGGGTGGTTTCGAAGAATTCGGGGCTTTGGCGGACGACGTGCGCATAGACGGCATTGCGCAGGTCGGCGGTGATGCGCTCGCCCAGCCACGTGACCATGTAGAAGCGTGCCGCCGAGAACACACCGAGCGCCGCGCCGACGGCGAACAGGGCGAAGAAGTGCTCGCGCAACGCCAGCACGCGCTCGCCGGGATCGGCGGCGACCAAGCCCTGATCGATCAGGCTCTTGAGGGCGAGCGGCAAAACCAGCGTGGCGACGGCTGCCAGCAGCAGGAACAACCCGGCCAGAACGATGCGGCCGCGATAGGGCCGCATGAAGGGCAGCAGCGCGCTCAAGGGGCGCACCGAGCGGGCCGGGAGGGCGGGTTGGGACCGGGCGGCGGAAGAGGCGGCGCCCGGCGCTGTGGCGCTGGGGGCCGAAGCAGGGGCAGGGGCGGAAACGGTCATCCGGGAGAGTGTAGGCACCGGGCGAGGCGAGCACGGTGCAGGTACAGATGCGCCGTCGAGGCGATTCGGGACGGGTCTGCTACGTTAAAAATTGGGCGATCTAAATCGGCCGGCAGGACCGTGTATCGAACACGCATTTCGAGGGAAACCTGATGACGACACGCAGACAGGAGATTGACTTAGGCCACGCGCCCATCTAGCGTCGCTGCGTCTAAAACAAGTTAGCTATCGGGGAGCGTCACCGTGTCGCAGGCGAACTTCCAGGAACTTCTTAAGCAAGCAGCCGAACGTGAGGAGGCCAGACAGGCGTCGGAGATTGCTGATGCGCAGCTCGAGGTCGTCACAGCCACGTTTGATCGGGCGACTGCCTATAGCAACCTGATCATTCTTGGCGGATATGCCGGCTACTTCGGACTGTGGCAGTTAACCAAGGATCACTTAACGAAGCAGCAGGCACTCTGGTCAGCACTATTATTCCTGGCGTCCCTCGCAGCGTTCGTGATCTTCGAGGTTACGAAGATGGTTGTGATTCAGAAGGGTGTGATGTCGCAGGCAGCGGTACTCCGCTCACCCGAGGCAAGGAAAAACCCCCAGGCTCTGCTGAAGAAACTCGAAGCCCTAGGCCAGGTTCAAGTGCGAAGCTCAAACCGCTTCATGCGCTTCTGGGTTGTGACCATGGTGCTAACTGTGCCAACTGCTCTGGCGGGAGTTGGAGTCTTGGGTTGGGCATTCGTAGCCGGGCTGGCGAAATGACAGCTAACCCGTCGTTCCAGCGGACCGCCTGCGGCGGCCGCTGAACTTCAACGTTAGGCTTCACTGAGATCCCCGGCTCTCGTCATGCACCTTCTGACACCTGGAACCGCCGCGGAGCTCTTCGACTGTGTCCACACTGAGCTCGACCGCTTCCGCGCGAACCGCCATTGGTATGCCGTCTTCCTTGCAGTCGTCGCCGTCGGCTTTGCCCTTGTGGCCCTGTTCAAGCTTGATCGTGAATTCACGGATCTTCCGCTGCTCCTACTGGCAGGAGCCGTTCATTCACTCGGGTATGTCGGCCTCTACCTACTCATCGGGGCTCTTGTCGTTGCGCGGCTGATGTATGAGTCCACGTACAGTCAGCTTGAAGCCGGCTGGACCCAGCGAGAAGCCGTGCGACGACCAGAACAATCATTCGCAGTAGCGTACTGGCGCTTCGTTCTAGTCGCTGCACCGATCGCCGCGATCGTGTTCACAGTGCTGGCGGCACTCATCGTCGCGGTGTTCTTCATCTTGCCGATGCAGGTGGACGCAGTTTCCGAAGTTCTCTATGCAATGCTGCTGCAGGACTGAAATCAAGTGTGGTTGGTTGCCTGCGCCGTGAGGCCTAACCCTTCGCTCGAGCTGACCTGGAGCTCGTAACGGTTTCGTTGACACTCTGACCTAATGATGGAGTGTTCGATGGGAATGCCTGGGCCTCAAAAGATCAACCGATATGGTGTCGCGTTCAAGCTCAATGCCGTGCAGATGAGCAATCAGCCTGGCGTGCTGATCAAGGACGTTGCCGACCTCCCTCCGGCTGTCTTCTAGCAGCAGCAGGGCCTGCAACCGTGTGTCAACTAAAGCGGTGCAAGTTCCCGCCCTGAAAGCCGTTTCGCTCCCTTTGGGACGCCGCTCATGTCGAACGTGTTGGGCGTTCGCAATTCATTCCCTCCACGCAAGTCACGTCGCCTGAATCGAACACGGTGCTTCAACTTCCATGAACAACATCGAACCGGACAGCGAGGTCTATCGCACCTTGCTGGAATCGACCCGCGCCATACCGTGGAAGATCGATTGGGGCAGCGCAAGGTTCACCTACATCGGCCCGCAGATCGAGCATTTGCTCGGGTGGTCTCCGTCGAGCTGGGTCAGCGTCGACGATTGGGCTGCCCGCATGCACCCAGACGATCGTGAACGGGTCGTCGGCTTCTGCGTGTCCCAGTCTCAGGCCGGTGTCGACCACGAGGCCGACTATCGTGCGCTGACCGCGAGCGGCGAGTACGTCTGGATCCGGGACGTTGTGCATGTCGTGCGCGATGGGAACGGTCGCGTTGAAGCGCTGGTGGGCTTCATGTTCGACATCACGGAGCGCAAGAAGACCGAAGAGAAGCTGCTCAGCCTGCAAAAGGAGCTGGAAGTACTTTTCGTTCCGCGACGCACTGACCGGCGTGGCAAACCGTCGCATGTTCGACTCTGTTTTCGACAAGGAGTGGAGCGAAGCGCGGCGCGACGTCCGGCCACTCTCCTTGATCATGTTCGACGTCGATTTCTTCAAACGCTACAACGACCACTACGGCCACGTCGAGGGTGACGCATGCCTCAAGCGGGTGGCTCATGCGCTGACGCTCTCCGCCAACCGGCCTCGTGATTTCCTGGCTCGCTACGGCGGCGAAGAGTTCGTCTTGCTGCTTCCTGCCAGCGACGAGAACGCGGCGATGGCTGTTGCCGAGCGATGCCGGCAGGCGATCTTCAAGGCGCAGATCGCCCATGCGGCTTCACCCGTCAGCCAGTTGCTCACCGTGAGCATGGGGGTCGGCACGATCATTCCCTCGGGGATCGACGACCCCGTCAAGTTCGTCGATACCGTCGATCGGCGCCTTTACCGCGCCAAGCAGGGCGGACGAGATCGCATCGTGTTCGGCGCTGTCTGACCCGGTAGGCGATCAGCCGTCCGCCGTGCCGGTCGCCATGGCAGCCTGCGCGTCGTTGACCGCATCCTGCGGGCGCCGGTCGCTCAGCGCAGCCAGGATGTTGCTCGCCGCGCGGTGCTCGATCTCGATCCGCACGCGCGCCACCGCCGAGCCGATGTGCGGCGTGAACACGGTGCGTTGCGCCGACCGCAGGCGCTCGGGCACCGAGGAGGGCGCTGCCGGCAAGGACCAGTCCTCGAACTCGAAGACATCTGCCGCATAGCCGCCGAGGCGGCCCGACTGCAAGGCCGTGGCGATCGACTCCTCGTCCACCACTGAGCCTCGGCCCACATTGACGATGAGCTGCCCCGGCTTGGCGTCGTGCAGCACGCTGGCGCCGATCAGGTGGCGAGTGGTCGGCGTGAGCGGCACGGCCACGAAGAGCCAGTCCGCGCGCGACACCGCTTGCTGAAGGCTGCACGGTTCGACGCCGGGGATCGATGGCGCCGCGGGGTCGTAGCCCAGGATGCGGCTGCAGCCAAAGCCGCGCAGCCGCTCGACGATCGCCCGGCCGACCATGCCCAGCCCGAGCACCGCCGCGACCGACCCGTCGAGCCCGGTGCCGTACAACTGAGGGCGCCACCCCAGATGCGCGCCGCTGCGCACGCGGGCGTCGCCTTGCAGCACGTTGCGGCCTAGCGCAATGGCCAGGCCGATGGCCAGCTCCGCGGTCGGCGCCGTGAGCAGATCGGGCACGATGCTCAGCCACACACCGGCTTCGGTGCAGGCCTGCACGTCGTAGCTGTCCAGCCCCTTGAGCGCGCAGGCCACGATGCGCAGCGAAGGCGCTGCGGCAAGCAGCCTGGCGTCCACCCGGTCGGTCATGAAGCCCATGACGGCGCTGGCGTCGCGCACATTGGCGCGCAGCTCGGCGGGGCTCCACGGCTCCACCGCGGTGTTCATGCGCAGTTCGCCGGCTTCGCGCAGGCGCTCGGCCACTTCGTCGTGGATGCGGTTGGTGGCAACGATGATCGGTCGGTTCATTTGAGTCGTTTTCTGAGTGCGGCGCCCGTGGCATCGACGACGACGACACAGGCCAGGATGGTGAGAAGGATGGCGGCGACCTGGTCGTAGCGGATCAGCCGCAGTGCGGCCATGAGCTCGAAGCCGATGCCGCCCGCCCCCACGATGCCGAGCACCGCCGAGGCGCGGAAGTGGTACTCCCAGCGGTACAGCGTGATGTCGGCCAGTTGCGGCAGCACCTGCGGCAGCACGGCGTGCGTGATCACCTGGAAGCGGCTCGCGCCGGCGGCGCGGGCGGCCTCCAGCGGCTTGGGATCGACGTGCTCGATGGCCTCTGCATAGAACTTGCCGACCATGCCGGTCGAGTGCAGCGCCAGCGCCAGCACGCCGGGCAGGGCGCCGAAGCCGACGGCGGCCACGAAGATGATGCCCAGGATGATCTCCGGCACCGAACGCATCGCCGCGAGCAGCGTGCGCGCGATCCGGTAGATGCCCGCATGCGGCGACGTGTTCGGCGCCGCCAGCAAGGCCAGTGGCAGCGACAGCACCACCGCGAGTGCCGTGCCGGCCACCGACATGGCCAGGGTGTCGAGCAGCGGTTTCAACCACGCTTCGAAGCGCGAGAAATCCGGCGGGATCATCTCGCTGCCGAGCTGCGCCAGCGCCGGTGCCCCTTCGACCAGGCGCTGCACGTCGAAGAAGCCCGTGAGCGCCAGCGCCAGGAGGCACACCGCCACCACGGCCGCGATCAGCACCGTGTTGCGCCGCCCCGCAGCCGCGTTGGTTTCGAGAATGGAGCGATAGCGCTCGGGCAGCGCGGCCTGGTTCATTGCATGCTCTCGAGCTCGATGTTCAGGACCTGCGCGGTCTCGCGAAGGACGTCGTAGGCCTTGTCGTCCGTCGCCATGAAGCCTTCGACGCGAAAGGCCTTCAGCACCTCGGCGTCCTTCATGTCGATGAAGGCGGAGCGGATCTGCGCCTTGAGCGCCGGCGACAACTTGCCTTGCATGACGATCGGGTAGTTGGGGATCGGTGCCGACTGGGCGAGCTCCACGATCTTCGAAGGATCGATGGTCTTACGCTCGACGAGCGTGTCGTAGATGGGCTTGGACAGAGCCCCTGCCGGCAACTGGCCGGTCTGTACGGCGCGCGCGACCGCATCGTGCGTGCCCACATGCACGGGCCGATAGTCTTTCTCGCCGTCGAGCTTGGCCATCTTGAGCAGATGCGCGCGTGGGGCGAGGTGGCTGGAGGTCGAGGCCTGGTCGCCGAAGCCGAAGGGCTTGCCGCGCACGTCGGCCAGCGTCTTCACCGGCCCGCCCGCCGTCGCGATGAGAACCGAGGTGTAGGTCGGCGCGCCGCGCTCGACGCCCACTGCAAAGGCTTCGATCTGCGGCGCCTTGCTCTTGGCGAGCACGTAGGAGAAGGGGCCGAAGTAGCCGATCTCGATGCGGCCGAAGCGCATGGCTTCGATCATCGAGGAGTAGTCGGTGGTGACGATCAGCTCGATCTCCTTCTTCAGCGTGCGCTCCAGGTAGGCCTTGAGCGGCTGGGCGTTCTGGATCAGCGTGGAGGCGTTTTCGTCGGGCAGCAGCGCGACGCGCAGCTTCGACGGGTTGGCCGACTGGGCCGATGCCGAGGGTGCGAGCCAGGCGGAGGCGCAAAGGGCGAGCAGGCTGCAGGCAGCGGCTTGGGCGAGGGCGGATCGACGGTTCATGGTGAGCTCCTTTGGGTGGGGTCAGGCGAAGGTTTCCAAGGCAAGGGCGGTAGCCCCGATGCCTGCGGGCTGCGGGCGCTTCTCGGCGCGATCCTTGTTGGCGTAGAGAGATTCGGTGGCGTCTTTCGTCAAGGCTTCGGGTGCGCCGTCGAACACGACGCGCCCGCTGTTCAAGCCGACGATGCGGTCAGCGAACTCCTTGGCGAAGTGCACCTGGTGCAGGCTCACGACGGCGGTGATGCGATCGGTCTTGCAGATGTCGCGCAGCAGCGTCATCACATCCAGCGCGGTGGCGGGGTCGAGGCTGGCAACGGGTTCGTCGGCCAGGATCAGCTTGGGCTGCTGAACCAGCGCGCGGGCGATGCCGACCCGCTGCTGCTGGCCGCCCGAGAGTTCGTCGGCCCGTTGCAAGGCATGCGTCAGCAGCCCGACCCGGTCGATGGCCGCGAGCGCGAGCGTCTTGTCGGCGTGGGACCACGGCCTCATGAAGGCCAGCGGGCCGTGGTAGCCCAGGCGGCCGGTGAGCACGTTGCTCAGCACCGAGGCGCGGCCGATCAGGTGATGCTGCTGGAACACCATGCCGGTCGTGCGGCGGTGCTGCCTGAGCACGGCCGGGTCGGCGAGGCTGCCGATGCCCGGAATCTCCACCGCGCCGGCGGTGGGGCGGACCAAGCCGTTGAGCGTTCGCAGCAGCGTGGACTTGCCGGCGCCCGAAGAGCCCAGCAGCACGAGCAGTTGCCCGGGAAGAATGGACAGGGTGGTCGGGTGCAAGGCGGTGCTGGTCTGCCGGTACACGACCTGCGCCGCATGGGTGCAAAGGATGGGTTGCATGCTCGTTTCCTCCTGAACTGCGGTGGACATGCCTGCACGGTAGGCGGCTCACATCACAGGAGGATTAACGATGCCGTCACACGACCCGCCCAACATATAGGGCAGGTCTATGGACAGCACTTCGTCGGAGCTTCGGGCTTTCAACTCGGCGGCGCGCCTGGGCAGCATGTCGGCCGCGGCGCGCGAGCTGGCGTTGACGCAACCGACGGTGTCGGCGCACGTGGCGGCCCTGGAGCGGCGCTTCGGTGTGGAGCTCTTCTTCCGCAAGGGGCGGCGGATCGAGCTGACGGAGTTCGGCGCCTCGCTGCACGAGACCACGCACCGGATGTTCAGCGCGGAGCACGATGCGGTGGCGTTGCTGCACCAGGCGCGCAGCGAATACTGCGGCCGGCTGCGCATCTGCGCGGTCGGCCCCTACAACGTCACGCCGCTGATCCTGCAGTACCGGGCGCGCTGGCCGCGCGTGCAGATCGCGGTGAGCATCAGCGACTCGGCGGAGATCGTGCGGCGCGTGCTCGACCATCAGGGCGACATCGGCATGCCCTTGCAGGCGGTCGATGATCCGCGCGTTCACTGCGAGCCCTACCGGCGGCAGGCGCTCGTCGTGTTCGGCCCGCGGGATCATCCCTTGCTGGCGCAGGAGGGCCCCCTGGCGCTCGAAGACCTGCAGGGACAGCTCTTCGTGCTGCGCGAGCACGGCTCGAGCACGCGCCGGGTGTTCGAGGCCACCCTCGAACACGCCGGCGTGTCCGTTCGCTGCGCCGTGGAGATGGGCAGTCGCGAAGCGGTCAGGGAAGCCGTGGCGCAGGGGCTGGGACTGGGTGTCGTGGCCGAGTTCGCGTACGTGGCCGATCCGCGTTTGGCGGTGCTGCCGATCCGGCATGAGGCGCTGTATACGCACCCGCACCTCATCTGTTTGAAGGACCGGCTGCCCACGCGGCTGATCGCCAATTTCGTGTCGGTGTTCGCGGCCGAGCGTGCAAAGTTCGAACGCGCAGCGTGAGCGATCGCGCCGGCACCGGACGCGGATGTTCTGAAGGCCTTGCTCGCGCGCCCGAAGCGGCGAGCGCCGCCGCTTCAGCGCTTCAGGTGAGGAATCGCCTCAGGAGCGACCAGCGACTGAAAGCTCGGCCGGGCGAACAGATAGCCCTGCATGAGGCTCACGCCGGTGCTGCGCAGAAACTCCATTTCGCCCAGGGTTTCGATGCCTTCGGCGATGACCAGAATGCCGAGTTCGTGGCACATGCGCACTGTGGCGGCCACGATGATCTGGCGCGCCGCGTGCGTGTCGATGCCGCGGATGAGCTCCATGTCGAGCTTGACCAGATCTGGCTGGAACTGCGAGAGCAGGTTCAGCCCGGCATAGCCTGCGCCGAAGTCGTCGATCGCGGTCAGGAAGCCGATGCGCTGGTACTCGCTCATCACCTTGGCATACCAGGCGCCGTCGCCGACGCGCTCGCCCTCGATGGTCTCGAAGATGATCTTCTCGATCGGAAAGCCGTGCGCGCGCGCTGCCGCCAGCGTGGTGCGAATGCACACCTCCGGGCGGTACACGGCGTTGGGCAGGAAGTTGATCGACAGCCGTTCGGTCATGCCGAGCTGCACGGCGCCCTTGATGGCCTTGACGCGGCAGGCCTGGTCGAAGCGGTAGCGGTTGGCGTCGTTCACCTGCGACAGCACGGTGGGCGCCGGCTCCCCGGCGGGGCCGCGCACGAGCGCCTCGTGGGCGTAGATGCCGCCGCGGGCGAGATCGACGATCGGCTGGTAGGCGAAGCTGAACTCGAAGCCGAGGCGTTCGCCGTCCGAACAGCCGCTGCAGTCTTGCTGCTGAGCGTCGTCGAGCGGCGCGAAGTTGGACGCGCGAATGGGAATCGGGGGAATCGAGGACATCGTGGAACTGCTCCGGCATCTCGATGCTTGCGCCGTCGGGTAACAGGCGCCAGAGCAATGTAGCCGTGCTGCGCAAGCACAAAGCCCCGATCAGCCGCCCTTGTGTCGCTTATTGCGCACGATCGCGGTCCGAAAAGGGCAAACATCGCGGATGGGGTGCGCGAGCTAAGCCACGGGCGGGCGGCGTTCGCAGCGCCGGTGCGGCGGTCGGCCCGCGC
>NZ_JACDCW010000094.1 GCF_013817345.1 Methylibium sp.
AGCCGAAGATCACGCCGTCATGTTCGATCACGGTGTAGTGGCCGATGTCGCGCTCGATCTCGGTGCGGTCGCGCTTGACCAGCGTGCCGTCGCGCTCGAAGGGCTCGATGAGCTGCAGGATGCCGCCGATGTCGTCGGCCGTCGCTTCGCGCAGGCTCTCGAGTTTTTCATCGACCACCATCGTGCCGATGCCGTCGTGCGTGTACACCTCCATCAGCAGCGCACCCTCCACCGCGAAGGGCAGGATGTGCGAGCGCTCCACGCCGCCGCGGCAGGCCTTCACGCAGTGCTGTAGATAAAAGGCGGTGTCCGTCGGCTGGGCCGGGTTGGGCAGGGCGGCCAGCAGTCGCTCGGCATCGGCCAGGGCGAGTTCGGTGTCGATGGGGCTGTCGGCGTCGTGCTGGTTCTCGCGTATGCCCGGCACCTCTGTCAGGAAGACCAGCTTGTCGGCCTGCAGCGCGATCGCGGTGCTGGTCGCCACGTCTTCCATGGTCAGGTTGAAGGCCTCGCCGGTGGGCGAAAAACCGAATGGGGAGAGCAGCACCACGGCGCCGATGTCGATGGCACGGCGGATTGCAGCGCCATCGACCTTGCGCACCAGTCCGCTTTGCTGGAAGTTCACGCCATCGACGATGCCGACCGGCCGCGCGGTCAGGAAATTGCCCGACATCACCCGCACCGTTGCATTCGCCATCGGCGTGTTCGGCAGGCCCTGCGAAAACGCGGCCTCGATCTCGAAGCGCAACTGGCCCGCCGCTTCCTGCGCGCAGTCGAGCGCCACGGCGTCGGTGATGCGCAGGCCGTGGCTGAAGCGTTCCGGTTGGCCCTTGGCGCGCAGTTGCTCGCTCACCTGCGGCCGAAACCCGTGCACCAGCACGATCTTGATGCCCATCGCCTGCAGGATCGAGAGGTCCTGCACGAAGGAATCGAGCTTGCCGGCGGCGATGAGTTCGCCCGCCATCGCCACCACGAAAGTCTTGCCGCGGTAGGCGTGGATGTAGGGCGCTACCGAGCGGAACCAGGGAACGAAGGTGTGCGGAAAGACGAGGTCCATGAGGGGTTTTGCAAGCTGCTTCGATTGTGCCGCATGGCTTTGCGCGCAAGCGCTCGACCGGCCGCTTGCAAGACGGCGCCCGATAATCACGACCCTCGTGAATTCGACTTCCCCGCGCTCCGCACCGCCGGCCTCGGCGCTGCCCATCATCACCTTTCCCGAATCGCTGCCGGTCTCCGCCCGGCGCGAGGACATCGCGCAGGCGGTGCTCGCCCATCAGGTCGTCATCGTCTGCGGCGAGACGGGTTCGGGCAAGACCACGCAGTTGCCCAAACTGATGCTGGCGCTCGGACGCGGCAAGGCCAATGCGGTGGGCCGCGTTCCTGGCGGCTCGGCGCCCGGCGCTCGCGCGCAATGGATAGGCCACACGCAGCCGCGCCGCATCGCCGCGAGCTCGGTCGCCAAGCGCATTGCCGAGGAGCTGAACACGCCGCTCGGCGCGGTGGTCGGCTACAAGGTGCGCTTCCAGGACCGGCTCACGCCGGGTGCGTCGATCAAGCTCATGACCGACGGCATCCTGCTCGCCGAGACGCAGACCGACCCGCTGCTGCGCGCCTACGACACGCTCATCATCGACGAGGCCCACGAGCGCAGCCTCAACATCGATTTCCTGCTCGGCCACCTGCGCCAGATCCTGCCGCGCCGGCCCGACCTGAAGATCATCGTCACCTCGGCGACCATCGACGCGGATCGTTTCGCCAGGCACTTCGCAGCGGGAGACCTGCCTGCGCCGGTGATCCAGGTGTCGGGGCGCCTCTTCCCGGTCGAGCAGCGCTGGCGGCCGTTCGAGGAGACGCGCCGCAGCGGCGACGATCGCGACCTGAACGACGCGATCGCCGATGCGGTCGATGAGTTGTGGCGCGAGGGTTCCGGCGACGTGCTGGTGTTCCTGCCCGGCGAGCGGGAGATCCGCGAGGCCGCCGACCATCTGCGCAAGCACCTGTTGCAACAGCACCGCGGCGGCCCGCAGCCGGAGATCCTGCCGCTGTTCGCCCGCCTGTCTCAGCAGGAGCAGGACCAGGTCTTCGAGGCCGGCAACGGCCGGCGCATCGTGCTGGCCACCAACGTGGCCGAGACCTCGCTCACGGTGCCCGGCATCCGCTATGTCGTGGATGCCGGCACCGCGCGGGTCAAGCGCTACAGCTATCGCAACAAGGTCGAGCAGTTGCAGGTCGAGCCGATCAGCCAGGCGGCGGCCAACCAGCGCGCCGGCCGCTGCGGGCGGGTCGCCAACGGCATCTGCATTCGCCTGTACGGCGAAGACGATTTCGCCGCGCGCCCGCGCTTCACCGACCCGGAGATCCTGCGCAGTTCGCTGGCCGGCGTGATCCTGCGCATGAAGGCCCTGAACCTCGGCACGGTCGAGGACTTTCCCTTCCTCGAACCGCCGCCGAAGAAGGCGATCGCCGACGGCTACGCGCTGCTCGGCGAGCTGGGCGCCATCGACGAGGCGAACGAGCTCACCGCCGTCGGCCAAGAACTCGCGAGGTTGCCGCTCGACCCGCGGGTGGGCCGCATGATCCTTGCCGCGCGCGACCGCCAATCGCTCAGTGAAGTGCTCATCATCGCCAGCGCGCTCAGCGTGCAGGACGTGCGCGACCGTCCGCTCGAACAGCAGCAGGCGGCTGACCAGAAGCACAAGCTGTTCGACGATGAGCGCTCGGAGTTCATGGGCTATCTGAAGTTGTGGAAGTGGATCGAGGCGGGGCGTGGGCATGCTGCCTCATCGGGAAACGACGGTGTTCACCCTTCCTCGCGGGCGGGAGAGGGCAGGGGGGTCGCGGCGCACCCTCACCCCAACCCTCTCCCACGAGTGGGAGAGGGAGAGGGAGCAATGTCGGGCCGTGCGCGAGCAGAGGGAGCAATGCGGGGCGGCACGCGAGCAGCAGGGGCTGTATCGGGCGCTCCAGCCACCGTGTCCCACGGCAGCAGCGAGCGGGAGGCGGCGCCGCACAAGCTTTCCAACCGACAGCAGGAGCAACGGCTGCGCGAGCATTTCATCTCGCCGCGCCGCGTGCGGGAATGGCGCGACATTCATTCGCAATTGCATACCGTGGTTGCAGAGCACGGCTGGCGGCTGAACGCCAGCCCGGCGACTTACGAACAGATTCACCTGGCGATGCTCGCCGGCTTGCTCGGCAACATCGGCCTCAAGAGCGAGGACGAGGACTGGTACCTCGGCGCGCGCGGCATCAAGTTTTGGCGCCACCCGGGCGCGCACCTGAGCAAGAAGCCGGGCCGCTGGTTGATCACCGCCGAGCTGGTTGAGACGACGCGGCTGTTCGGCCGCTCGCTGGCCGCGATCGAGCCGCAGTGGATACCCGGCGTGGCCGGCCATCTGCTCAAGACGCAACTGCTAGAGCCGCATTGGGAGAAGAAGGCGGCCGAGGTCGTGGCACTGGAGCGCGCGACGCTCTACGGCCTGGTGGTCTACAGCAACCGGCGCGTCAACTTCGCGAAGATCGATCCGGCCGCTGCGCGTGAGATCTTCATCCGCGAAGCGCTGGTGCAGGGCGAATGGGACACGAAGCTGCCCTTCCTGACGCACAACCGCAAGATGATCCGCGAGGTCGAGGAGCTGGAGCACAAGTCGCGCCGGCAGGACGTGCTGGTCGACGACGAGTTGATCTTCGCCTTCTACGACAGCCAGTTGCCGGCCGACGTGGCGGGCGGCACTGATTTCGAGCGCTGGTATCGCGAGGAGGCGAAGTGCCAGCCGCGGCTGCTGCACCTGACGCGCGAAGAACTGATGCGCCACGAGGCTGCCGGCATCACCACCGCGGCCTTCCCGAAGACGATTCGCCTGGGCGGCATCGACTGCATGGCGACCTACCTGCACGAGCCGGGCGACCCGAAGGACGGCCTGACCGTCACCGTGCCGATCTACGCGCTCAATCAGATGAGCGAGGAGCGCTGCGAATGGCTCGTGCCGGGACTGCTCAAGGACAAGGTGCTGGCGCTCGTCAAGAGCCTGCACCAGCGGCCACGCTCGCGGCTGGTGCCGCTGCCGGAGTTCGCGGCGGAGTTCGTCGAAGCGACGCCGTTCGCGCAGGGCGGGCTGGTCGATGCCCTCTTGAAGGCGGTGCGCGAACGCACGCAGCTTGCCGTGCAGCGCAACGACTTCAAGCTCGAGACGCTGGCGCCGCACCTGTTCATGAACTTTCGCGTCGATGGCGAACACGGCCGGCAGCTCGGCAGCGGGCGGCATCTGCCGACGCTCAAGGCGGAGTTGGGCGCGCAGGCGCGGTCGGCGTTTCAGGCCTTGGCGGGCTTGAAGGTCGGGGTGTCGGTGGAGGCCGAGCGGCCCTCACCCCAGCCCTCTCCCGCAAGCGGGAAAGGGAGCAATTCACCTTTTCCTGCACGCGGGAAGGGAACTCAGCCACTATTTCCTACGAAAGGGAGTGCAAGCAAGCCGCTTTCTCCTGCCCAGGGAAAGGCATCGGAGCCTCATATACGCGGGAATGAATTGCCCCCTCTCCCGCTTGCGGGAGAGGGCCGGGGTGAGGGTCCGGGCATAGCCGCATCGGCGACCTACACCACCTGGACCTTCGGCGAACTCCCCGAGCTGATGGAAATCCGCCGCGGCGCGCAGAGCCTTATCGGCTTCCCGGCCCTCATCGACCGCGGCACGCACGTCGAGATCGAAGTCTTCGACGAGCCTGGCGTTGCTGCCGCCAAGCACCGCGCCGGCCTGCGCCGCCTGATCGCGCTGCAGCTCAAGGAGCCGCTCAAGTACCTCGAGAAGAACATTCCTGATCTCACGCGCATGGCAGCGGCCTACATGCAGCTCGGCGGCAGCGTCGAAGAATTGCGCACGCAGATCATCGAGGTCGCGCTGGAGCGCGCCTTCATGGCCGAGCCGCTGCCCATGGATGCCCAGGCCTTCGCGAAGCGCATCGACGAAGGCCGCAGCCGGCTCAACCTGATCGCCCAGGAGGTGGCACGGCAGGCCGCCACCGTGCTGACCGAGCACGCGGTCGCCCTTCGCAAGCTCAAGGATGCGCGGCCCGCGAAGGAAGTCGTCGACGACGTGAGCGCACAGCTCGCGCGCCTCGTGCCCAAACAGTTCCTCGCCCGTACGCCGTGGCTCGCGCTGCAGCACCTGCCGCGCTACCTGAAGGGCGTGACATTGCGCCTGGACAAGTGGCGGGCCGACCCGGCGCGCGATGCGCAGCGCCTGGCCGAACTGAGGCCGCTCGAGCAGCGCTATCTGAAGCGCGTCGCCGAGCGGCGCGGCGCGCCCGATCCGCGGCTCGACGAGTTTCGATGGCTGCTGGAGGAATTGCGCATCAGCCTGTTCGCTCAGGAACTGCGCACGCCACAGCCGGTGAGCGCCAAGCGGCTCGACAAGGCGTGGGCGCAACTGGAGAGCTGAAGCACTCGCCAGTCGGTGCCGCCCGGCGCGAGGGCCGCTGCGCCAAGACGCCCGCGAGCCGCTCTGTGGGGTAGCCGTGGATGCGGCCCGCCGGGGAAATCGCCGGCTTGGGCGACGCGTGCTGACTACAATCCAGGCTTCGTCGGGGCGTAGCGCAGCCTGGTAGCGCAATTGCTTTGGGAGCAATAGGTCGCGAGTTCGAATCCCGCCGCCCCGACCACCTTTTCCGTCAGCCGCTCACTGCCCGTAGCTCAACTGGATAGAGCACCAGCCTTCTAAGCTGGGGGTCGCAGGTTCGAGTCCTGCCGGGCAGGCCAGCCTTGCAGGAGTGCGGCGGTGCAGGCCGCGCCCCTGCAAGTTGCAGCCCCTCAGTGCTGCACCGCCTGATCGCCCCACAACTGCTTCAGCCGCGCGTCGCGCCCACAGCTCGTGCGGTAGTAGCGGTAGCGCACCGGGTTCTTGGTGTAGTAGTCCTGGTGATAGGTCTCGGCCGGGTAGAAAGCCGTGGCGGGCACGATCTCGGTCACGATCGGCTCCTTGAACGGCTTGTTCTTCTGCAGCGCCTCCTTCGAGGCCTGCGCCGCCTGGGCTTGCGCGGGGCCGTGCGTGAAGATCGCCGTGCGGTAGGAATGGCCGACGTCGCAGAACTGCCGATCCTTGACCGTGGGGTCGATGCTGCGCCAGTAGTGTTCGAGCAGTTGCTCGTAGCTCACCTTGGCGGGATCGAAGGCAATCTCGACGGCCTCGGCGTGGCCGGTCCGGTTGGTCGATACCTGTTCGTAGGTCGGCTTCGTCGTCTTGCCGCCGATGTAGCCCGAGGTGGTGGAGAGCACGCCTTCCACCTTGTCGAAGTCCGACTCCACGCACCAGAAGCAGCCGCCGGCGAAGGTGGCCTTGGCGGTGTTGCTGGCCGCGGGTGCCGAAGCGGCCTGCGCGTGCACGGCGGGCGTCAGACCGATGAGCAAGCCTGCGGCCAGCGCGGCATGAACAAGTAGGGCGCGTCTCATCAGGGTGGTCCTCATGCTTGCGGCTCCGGCACGAACTTGAGCGCCACGCCGTTGTTGCAATAGCGCTTGCCGGTCGGCTGCGGGCCATCGTTGAAGCGATGGCCGTGGTGGCCGCCGCAGCGCACGCAGTGGTATTCGGTGCGCGGGAGGAACAGCTTGAAGTCCCTTTCGTACTCGAACGCGCCCGCCAGCGGGGCATAAAAGCTCGGCCAGCCGGTGCCGCTTTCGTACTTGGTCTCGGAGCTGAACAGCGGCAGGTCGCAGCCGGCGCAGTGGTAGCGGCCCTTGCGCTTCTCGGCATTGAGCGGGCTGGTGCCGGCGCGCTCGGTACCTTCCTTGCGTAGCACGTCGTACTGCGCCGGCGTCAGCCGCTGTTTCCACTGGGCGTCGGTAAGTTTCAGCGGCTCGATGTTGCTGGCCGCAGGAGCGGCCTTGGGCTCCGGGGCGGCCGTGCTGCGCTGTGCCAGCCCGAGGGCGGCGAGCAGGCTGAGAAGATGGCGTCGGGTCATGAGAAGGGCTCCTGGTTGGCCTCGCTGTCCGTTGGTCGCGCGGGGGGCCGAAAGCTTTCAGCCTTCGAGGCTTGCGACTCCGTACCGCCGGGTTCCTGTCCGTGGGGCGGCGCTCCGGTGAGGTGGGATACGCCTGCCGCCGCAGGGTTCCCCGGCCTTGACTCAGGCGTAAGCCGGCGCGAGGCCCCGCCGCAGCCGGGCGCTGGCGGCATCGACCCCGAAGACCAGCACGAACATGGCGATCAGCACCGTGGCGGCCTGGGCCTGCTGAAAGATCGACAGGTGGAAGTACAGCATCTGGCCGAGCCCGCCGGCCCCGACGAAACCCAGTACGGCGGCCATGCGGATGTTCATCTCCCAGCGATACAGCGTGTAGGCCAGGCACTGCGGCACGACGAGGGGCAGGCTGCCGTAGGCGAAGGCGGCGACCGTGCCGCCGCCGGCCTCGACGAGCGCGCGCTCGGGCTCGTTCGGCACGTTCTCCAAGGTTTCGGCAAACAGGCGGCCGAGCACACCCGTGGTGTGCAGCGCCAGTGCCAGCGCACCGGCAAAGGGCCCCAGGCCGGCGGCCAGAACCATCAGCGCGGCCCAAACGAGTTCGGGCACGCTGCGCAGCAGGTTCAACACGAAGCGCGCCGCCTGACGCAAGGTGGAACCCAGGCGACCCGCGGCGGGCAGCGCGAGAAGGCCACCGGCCAGCGCGGCGAGCAAGGTGCCGAGGGCGGAGACGGCCAGCGTTTCGAGGGCGGCCCAGGCCGCTTTCGCGACGAAAGGCGCGGACAGATCGGGCGGGAAGAACTCGGCGATGAAGCGGCCCATCAGCCGCAGCGACTCGGCAGTGAACAGCGCGCGGTAGTCGATGGCGAGATAGACGAAGCTCGCGACGATGGCCGCGGCGAGCAGCAGCGCGACGGCCACGCAAGTCAGGCAGGGCCCGGCGGCTTCTGCGCGGTCGGTGGGGTCGACGTCGGCAGTGCTCATATGGGTGGCCTCAGCGCGCGGCGGGCGGCGCCCTCATCCCCCGCCTTCTCCCGCTCGCGGGAGAAGGAGCCAACACGGCCGATGCCCGCGCCGTCGTCTTCTCCGGCATGACGGTCTTCTGCCGTGAGCGGGAGAACACGCTCGCGCCGCGAGACGGCTCGGCTTCATGGCGGCCCGTTCGGCGGCGTGTCATGCCAGCAGCCGTCGCAAGGCGGCGCTGAGCGCATCGGCCAGCAGCACCAGCAGCAAGAAGGTGAGCAGGATGGTGCTGGCCTCGCCGCCGTCGAGCATCTTCATCGACTGGTCCATCAACTGGCCCAGACCGCCGGCGCCCACGAAGCCCATGACCACCGAGGCGCGCACTGCGCATTCCCAGCGGTAGACGGTGTAGGAGGCCAACTCCTGCGCGGCGCCCGGAACGAGGCCATAGCACAGCGCCTGCAGGCGGCCGCTGCCGGCTTCGAGGAGGGCGCGTGCCGGGCGCGTGTCGCCCGATTCCAGGATCTCGGCATAGACCTTGCCGAGCATGCCGCCGTAGGTGATGGCCAGGGCCAGCACGCCGGCCGCCGGCCCGAGGCCGAGCGCGCGCACGAAGATCAGTGCCCACACCACTTCGGGAATCGCGCGCAGCACCAGCGTCGCAGCCCGCGCGAGAGCGCGCAGCACCTGCCCGTGCCAGCGCCCGCGTCCCGGCCCGATGCGCGAGACGGACAGGGCTTGCGTCATCACGAAGGCGAGCGGCGCAGCCAGCACGAAGGCCAAGGCGATGCCGGCGGTGGCCATGGCCAGCGTTTCCAGCGTGGCCCGTAGCAGCAGCGCCAGGAACTCGCCCGACGTCGCGGGCGGCAGAAAGGCCGACAGAAAATAGCCCATCGCGTGCAGGTTGCCGGCCTCGAACAGGGCAAGCGGGCGGAACTGCGCCAACTGCAGCATCGGCCACAGGATGAGCAGCGCGATGACGAGTCCGGTGGCACGGCCGCGCGCCCGCGGATCGCGCGAGGGCGGCGACGCGGTCAGGGCGGCTGTCATCGGTGGGCTCGCCGACCGTCGCCGGCCAGCATGGAGCGGCGGCATTCGGACGGCAGCGCGCACCCGAAGCACGCTGCGGGCTCCTCGCACGGGCGGCTTATCGCGCAAGGCACATCAAAGCTCATCGGCAGCCGGGGCGGGTGAGCGGCAGCACGCGTGCACCGGGCCGCTGCGAGGCGTCGCTGCCGGTTGCGCCGCCCGGCTGCAAGGCGGCATTGCTGCGGGTTGAACCGCCCGGCTGAGAGGCATCGCCGTCGGTTGCGCCGCCCGGTTGCAAGGCATCGCTGCGAATTGCGCCGCCAGGCAGCGTGGCCCCACTATCGCCGGGGGCTGCGGCACCGCCCGAGCACCAGGGCTCGAGCGCCATCGGGTCGTTGCCCTGTGTCGGCAGCACCGCGCCTTCGGTCGCGTACAGCTCCTGCAGCATGGCACGCGTGACGTGCTCGGCCGGCTTGTCGAAGACCACCTCGCCCACGCGCATGCCCACGATGCGCGGGAACCATTTCAGCGCCAGGTCCACGGCGTGCAGCGACGCGACCAGCGTTGCGCCCTGCGTTTGACTGTGCGCGATCAACTGCCCCACGGCGGCATCGGCCAGCGCCGGGTCGAGCGCCGAGACCGGCTCGTCGGCCAGCAGCAGCTCGGGCGCCTGGTAGAGCACGCGCGCGATGCCCACGCGCTGCAGCTGCCCGCCGGAGAGGCGGTCGCAGCGGTCGAACAGGCGATCGGCCATGTCGAGACGGGCCAGTGCTTCGCGCGCACCGGCGATATCGACGGGGTAGAGCAGCGAGGCCAGCGCCCTGCCGGTGCTCCAGCCCCCGAGCCGCCCGGCCAGCACGGCGGTCACGACCCGCAGCCGCGGCGGGATCGGCGGTGCCTGGTGGACGACGCCGATGCGTGCGCGCAGCTTGCGCAGCGCCGCGGCCGAGAGTTGCCACGGGTTGGCGCTCAGACTCAGCGCGCGGCCCTCGCCCGGCCGCAACGCGGTGGCCAGCACGCGCAGCAGCGTGGTCTTGCCGGCGCCAGACGGGCCGATGACCGCCAGCCGTTCGCCGGAAGCGGCGCTCAGGCTCACGGCCCTGAGCGCTCGCTGGCCGTTGGGATGAACCAGGCCGACGCTCTCCAGCGCGAAGCTCATCGTGCGCGCTCCGACCGCGGCGTCCTCAAGGCTTGATCAGCCCGGCCGCCACCGCCGCGGCTTCGATGCCGTCGTAGTTCGACGCCTGGGTGGGAATGAACTTCGAGGCCCGTTGCAGATCCAGGATTTCCTTGTGCTCCGGGTTGGCCGGATCGAGCTCGAGGAAAGCCTGGGTCAGCTTCTTCGTGAGGGCAGCGTCCAGGCCCGGGCGCACCGTCCAGTTGTAGTCGTAGTAGGGCGGCGTGGTGGCGAGTACGCGCACCTTGGCGGCGTTCGGATTGCCGCTCTCGGCCAGCTTGTCCATCACCGAGGCATTGAGCACGCCGGCCTCCGCACGGCCGGCGGCGACGAAGGCGACGGTCGCGTCGTGTGCGCCCGAGAAGGCGACGGCCTTGAAGTCACGGTCGGGCTCGATGCCGTCGCGGATGAGGAAGTAGCGCGGCATCAGATGGCCCGAGGTCGATGACGGCGAGCCGAACGCGAAGGTCTTGCCTTTCAGATCGGCCAGGCTCTTGATGGGGCTCGCCGCCGGCACGATGAACTTGCTGGTGAATTTTTCGTCTTCTGCGCGCTGCACGATCGGCAGCGCCTTGCCGTCGGTGCGCAGCTTGGCCTGCACGAAGGTGAAGCCGCCGAGCCAGGCGAGATCGATCTTGTTGTTGGCCAGGCCTTCGACCACGGCGGCGTAGTCGGTCACCGGCGTGAATTGCACCGTCAGGCCGGTCTTCTTCTGCAGGTAATCGCCCAGCGGCTTGAACTTGCGCTGCAGCTCGGTGGGCGCTTCATCAGGGATGGCGGAGACGCGCAGCACGGTGGTTTGCGCCGAGGCCGGGGCAGCGCCGAGCAGCAGGGCCACCGAAAGCAGGGCGGCGAGGAGCGATCTTTTTTTCATGGCCTGGCGTCGTTGGGAAGAAAAGGGATGGCGAAACGGGCGCCGTGCGTCCGCTTCACAGGGCGGCAGTGCGAAAGCCGGTGAAGAGGTCCGTGCGCTCGGGCAGGAAGAAATTTCGGTAGCGCGGATCGTGTAAGCGGCGGTGCGTGGCAAAGGCGCCGCCGCGCAACTCGCGGTGCGTGCCGAACCAGGGGGCAGAGTATTCGCGATAAGGCCCGGGCGTGAATCCCGGATAGGGGACGAAGGCATCGCTCGTCCATTCCCAGACGCTGTTGCCCCAGAAGAAGCGTGCGTCGGCCGGGCCCGAGTTCGCGCCCGAGCCGTCCGGCTGGGCAGGCGCCGCGCCGATCGCCGCATGCTCCCATTCGGCCGCGCTCGGCAACCGGCGCCCGGCCCAGCGGCAATAGGCCTCGGCCTCCCAGGCGTTGATGTGGGTGACCGCTCGAGCCGGGTCGAGCGGCAGCCAGCGATCGAACCAACGATGCTCCCAACCGGTGAGGCCGCCGGCCTGGGGGCTGCGGCGCCACCGCTCGGGACGATCACGCCCGGCCTCGGTGCGCCAGCGGCCGGCGTCGCCGGGCCACAACGCCGGCTGGTCGTAGCCGCCGGCCTCGACGAAACGCAGGAACTGCCCGGCCGTGAGCGGCGCTGCATCGATTTCGAAGTCGGCCAGGTGCATGCTTCGCCGGGGCAACTCGTTGTCGAATGCGAAGCCGCGCCGGCCCGCGGGCCAGCCGATGCACAGCTCGCCTCCCGGCACATGAACCGGCGACCGCGGCGCATGGCGCGGCAACGCCGATCCCGCCGGCGGCGCGTAGCCCAGCGACTGGCGCAGCCAGGTCAATGCCTCGCCGTGCATGTCTTCGTGGAACAGCGCCAGGCGGTGAAAGTAGAGGCGCTCGTCGTCGCCATCGCCATCGCCGTCGCCGTCGCCGTCGCCATCACCGTCGCCATCACCGTCGGCCTGCGGCAGCGCCGCCAGGCAGGCGTCGAGCTGTGCATCGAGCATCGCCACGACCTGCGCCCGCGTGGGCAGTGGCGCAGCCCAGCGTTCCTTGTGCGGCAGCCGGCTCGAATCGAGCAGCGCATCGGGCCCCGTATGGCGCGCCGGCTGCTCGGCGCGAACGTGCCCCTCGCCGTCGATTCGGTGCGGCCCGCGCAGCACCCAGAACTCGGCGAACCAGGCCAGGTGCGCCAGCTCCCAGGCGATGGGGTTGATGCCGGGCCGGCGCGGCACCTGCCATTGCGCGTCGCTGAGGTCGCCGGTCAGGGCGTGGGTGCGTGCGCGGCTTTCGCGCAGCGCCTGCGCAAGCGCATTGCCGGCGAGCCGGCGCGGATTAGCGATCGACGTCATGGCGCAGCGCCCGGCCATGCCAACATGGCGGCATGGGCAAGCCTCGTGTGTGCATCGTCTCGCCGGCCGCGGCGGGCGCGAACAACGGCAACTGGCATACGGCCCTGCGCTGGCAGCGTTTTCTGGCGCCGCTGGCCGAGGTGTGCATCGTTCAGCGCTGGGACGGTGCGCCGGCCGACGCGTTGATCGCGCTGCATGCGCGGCGCTCGGCCGAGTCGATCGAGTGCTTTGCCGAGCGGCACCCCCAAAGGCCGCTGGCGCTGGTGCTGACCGGCACCGATCTGTACCGGGATCTGGCGTCGGAGGCAGTGGCGCAGCATTCGGTCGAGTGTGCCAGCCACCTTGTCGTGCTGCAGGACGAGGGGCTGCACCGGCTCGCCCCCGGTGCGCAAGCCAAGGCGCGGGTGATCGTGCAGTCGGCGCCGCGGCTGATCCGCCACGACCGCGCCTGCAGGCGCTTCGATCTGGTGGCCGTGGGCCACCTGCGCGAAGAGAAGGACCCGCTCACGCTGATGCGCGCCGTACGCCTGCTGCCGGCGGAAACAAACGTCCGCATCCACCACATCGGCAATGCGCTCGACGCGGATCTGAAAGCCGCCGCCGAGCGCTGCGCCGCCGAATGCGCCGCCTACCGCTGGCTGGGGGGTCTGGCGCATGCGGCGACGCGGCGCTGGATCGCGCGCTCGCGCGGTCTCGTGCACATGAGCCGCATGGAAGGCGGCGCCAACGTCGTCATCGAGGCGCTGCGCTCGCGCGTGCCCGTGCTGGCCAGCCGCATCGACGGCAACGTGGGCCTGCTCGGGAGCGACTACGACGGGTACTTCCCGTTGGGCGATGCGCAGGCGCTGTCGGCGCTGATGCAACGCTTTGCGAGCGATGCCGAATTCGCCGCGCACCTGCAGGTGCAATGCTCCGCGCTCGAGCCGCGCTTCGCGCCGGCCGTGGAGTCCGCTGCCGTTCGCACCCTGTTGCGCGAACTGCTTTTGCACGGCTCGGCCCATGCTCCGGCCGGCCTGCTGACACAATGAAAACCGCTTTGCATCGCCAGGAATTCTCACCATGAACGACACCACCGCCAGCGCCACTTCACCGGCCACACCGCTGCGCCTCACCAGCTTCTCGCACGGCGGCGGCTGCGGCTGCAAGATCGCGCCCGGCGTGCTGTCGGAGATCTTGCGCAACAGCGCCGGCGGGTTCATTCCGCCTGAGCTGATGGTGGGCATCGAGACGGCCGACGATGCCGCGGTCTACAAGCTCAACGACGAGCAGGCGCTCATCGCGACGACCGATTTCTTCATGCCGATCGTCGATGATCCCTTCGACTTCGGCCGCATCGCCGCCACCAACGCGATCAGCGATGTTTACGCCATGGGCGGCAAGCCGATCATGGCGCTGGCGCTGGTGGCGATGCCGATCAACCAGTTGCCGGTGGAAGTGATCGGGCAGATCATCAAGGGCGGCGAGTCGGTCTGCCGCGAGGCGGGCATCCCCATCGCCGGCGGCCACACCATCGATTCGGTCGAACCCATCTACGGCCTGGTGGTGATGGGCCTGGTGCACCCGGACAAGGTGCGCCGCAATGCCGACGCGAAGCCGGGCGACGTGCTCATCCTCGGCAAGCCGCTGGGCGTGGGCGTGCTGTCGGCGGCGCTGAAGAAAGGCAAGCTCGATGCGGCCGGCTATGCGCAATTGATCGCCACGACCACGAAGCTCAACAAGCCCGGCGTGCCTCTGGCCGAGTTGCCCGGCGTGCATGCCATCACCGACATCACCGGCTTCGGCCTCGCCGGCCACGCACTCGAACTCGCGCGCGGCGCGAAGGCGAGGATCGTCATCGAGTGGCCGAAAGTGCCGCTCATGGCCGGCGTTGCCACGATGGCGGCCGACGGTTTCGTCACCGGCGCGTCGGGGCGCAATTGGGCGGGTTACGGGGCCGAAGTCAGCTTGGCCGCGGAGCTGCCGGGCACGGCGCAGCACCTGCTCAGCGATCCGCAGACCTCGGGCGGGTTGCTGGTGAGCTGCGATCCGCAGAGCGTGGATGAAGTGCTGCGCATCTTCCGGGCCGATGGCTTCGCGCAAGCCGCGGTGGTGGGCCGCGTGGAAGCCGGGGCGGTGGGGCTGCGCGTCGAGGGGTAGTCCGCACGCCGGGTTGCCGCTTTCGCCTGCAGGCGGGGCACGGGACGAAGAAAGGACGCACGCTGCCTATGCTGCGCGCCTTCCTTTCACCTCACGTCCCGGAGACTTCGATGAACACCGACACCACCCTGGCCGAGCCCGAAGCCGCAGCTGCCCAGGCCCAGCCCCGGCTCAGCGCACGGTTTGACGCCCGTGGCTGCCCCGTTTCAACGCGCTCGCAGGCAGCGATCGACAGCGCGGAGCGCGCACAGTGGATCCTGGTGTCGTACTACGGCGACGCGATGGCGCCGCTCGACGACGCCATCGCGGCCGACCCGCAATGGGCGCTTGCGCACTTGATGAAGGCCAACGCGCTGCTGACGGTGAACGAGCACGGTTTCACCGGGCTGGCGCAGGCCAGCTTCGAGCAGGCGAAGGCGCTCGCAGGAGGTGCCAACGAGCGCGAGCGCGCCCACATCGGCGCCACCGGGCTTTGCCTGGCAGGACAGTGGGCCGAGGCCTGCGACGCCTGGGAGCGCATCCTCGTCGATCACCCGCAGGATCTGGTGGCGCTCGGCACGGCGCACCTGTTCGACTTCTTCCGCGGGGACGCGCGCAATCTGCAGCGCCGCGTGACGCGCGTGTTGCCCGAGTGGTCGGCCTCGGCGCCGCTGTACAGCTACGTGCTGGGCATGCACGCCTTCGGCCTGGAAGAAAACAACCACTACGCGCTGGCGCAGGAAACCGGCCAGGCCGCGCTCGCGATCGAGCGCCGCGACCCCTGGGCCGTGCACGCGGTCACGCATGTACACGAGATGCAGGGGCAGTACGAGCGCGGCGCCGACTGGCTTCAGTCGCGCAGCGGCGACTGGGCGCCCGACAACGGGTTCGCGTATCACAACTGGTGGCACCTCGCCCTGTTCCGGCTCGAGCGCCTCGACACGGCCGGCGCGCTGGCCCTGCTCGACGAGCGCGTGACGCCGGGTGCCGAGGTGGCGCTGCAGCGGATCGATATCACGGCGCTGCTGTGGCGGCTTCGCCTGCTCGGCGTGGATGCCGGGGCGCGCTGGGAGGCGATCGCCGACGGCTGGGCGGCGCAGCCGACGGAGGCGGGCCACTACTGCTTCAACGACGTGCACGCGGCGCTGGCGCAGATCGGCGCCGGCCGGCTGCAGGCCGCCGAGGAACTGCTCGCCGCCGTGCAGCGGCGCAGCCTCGATCGCTCGACGCCGGGCATGATGGCCCGCGAAGTCGGCGTGCCGCTGCTGTGCGGCCTGCTGGCCCATGCGAACGAGCGGCATGCCGAGGCGGTCGAGATCCTGTGGCCGGCGCGCGAGACCTGTCACCGCTTCGGCGGCAGCCACGCCCAGCGCGACCTCATCGATCAGACGCTGCTCGACGCGACCATTCGCAGCGGGCAGCGCCGCTTGGCGAAGCACCTGCTGAACGAGCGGCGGCTGATGAAGGCGCACTCGCCCTTGACCGAGCACTGGGCGCAGCGCATCGGCTGAGCGGGGGGCTGAGACCGACTTGCGTTCGATCGGCCCAAGCACAGGGCTTCTGTGGTCGGTTCTTGCTGACCTTCGGCTCGTGTTGATATTGCGTTGCGTGCATTGCGTGCGTTGCGGGCGTTGTGCGAGAGCAAAGCCGCGGGCGGGCGGCGGGCTTCGCTTCGGTGCGGCGGTCGGCCCGTTGGGCCGACTGCGCTGTGCTGCTCGGGCTCGTGGCTGCGTCGCGGAACTCGCTGCGTTCGCTTTGCTCACTGCGCTCAGACAGCCGCGACGAGTCAGTTGACGAAGCGCGCTGCGCGCGCAGCCACGAGCCCTGCGCTGCT